>NZ_JBNHES010000020.1:0-72480 GCF_050591105.1 Methylobacterium endophyticum
TCGAGGGGGCGCGTGCGCAGGGCCTCGACCACGGCCGGCGTGATGTCCACGAGCTCGTAGCGCGCGAAAACGCCCTCGGCGGTGGCCACATCCGCCCCATCCGCAACCGCTCCCGCCGTCGGGCCCGACGCAGGAAGAATCGAGCAGCCCGACACGAGGCAGGCCATCAGCGCCACAGGCGCCGCCATACGCACCATCACACGTCCTCCGGGCGGCTGTCGACGGCCGCCGTTTCGGGTACAGGCCGCGCGCCCCGTGGAGGCCCGCGTCCGGCGATAAGCTTAAGGGTCGATCACTGCGATCGGTTTAACGGCCGCTAAAAGAGACGGCACGGCGTCGGCGCGACTTGTCGCGGCGCAATGCGTCACGACCGTGGCACCGCCACGCTTGGGCCCGGCCGGCCCTCCGCTCCGGGGTCGAGCGTGGCGCGAAGGGCACGCCCCAGCGCGTCGGCCGCGAGGTCGACGCGGCGCGGGGCGGCGGCCGGGCGGCCGAAGCGGAAGATCGCGTACTCCGTCGCGGTCCCGCCGAAACCGGGGCGGCAGTTCGGCAGGGCGGGCGCGTGGTCGCCGTAGACGCAGAGCACCGCATCGGACCCCGACAGGCCCGCCACGAGATCCTCGACCATCCGCCCCGTATGGACGACATGGTGGAGATACTGCGCCAGCGGGTCGTCGATGCCGGGGAGCCGCCCCGGCTTCCACGGCCCATGATTCTCCATCGTCACCGAGAACAGGAAGAGCGGCCCCGTCCGCCCCTCCGCCTCGGCGAGGATGCGCCGCCCGAGCGCCACGTCGCCGACATAGGGCCCGATCCGCTCGGCGCCGGCGAAATCCTCCTCCATCACGAGGCGATGGAATCCGATCTCCGTGACCACCCGCGCCCGGTCGAAGAAGTCGCGATGGAAGGGATGGACGAAGGCCGTGTCGTAGCCGGCCGCGAGGGCCCGGCGCGCGAGGCTCTCCGGCTCCCGGCCGCCGGCGCTGAGATAGGGATCGAAGACGCCGAAGCCGAGGCTTTCCGCGTCGCGCCCCGTCAGCACGGCGTGCTCGGTGCGCATGGTGTAGGCCCCGTGCGCGGGCACGCGCAGGCGCCCGTATTGCGCGGCGCGGCTGCGGATCAGCTCCATCGCCGCCAGGGGCGGACCGCCGAGCCGCTCGGGATCGACGAAGGATTCGAGCTGGACCACGACGACAAGGCCCGCCCCCGCGAGCCCGAGATCGTCGGCGGCCGCCTGCGGCAAGCCGGTTGCCGAAAGCGCAGCATCAGACCTCGTCCGCCGCCAGCGCAGCGCATAGGCGAGGATCGTCGCCGGCAGCCCGAACCGGGCGATGTCGGCTTCGAGATCGGGCGCCGGAAACCGGCGGGCCAACCCATCGGACAGGGGCGGCCGCCCGGCGGCGAAGGCGAGACCGGCGAGCGCCAGCGGCAGGCCGAGGATCGCCAGAGCCGAGCCGGACACGGAGCGCGGCAGCGCGGTCGGCTCGATCCAGTACCAGAGCGCCACCACGGCGAGGAAACCGGCGAGCGGCCCGGCGATGGTCGGGTGGCTCAGCGGCTTGGTGTAGTAGAGATCGGGATGGCGGGGCACCTGCGGCAGCAGGGCGAAATCGCTGAAGACCAGGGGCTCGCCGATCACCCCGCGCTTGAGGCGGCTGACCACGCAGAGCGCGGCGACGGTGAGGACGAGGGACACCGCCGCCAGCCACGGCCGCCAGGAAAACGCGAACCAGAACAGCATGACGAGGGCATAGGCGCCGAGCCGCAGCGCGAGATCGCCGGGCGCGAGCCGGGCCGGGCGCTCCCGCCCTCCCTCGGCGGCCTCGATGCCGAGGGAGAGGGCGAGCGCGAGGCCCATGGCCATGAGAAAGGTCATCGCGGGCGGCCGTCAGCGTTTGTCGGAGGGGCCGCGGGCCACCCCGCGCCGCGCCCGCAGACGCCGCAGGATCGGGTTCACCACCGCGTAGCGCGCGCGCATGAACAGTTGCCTCGCCCGCCCGATGGAGAGCGCGGAGGCGGGGGCGAGGTCGCGCGCCTCGCTCAGCCGGTCGAGCAGGTGCTCGGGCGTGCAGGGCTTCATCGCCACCGGGTCGAGATAGCGCGGATAGAGGATGAGCGCGGCCGCCGCGAGCTCGTCGAGGGCCAGCCTGCGGCCCCGGTCGGCCCCCGGCGCGAGATCCTCCGTGAGCCCCCAGCCCGCGTAGAAGGGCCGGCCGTGGACCGCGACGGTGAGCCCCCGGATCAGCGCCTCGAACCCGGCAAGCGAGGTCATGGTCTCGACATGGTGCACCCGGTCGAGCAGGTCGACGATGCTGATGCCGGAGACGATCCGGTCGGCGAGCCGCAGGGCCTCCGCCTCCGGGATGGCGCCCACCCGAAAGCCCGCCTCGACGTCGGGATGCGGTTTGAACAGCAGGAAGGCGTCCGGGTTGCGGGCGCGCGCCGCTTCGAGCAGCGCCCGGTTCGAGCGCACATGCGGCGAGCCGTGGAGGACGGAGGCGTCGTCCTCCACCTGCCCCGGCACGAGCACGATGCGGCGCCCCGCCGGCCAGTCCGCGCCCGAGCCCGCGAGCCCGACATTGTACTTGCTGAGGCGCCGCGCCACGATCGATTCGCGCAGCGCCTTGCCACGCGCGACGAGTTCGGCCGGGAACTGCGCCTCGGCGAGGAGACGCGCCAGCCGGCTCTCGCGGCGCGGATCGTAGTAGATGCCGAGATCGTCCACCACGATGGAGGCGCCGGGCTGGAGGCTGGCACCGAGCCCGACGGAGCGGATGAACCCGTCCTCCACCCGCGCCAGCGGCAGGCCGGCCTCCGCGCAGAGCCGTTCGAGCTGCTGCGGCGCGCGCGTCGCCCAGGCCAGCACCTGCCCGCCGTGGCGGCGGCCCTGTTCGACGGCGTCCTCGGCCTTCATGGTGTGGATCGGCCGCCCCCACGGGCCGGCGCCGAAGACGTCCATCGCCGGCCGCTTCCAGCGCGACATGCCGACATAGACCACCCGCCGGTCGTTCCCGGCGAAGCGGTCGCGCAGCCACGCGACCCGCTCGACGCAGTCCCGGAAGTCGATGGGCCGACGCGTCCAGGGATCGAAATAATGGACCCCGGCGCCGTAGGTCCGGGCCAGGAGCGCCGCGTCGGAGGGCTGCTCCTCGGGCAGGATCGGCGCGGCATCCTCATCGGCGACGACATGGGCGAGGCGATGCGCCCGCAGGAGGGAGATCAGGTCGGCGCCCAGCGCATGGCCGCCGATGGGCCGGCCGCCGATGGCGAGCCTCAGGCTGGCGAGCCCGGTCTCGGGGGTATCGTAGGGCGAGAGCAGCGGGCCCGGCTCCACCAGCACCACCGGCCGGCCGGAGAGCGGCAGAAGCCGCGCGCCCGTGCCCCTGCGCCAGACGGCGGCGCCCGCGCCCCGGCTCAGCGGCGCGACGAAGGACAGGCCCGTCGCTCCCGCGATCTCGGCGCGCAGGTTCAGGATGGTCCGGCTGGTCGCGAACAGCGACGGGGGGAGGTTCGGTCGCATGGTCCGTCCGGCGGCAGGCCGCTGCATTAACCCAACTTCGTAACGCTCTATGACCACCGCCAGTGGCAGAGGTGGACCGACACAGGGTTGCCGCGATTGGTCCCTAGCCTGGCATGGTCGAGTCTCTCGCCGCGATGGTGGCGCAAAGGTCACGCGGTGGGAAAAACGCCCGCCGCCCTCAAAGCGCCAGATTGCCGCATTGTCCTCTTCCATGCGACCCGTTGGACCGGACCGTAGGGCCGGGCTTCAAAACCCGGTTAAGGAAAAGCGCCTCAGGAATGCTTGAGACACGCCCCGCCTTCACCCAGGACCGGCCCGCCGCCTTCCTGTTCCTCCAGGGACTGGCATCCCCTTTCTTTTCCGATCTCGGCCGTGCCCTCAAGGCGCGCGGACATTCCGTGCGGCGGATCAATTTCTGCCCCGGCGACTGGCTTTTTTGGCGCCTGCCCTCGGACAACTACCGCGGCACCCGCGACGGCTGGCAGAGCTATCTCGACGCCTATGTCGAGCGCCACGGCATCACCGACATCATCCTGTTCGGGGACTGCCGCCCCTTCCACATGGCCGGCCGGCAGGTGGCCGAGGAGCGGGGCCTGCGCGTCCACGTCTTCGAGGAAGGCTATATCCGGCCGAACTGGATCACCTGCGAACTCGGCGGCGTGAACGGCCACTCCTCGCTGCCGAAGACGGCGGAAGCGGTGCGGGACCTCGCCCGCCGCCTGCCCCAGCCCGGCCGCGCCATGCCCTCCACCGGCGACATGGCCCGGCGCAGCGTCTGGGACGTGGCCTACAACGTCGCCAATATCGGCTTTCCCTATCTCTACCCGCATTTCCGCAGCCACCGGCCGACGCATATCGCGGCCGAATACGCGGGCTGGATCAAGAAGTTCAGCCGGCGCGGGCGCACGAAGCGCGAGGCGCAGCGCTGCAACGAGATCTACAACGCCGTCGGCGCCGACTACTTCCTGCTGCCGCTCCAGCTCGACAGCGACTACCAGATCCGCGTCCACTCGCCCTTCCTCGGGGTCGAGGGCTTCATGGACCGGGTGATCAAGTCCTTCGCCGAGACCTCGAGCGCGCCGACGCGCCTTCTGGTGAAGCTGCACCCCCTCGACAGCGGCCTCATCAACTGGCGCAAGTTCGCCCGTGCCTCGGCCCGCCGCCACGGCGTCAGCGAGCGGCTCGACTTCATCGACGGCGGGGACCTGCCGAGCCTGATCGCGGGCGCGCGCGGCGTCGTCATCGTCAACAGCACGGTCGGCATGCTCTCGCTGGAGCTCGGCTGCCCGACGCTCGCCACCGGCACGGCGATCTACAATATGCCGGGCCTCACCCATCAGGGCGGCCTCGATACGTTCTGGACCGATCCGACCGCGCCCGACATGGGGCTGATGGCGGATTTCCGCCGGGTGGTGCTGCATCGGACCCAGGTGAACGGCGGCTTCTTCGCGCGCGAGGCGATCGAGCGGGCCGTCGCAGGTACGGTGCCGCGCATCGAGGCGAGCCTGCCCGACGCGCTGCTCGCCGCCGCCCGCGCCCTGCGCGAGGACGGCGAGGGCAACGGGCGCCTCGCCCCGGTCTATTGATCGCGGCCCCGCCGCCGGGCTAGCAGCGGGCGGATGTCCATCCTCTTTCCGCGATACCGATGCCCGTCGTCCTGATCACGGGCGCGTCGAGCGGCATCGGCGCCTCCCTCGCCCGCCTCTACGCGCGTGCCGGCGGCACCCTCGTCCTCGTCGCCCGCGAGCCCGCGCGGCTGGAGGCGGTGGCGGCCGAATGCCGGGCGCTCGGCGCCACGGTCGAGACCGCGCGGCTCGACGTGCGCGACCGCGCCGCCACGCGGGCCCTGCTCGCCGAGACCGATGCCCGGCATCCCCTCGACCTCGTCATCGTCAACGCGGCCGTCAACGGCGGCCATCCGACCGGCGATGTCGAGACCGAGGAGACGGGGTTCGAGACCATCGACATCAACCTCGTCGGCGCCATGAACGTCGCGCTGCCTTGCCTCACCCTGATGCTCGCGCGCGGACGGGGCCAGATCGCGCTGATGTCCTCGCTCGCGGCCTATGCGCCGCTGCCCGACGCGCCGGCCTATAGCGGGGCCAAGGCGGCGCTGCTCCTCCACGGGCTGGCGCTGCGCGAGAAGGTCCGCGCGCGCGGCGTGAAGGTCAACGTGGTGACGCCGGGCTACGTCAAGACGCCCATGGGCGGCGACTATAAGGGCTGGCGCCCGCTGGAGATGAGCGCCGACCAAGCCGCCGAGCGGATTGCTCGCGGATTGGCGCGCGACGAGGGCGTGGTCGCCTTCCCGTGGATCATGTTCCACCTGGCGCGTGGGGCCTCGCTGCTGCCGGAATGGCTTCGACGGCTCAGCATGCACGGCTTCCGCTTCCAGATCCGCAAGCGGCGCTGAGATGGCACGGCCCCGCATCGCACTCCTGGTGCTCGAAGCGCTGCCCAACGCGCGGGCGGTCCGGCGCTTCGTCGCCGATCATGCCGCCGAGATCGCCTTCGTCGGCCTTTCGAACGCCGAGCGGCCTTCCAGCGGCGGGCTCGTCGGGCAGGTCAGGAAGCACATCGCCCGCTCCGGCGCGGGCTTCCTGCCCTATCTCGCGGTGAATTTCGGCCTGCCGGACCTGCTGCGACCGATGGCGCCGCTGACCCAGCGGCTCGCCGGCAGCGGCGACGCGCCCGAGGCGACGCCGCTCGCGCCCCTCTGCGCCCGGCTCGGCATCCCGAGCCTCGCGATGGACGACGTGAACGGGCCGGAGGTGCGCGCCGCGCTCGGGCAGCACGGCGCCGACCTGATCGTCACCTTCCACTGCGACCAGATTCTTTCAGGCGAGACGCTGGCCGCCGTGCGGCTCGGCGGGATCAACGTGCATCCCGGCCTGCTGCCGCGCCATCGCGGCCCGGTGCCGACCATCCATGCCCTCGCCGAGGGGCCGGACGCCTTCGGCGTCACGGTCCACAGGCTGGCCGTCGCCATCGATGCGGGCGCGATCCTGGCACAGGAGGCGACGCCTCTACCGGCCGACGTCACGGCATCCCGCGCCTCGGTGCTGCTGCACGAGCGCGGGCGGGTGCTGCTGGAGGGGGTGCTCGGTGCCGTCGCCCGCGACGGCGTGGTGCCGGAGGGGCGCCTCGTCCCCACCCTGCCCTATTGCCCGTTCCCGGATCGCGCCCTGCTGAAGGACCTCCGCCGCCGCGGCCTCAAGCTGACCGACATGGGCGATCTCAGGGACGCGGTGTCGCTGAGCGCACGCGGGTAACGCGCGATCATCCTTCTCCCCCTTGCGGGAGAAGGTGGCCCGCGAAGCGGGTCGGATGAGGGGAAGCGACGGTGCCGGAGAGGGCGTTCCCCTCTCCCGACCCTCGCTGACGCGAGGGCCACCCTCTCCCCGCCCGGCGGGGAGAGGGAAATCCGGTCAACGCGAGAACTTCTTGTACTTGATCTTCTTCGGGATGATCGAGTCGAGTCCGAGGCGGCGCTTCTTGTCGGCCTCGTAATCCGAGAAGTTGCCCTCGAACCACTCCACATGGCTGTCGCCCTCGAAGGCGAGGATGTGGGTCGCGATGCGGTTCAGGAACCAGCGATCGTGGCTGATGATGACGGCGCAGCCGGCGTAATCCTCCAGCGCGTCTTCCAGCGCGCGCAGCGTCTCCATGTCGAGGTCGTTGGTCGGCTCGTCGAGGAGGAGGACGTTGGCGCCGCCCTTGAGGGTGCGGGCGAGATGCACGCGGTTGCGCTCACCGCCCGAGAGCGTGCCGACCTTCTTCTGCTGGTCGCCGCCCTTGAAGGCGAAGGCCGCGCAATAGGCGCGCGAATTGATCTCGCGCTTGTTGAAATAGATGATGTCGTTGCCGCCCGAGACCTCCTGCCAGACGGTGGCGTTCGGGTCGAGCGCGTCGCGCGACTGGTCGACATAGCCGAGCTTCACCGTCTCGCCCACCGCGATGGAGCCGCCGTCGGGCTTCTCGGAGCCGGTGATCATCTTGAAAAGCGTGGTCTTGCCGGCGCCGTTCGGGCCGATCACGCCGACGATGCCGCCCGGCGGCAGCTTGAACGACAGATCCTCGATCAGCAGGCGGTCGCCGAAGGCCTTGTTGAGATGGTCGAACTCGATGACGTTGTTGCCGAGCCGCTCGTCGATGGGGATGACGATCTGGGCCGCAGCATCGACCTTGTTGTTCTGCTTGGCGACCAGTTCCTCGTAGCGGGTGATGCGGGCCTTCGACTTCGACTGCCGGGCCTTGGGCGAGGCCGAGATCCACTCCTGCTCGCGGGCGATGGAGCGCTGGCGGGCCATGTCCTCGCGGCCCTCCTGCTCGAGGCGCTTCTGCTTCTGCACCAGCCAGGCCGAGTAGTTGCCCTCGTAGGGGATGCCCTTGCCGCGATCGAGCTCGAGGATCCAGCCGGTGACGTTGTCGAGAAAGTAGCGGTCGTGGGTCACGATCAGGATCGCGCCCGGATAGGTCTTGAGGTGGCCCTCCAGCCAGTTCACCGTCTCGGCGTCGAGATGGTTGGTGGGCTCGTCGAGCAGCAGCAGCTCCGGCTCCCAGAGCAGCAGACGGCAGAGCGCGATGCGGCGGCGCTCGCCGCCCGAGAGCGTGGCCACCGGCTGCTCGTCGCTCGGGCAGCCGAGCGCCTCCATGGCCTGGTCGACCTTGGAATCGAGTTCCCAGAGGTTCTTGGCCTCGATCTCGTCCTGGAGCCGCGTCATCTCGTCGGCGGTCTCCTCCGAGTAGTTCATGGCGAGCTCGTTGTAGCGCTCGAGCAGCGCCTGCTTCTCGGCCACGCCCTCCATGACGTTCTCGCGCACGGACTTGTTCGGATCGAGCTGCGGCTCCTGCGGCAAGTAGCCGACGCGCGCTCCTTGAGCGACGAATCCGTCGCCGGTATAGTCCTTGTCGATGCCGGCCATGATCTTCAGCAGCGTCGACTTACCCGAGCCGTTGATGCCCAGGACGCCGATCTTGGCGTCCGGGTAGAACGACAGGTTGACGTTCTCGAGAACCTTCTTGCCGCCGACATAGGTCTTGTTCAGACCCCGCATGTGGTAGATGAATTCGCGCGCCATCGTCGGTGTCCTTGGGTGCGGCGCGGCCCTCGAAGGCCGGCTGCCGGTTCGCGTCGGGAGGATCGGCCGCATCGCGGGCTCGTCGCCCGCCTCCGCGCGTCGCTGCCCGAGCAAGACCCGAACCGCGCGCGACCGTAACCCGCTTGTGATGATCGCGCCCGAGTATCAGGGTGGCCCGCGCCCGGCAAGGATCGCGCGAGGGGCGCCCCTCAGGCGAAGGGGTTTTTCACGCGCACCGGCGGCTCGTCCGCTTGCGCCGTCTCGGCGGGAAACGCCGCGCCTTCCAGCGCCTCCACGATGGCGTCGAGGGCCGCCTTGAGGCCGCGGGCGCGCTCCAGCCCGGTCCTGTCGCGGGGGATGTCGAGGGAGCCGTGGATCGCGATGCCCTCGGTCCCGTTCTCGATGGTGAGGCCGCCGATGGTCCGCGCCGCCGCGTCGTCGGCGAAGGGCGAGAAGCGGGGAGGCTCGGCCGGTCTGCTCATCGCGCCAGCCTAGAAGATCGAGCGGAGGATGTCGCGCAGCGCCTTTCGCAGGGCGCGGCCGAGCTCGGCGAGCAGCCAGTCCAGCCAGGATTCGGCGGGACGGCGCTCCGGGCCGCCGCGCGAGAAGGCATGCGGCTCCGGCAGCGCCATAGCCCTGGCCTTCACGGCCGGGGGCGCCGAGGGAAACACCTCGATCCCGGAGCGCTCGCGCAGTTCGTCGAGGGAGAGCGCGCGCCACTCGGCATCGTCCCGGTTCGCCGCCACATAGGCGCCGGCCTCCCCGCGCGCCGGATCGTAGACCGCCTTGTAGATCTCGCCCGGCACCAGGACGCGGCCTTTCAGCGCCTCCACCGAGCCGCCGGAAAAGATCGGCCCCGTCACCACGAAGATCTCGCCGCGCCGCAGGGCCATGCGCCGAACGCTCTCCTCGATGGACGACCACAGGAAGCGGTTCAGGGTGCGGTCCTGCGGGACGATGTTGGCGAGGCTGAAGGACTGCGCCTGCGCCCGGTCGGTGGGCATGTCGCCGGCGGGCGCCATGTGGCCCCGGTCGTAGCCGCTGCGGACGTAGTCGGAGAGCTCGGCCCGCGCCTCGGGCGCGAGCCGCTCCTCCTCGTGGAACGAATCGACGCGGTCGACCCGGCGCGCCGCCTCGACCCCCGCCCGCGTCAGGCGCTCGGCCGCGTAGAGCGGCGCGCGCGCGGTGCCCGAATGCAGCACGGCGAAGGCATCGAAGCAGAGCGGGACCGTGCGTGCGGCGAGCTTCGGGTTGCGCAGGACCGGCGCCGCGCCTCCGGCAAAGAAAGCCGGACAGGTCTCTCCCGCCCACCCCGGCCCCCCGACGAGCAGGAAGGCGAGCACGGCACCCGCCCGAAGGCTCAGGAGCACACGCGCACCTTCCGGGTGCCCGACGGCGTCGGACGCCAGCGCCAGCCGCAGGGGCGGCCGAGGGTGCCCTGGAACGGCGCGACCTGACGGTCGGGAGGGCCGGGAATCGTTCGCGGGCGGCAGTCATGCGAGAATTCGCACGGAATCGTGATGGTGCCGGGATCGAAGAGCGGCGCGGCCTGCGTCTCGCCACAGATCAACGCCGATGCCAGAACCAGAAAACACCGTCGAACGACGCGATTCCAGACCGGTAACATGTTGCAGTCCCGGCACGTCGGGGAAAAAACCAGGCGCATAATATTGATCCGCGGGCCTGAGCCTCGTACCTGAGGCTCAATGGTCGTGGCGACCCTTGCAGGAGACGCCTGCCGGATTGCGACGACACCATGGCGCAGACGGCCCGCCTCCGCGCAAGCGGCCGGCCCGCCTGCCGCCGGGAACGCCAGCCAACGGGTCCGTGTAGTGTCGCAGAATCCTCCTTCCCTTCTAGACGGTTTGTCTGACCCGTCGTCGCTTCGGTTGTTGCCGGAGTCTGAGTTGCAGGCTGTTGCGGACGCGGTTCGGTCGGAGATGATCGACGCGGTGTCGGTGACGGGAGGGCATCTGGGCTCGGGGCTCGGGGTGGTGGAGCTGACGGTGGCGCTGCACCACGTCTTCGACACCCCCGACGACCGCATCGTCTGGGACGTCGGCCACCAGGCCTATCCGCACAAGATCCTCACCGGGCGGCGCGACCGCATCCGCACGCTCCGCCAGGGGGGCGGGCTGTCGGGCTTCACCAAGCGGAGCGAGAGCGTCTACGACCCGTTCGGCGCGGCCCATTCCTCGACCTCGATCTCGGCCGGGCTCGGCATGGCGGTGGCGCGCGATCTCGACGCGGCCGCCGCCAAGGCCAAGGGCGCCGAGGCCCCCAAGCGCAAGAACGTGGTGGCCGTGATCGGCGACGGCTCGATGTCGGCGGGCATGGCCTACGAGGCGTTGAACAACGCCGGCGCCATGCATTCGCGCCTCATCGTGGTGCTCAACGACAACGACATGTCTATCGCCCCGCCGGTGGGGGCGATGTCGGCCTATCTGGCGCGGCTCGCCTCGGGGGGCGCCTATCGGGGCTTGCGCGAGACGGCCAAGCAGCTCGGCAAGCTCCTGCCCAAGGCGATCTACGAGCGCGCCGCGCGCGCCGAGGAATACGCCCGCAACCTGATCACGGGGGGCGGCGGCACCATGTTCGAGGAGATGGGCTTCTACTATGTCGGCCCCGTCGACGGGCACAATCTCGACCACCTGCTGCCCGTGCTCAAGAACGTGCGCGATTCCGACCAGGGCCCGATCCTGCTCCACGTCGTCACGCGCAAGGGCAAGGGCTACGGCCCGGCCGAGGCCAGCGCCGACCGCTATCACGGCGTCGTCAAGTTCGACGTGCTCTCGGGGGTGCAGGCCAAGGCCAAGCCCAATGCGCCGGCCTATACGCGGGTGTTCGGCGAGAGCCTGATCAAGGCGGCGGATGCCGACGACAAGGTGGTGGCGATCACCGCCGCCATGCCCGGCGGCACCGGCATCGACCTGTTCGGCAAGGCGCATCCCGACAAGACCTTCGACGTCGGCATCGCCGAGCAGCACGCGGTGACGTTTGCCGGCGGGCTGGCGACGGAGGGCTACAAGCCGTTCGTGGCGATCTACTCGACCTTCCTGCAACGGGCCTACGACCAGGTGGTGCACGACGTGGCCTTGCAGAACCTGCCCGTGCGCTTCTGCATGGACCGGGCGGGGCTCGTCGGCGCGGACGGGGCGACGCATGCGGGCGCCTTCGACCTCGCCTATCTGTGCTGCCTGCCGAACATGACGGTGATGGCGGCCTCCGACGAGGCCGAGCTGGTGCACATGGTGGCGACGCTGCACGCGCATGACGGCGGCCCGAGCGCGCTGCGCTATCCGCGCGGCGAGGGCGTCGGGGTCGACCTGCCGGAGAAGGGCGAGGTGCTCGAGATCGGCAAGGGCCGGATCGTGCGCCGCGCAGGGGAGACCAAGGGCGGCGCGCGGGTGGCGCTGCTGTCCCTTGGCACGCGCCTCGCCGAGGCGCTCAAGGCCGCCGACAGGCTGGAGGAGGCGGGCGTCGCCGTCACCGTGGCGGACGCGCGCTTCGCCAAGCCGCTCGACGAGGCGCTGATCCTCGATCTCGCCGCCACGCACGACGTGCTGGTGACGCTGGAGGAGGGCTCGGTGGGCGGCTTCGGGGCGATGGTGCTGCATCTGCTCGCCGAGAAGGGCGCCCTCGATGCCGGCCGCGTCCGGGTCCGCACCATGACGCTCCCCGACCGCTACCAGGACCACGACACCCCCGACAAAATGTACGCCGACGCGAAGCTCGACGCCGACGGAATCGTCGAAATCGTCAGCAATACGATCCCCGAGAAAAAGGACGGCCGGGCCGGGCGCCTGCGCCTCGCCTGATCCGGGCCCGCTCCGCCCGAAACCTTGTCCGCCGCCCGTTTCGATGACAGAAAGCGCGCGGCGCGCCCGCGGGCGTCCGGCATGGGCGATGCGCGCGCCCCGATCCTCATGACGATTCGAGCGTGATGCCTGAGGCGACCCCGACCGGCCCCTCCGATCTCGGCCTCCCCGATGCCGGCCCGTTCGATCCCGGCCCCGTGCTGATCACGGGGGCGAGCGGGTTCCTCGGCCCGGCCCTGGTCGACGTCTTCCGCGCGGCCGGTTTCCCGGTGCGCATCCTGGTGCGCAAGACGAGCCCGCGCCGCAATCTCACCTGGAACGACGTCGAGATCGCCGAGGGCGACATGCGCGATCCCGTCGCCGTGGCCGCCGCCATGCGGGGGCAGCGCTACCTCGTCCACGCCGCCGCCGATTACCGGCTCTGGGCGCCGGACATGGAGGAGATCGTCCGCACCAACCGCGACGGCACCCGCATCCTCATGGAGGCCGCGCTGAAGGCCGGCGTCGAGCGGATCGTCTACACGTCGAGCGTCGCCACCATCAAACCGCATGACGACGGCACCCCCGCCGACGAGACCCGGCCGCTGACGCCCGAGACCGCCATCGGCGCCTACAAGCGCAGCAAGGTCGTGGCCGAGCGCGTGGTCGAGGAGATGGTGGCCCGCGACGGCCTGCCGGCCGTCATCGTCAATCCGTCGACCCCCATCGGCCCGCGCGACGTCAAGCCGACGCCCACCGGCCGCATCATCCAGGAAGCGGCCATGGGCCGGATGCCGGCCTTCGTCGACACGGGGCTCAACCTCGCCCATGTGGACGATGTGGCGAACGGGCATCTGCTGGCGCTGCGCAAGGGCCGCATCGGCGAGAAATACATCCTCGGCGGCGAGAACGTGCTGCTCTCCCAGATGCTCGCCGACATCGCCGGCATGGTCGGCCGAAAAGCCCCGACGGTGAACCTGCCGCGCGCGGTGGTCTACCCCATCGCCTTCGTCTCGGAGCAGATGGCGCGCATCACCGGCAAGGCGCCCTTCGCCACCATCGACGGCATCCGCATGTCGCGCTACCGGATGTTCTTCTCCGACGCCAAGGCACGGGCGGAGCTCGGCTATTCGGCGCGGCCCTATCGCGAGGGGCTCTCCGACGCGATTTCCTGGTTCCGCGAAGCGGGGTATCTCAAGTGAGCAGCGCGCTCGCCACCGCCTCCGAGACCCGCTCGGGCAAGGGCCATCGCGACGAGAACTTCCCCGTCGCCTCGCACCTGATCCATCCGAAGCATCGCGGCGCGATCCTGGCCTTCTACAATTTCGTGCGCGCCGGCGACGACATCGCCGACCATGCGGGCCTCAGCCCCGAGCGCAAGATCGCCATGCTCGACGCGCTCGCCGATGCGCTCACCGGCCAGGGGCCCTCCGACCCCGAGGCCGAGCCGCTGAAGCGGGAACTCGCCGCGCGCGGCCTGCCGCCGCTGCACGCGCTCGAACTCCTCGACGCCTTCCGCATGGACGCGCGCAAGAACCGCTACGCCGACTGGGACGAGCTGATCCACTATTGCCGCTACTCCGCGATGCCGGTGGGCCGCTACGTGCTCGACGTGCATGGCGAGGATCCAGCCCGCGTCTGGGCGGCGTCGGACGCCATCTGCGCGGCGTTGCAGGTCCTCAACCACCTCCAGGATTGCGGGAAGGACTTTCGCGGGCTCGACCGGGTCTACATCCCGCAGGACGCGCTCGACCGCCACGGCGCCACCGTCGCCATGATCGGCGCCGACAGGGCCTCGCCGCAGCTGCGCGCCGTGATCCGCGATCTCGCCGAGCGCACCCTGGCCCTCCTCGACGAGGGCGCCGTGCTGCCGCATCTCATCGACGACCTGCGCCTGTCGATGGAGATCGCCGCCATCCACCGGCTCGCCGTGGTGCTGACGCGCGGCCTCTTGGAGCGCGATCCGTTGAGCGAGAAGGTCCATCACGGCAAGGCCGCCTTCGCCATGACAGCGCTCGGCGGCGTCATCGGCACCCTGGCGCGCCGTCCGTTCCGTGGCCGCGTGCGCGCCGCGCAGGGAGCGCAGCGTTGAGCGCCACCGCCAATCCCGTCTCCCCCGAGACGACAGCGGAAGCCTCCGCCCTGCCGGCGGCGGGCTCGTCCTTCTACACGGCCATGCGGCTGCTGCCGAAGGAGCGCCGCGAGGCGATGTATGCCGTCTACGCCTTCTGCCGGGCCGTGGACGACGTCGCCGACGACGGCGGCGCCCGCGAGGTCCGCTCGGCCGAACTCGCCCGCTGGAGCGCCGATATCGACGCGCTCTACGAGGGCCGCGTCGCGGCGCGGGTGCGCGACCTCGTGGAGCCCATCACCAAGTATGGCCTGAAGCGCGAGGATTTCCACGCGGTCATAGACGGCATGGCCATGGACGCGCTGGAGGACATCGTGGCGCCGGACGAGGCCACCCTCGACCTCTATTGCGACCGGGTCGCGAGCGCCGTGGGACGGCTGTCGGTGCGCATCTTCGGCATGCCGGAGGCGGACGGGATCTGCCTCGCCCATCATCAGGGCCGGGCCCTCCAGCTCACCAACATCCTGCGCGACATCGACGAGGACGCCGAGCGCGGCCGCCTCTACCTGCCGCGCGAGAAGCTCGCCCTCGTCGGCCTGACGCATCCGACGCCCGAGGCGGCCATGCGCCATCCGCGCATCGGCGAGGTCTGCGCCGCCGTGGCGGCGGAAGCCGACGCGCATTACCGCGCGACCTGGGAGATCATCGCCCGCTCGCCGCGCAAGGCCACCAAGGCGGCGCGGCTGATGGCGGCGGCCTACCGGCTCTATCTCGACGCCCTGCTGAAGCGCGGCTGGCAGGCGCCCCGCCCGCGCGTGAGGCCGGGCAAGCTCTCGCTCATCGCTGTCGCCCTGCGCCACGGGATCGTCTGATGGCGACGATCCATGTGGTGGGGGCCGGGCTCGCGGGGCTTAGCGCCGCCGTGGGCCTCAGCGGAGGCGGCCGCCGGGTCGTCGTCCACGAGGCGGCCAAGCAGGCGGGCGGGCGCTGCCGATCCTATTTCGACCCGACCCTCGGGCTGACCATCGACAACGGCAACCACCTGCTCCTGTCGGGCAACGCCTCCGCGCTCGCCTTCCTCAAGACCGTCGGCGCACCGGACGACGCGTTGACCGGGCCCGAGGAAGCGGCGTTCGATTTCGCCGATCTCGCCACCGGCGAAAGCTGGCGCCTGCGGCCCAATGCCGGCCGCCTGCCCTGGTGGGTGCTTGATCCGAAGCGACGCGTGCCCGGCACCCGCGCGCGGGACTATCTCGCGCCGCTCGGCATCCTGCGCGCGGCCTCGGGCAAGCGCGACGGCGAAGGCGGCACCATCGGCGAGGCCATGGACTGCGAGGGCACGCTCTACGAGCGGCTCTGGCGGCCGGTGCTGCTCGCGGCCCTCAACACCGATCCGCGCGAAAGCGATGTCGGGCTCGCCGCTACCATCCTGCGCGAATCGCTGGGCGCGGGCGGCCGGGCCTGCCGGCCGCTGGTGGCGGCGGACGGCCTGTCGACCGCCTTCGTGGACCCCGCCCTCGCCTTCCTGGCGCGGCAAGGCGTCGAGGTCCGGTTCGGGCGGCGCCTGCGCGGGCTGGGGCTCGCTGGCACTCGCGTCGAGCGCCTGGACTTCACCGACGAGCCCATCCTCCTGGCGCAGGGCGATTCGGTCGTGCTGGCTCTGCCGCCCTGGGTCGCGGCCGAGATCCTGCCGGGCGTCGCGGCGCCCCAGGAGTTCCGCTCCATCGTCAACGCCCATTTCGCGCGGCGTCCGCCGGCGGGAAGCCCGCTCGTTCTCGGCGTGGTGAACGGCCTGACGGAGTGGCTCTTCGCCTATCCCGACCGCTTCTCCGTCACCATCAGCGGCGCCGACAGGCTGCTCGAGACCCCGCGCGAGGAGCTCGCGCACCGGATCTGGGCGGAAATTGCTGCGTTGCACGATCTTGCACCGGAACCGCCAAGCTGGCAGATCGTCAAGGAAAAGCGGGCCACCTTCGCGGCGACGCCCGCCGAGGCCGCGCGACGCTCCCGCGCCGCAACGGCCTACGACAACCTCGTCCTGGCGGGCGACTGGACCGCGAACGGCCTGCCCTCGACCATCGAGGGGGCCATTCGATCCGGCGACACCGCCGCGCGCGCTCTACGGCGATGACGCCGGGGTGCGGGCGCGCACTGGGACGCGGCGCCGCTTGAGGCATCACGGCTCCCGGCGACGGGGGCCCGTGAAGGAAAGGACCGATGCGAGAGGCTGTAAAGAAGATCGAGGCGCTTCAGCGCCCCAAGACCCAGGAGATCTCCCTCGACGAGGTCGAGCGCGGCGTGGCGAGCGCCACACGGGCCCTGGGCGCGCTGGCGCAGGCCGACGGCCATATCTGCTTCGAGCTGGAAGCGGACGCCACGATCCCCTCCGAGTACATCCTCTTCCATCAGTTCCGCGCCACCGCGCCCCGCGACGGGCTGGAAGCCAAGATCGGCAACTACCTGCGCCGCACGCAGAGCAGGCAGCATGGCGGCTGGGCCCTCGTCCATGACGGCCCCTTCGACATCAGCGCCAGCGTGAAGGCGTATTTCGCCCTCAAGATGATCGGCGACGACATCGAGGCGCCCCACATGCGCCGCGCCCGCGAGGCCATCCTTTCGCGCGGAGGAGCGGCGTCCGCGAACGTGTTCACCCGCTTCCTGCTCGCCCTCTACGGCGAGGTGCCGTGGCGCGCCGTTCCGGTGATGCCCGTCGAGGTGATGCTGCTGCCGAAGTGGTTCCCGTTCCACCTCGACAAGGTCTCCTATTGGGCGCGCTGCGTGATGGTGCCGCTCTTCGTCCTTCAGGCGACCAAGCCGCGGGCGCGCAACCCGCGCGGCATCGGCATCCAGGAGCTCTTCGTGAAGCCGCCGGAGCATGTCGCCGACTGGCCCGGCAGCCCGCACGCGACCTGGCCGTGGACGCCGATCTTCGGCTCCGTCGACCGCGTGCTGCGCAAGGTCGAGGACCGTTTCCCGAAGGCGCCCCGGCGGCGCGCCATGGAGAAGGCCCGCGCCTGGGTCAGCGAGCGCCTGAACGGCGAGGACGGGCTCGGCGCGATCTTTCCGGCGATGGTCAACTCCGTGCTGATGTACGAGGTGATGGGCTACGGCCCGGATCATCCGCAGGTGCGGATCGCCTGCGAGGCCATCGAGAAGCTCGTGGTCGTCAAGGAGCACGAGGCCTATGTGCAGCCCTGCGTCTCGCCGGTTTGGGACACGGCGCTCGCCGGCCACGCGCTGCTGGAGGCCGGCGGCCCCGATGCCGAGCGCAAGGCGCGCGCCGGGCTCGACTGGTTGAAGCCCCGGCAGGTGCTCGACATCAAGGGCGACTGGGCGGCCGCCAAGCCGAACGTGCGTCCCGGCGGCTGGGCCTTCCAATACGCCAACGCGCATTATCCCGATCTCGACGACACCGCCGTGGTGGTGATGGCCATGGACCGGGCCATGAAGCAGCACGGGCTCGTCGCCGGCATGCCCGACTACAAGGCGGCCATCGCGCGGGCCCGCGAGTGGGTCGAGGGACTCCAGTCGAAGGACGGCGGCTGGGCGGCCTTCGACGCCGACAACAACCACATGTATCTCAACCACATCCCGTTCTCGGACCACGGGGCGCTGCTCGACCCGCCCACCGCCGACGTGACGGCGCGGGTGGTCTCGATGCTGTCCCAGCTCGGCGAGACCCGCGAGAGCTCGAAGGCGCTCGATCGCGGCGTCGACTACCTGCTCAAGGAGCAGGAGGCGGACGGAAGCTGGTACGGGCGCTGGGGGATGAACTTCATCTACGGCACCTGGTCGGTGCTGTGCGCGCTCAACGCGGCGGGCGTCGACCACGCCTCGCCCGAGATCCGCAAGTCCGTGGCCTGGCTCGCCAGCATCCAGAACCCGGACGGCGGCTGGGGCGAGGACGCGTCGAGCTACAAGATTAACCCCGCCTTCGAGGCCGGCTACAGCACCGCCTCGCAGACGGCTTGGGCGCTCCTCGCGCTGATGGCGGTGGGGGAGAACGACAATCCGGCCGTCACGCGCGGCATCAACTACCTGAGCCGCACGCAAGGGGCGGACGGCTTCTGGAACGAGGAGCGCTACACGGCGACCGGGTTCCCGCGGGTGTTCTACCTGCGCTACCACGGCTACCCGAAGTTCTTCCCGCTCTGGGCGATGGCGCGCTATCGCAACCTCAAGCGCAGCAACAGCCGCGCGGTCGCCCACGGGATGTGACTTTGTTCGGACTTCGCGCCGGGATCAGGCCCGCAGGCTCCGTGCCGGCGGGCCTTTTTCGTGGCGCGGCCGGCACATCGGCCGCCGTCGGCGCCTGATATGAGCGGGCCCATGCGACACCGGAACGCCCCGCCATGAGCCCCCCCGCCACCGCGCCGGTCGTCCTCGCCGTCACGGGGATGGCCAAGGAAGCCCGCTTGGCGTCGCGCCCCGGCATCGTTGCGGTGGGAGCCGGCGGCAATCCGGACCGGCTGCGCGCCCTCCTCGCCGGGCGGGACGCCTCCGGCTGCCGCGCCGTCCTGAGCATCGGCATCGCGGGAGGGCTCGATCCGGGCCTCGCCCCCGGCGACGTGGTGATCGCTTCCGGCATCTTAGCGGGCGAGCGGCGCTACGAGGCCGATCCCGCGTCGGCAGCGGCCCTGGCATCCCGGCTCGCCGCGGCGCCGGCCTTGCGGGTGATCCGCGCCGACCTCGCCGGGGTCGACGCGGCAGTGATGAGCCGCGAGGCCAAGGCGGCGTTGCGCGCCGCCGCCGGCGCGGCGGCCGTCGACATGGAATCGCATGTCGCCGCCGATTTCGCCGAGCGCCACGGCCTGCCCTTCGCGGCGCTCCGCGTGGTCTGCGATCCCGCCGAGCGCGCGCTCCCGGCCTTCGCGGCGACGGCGCTCAAGCCCAATGGCGAGCCGGACATCCTCGCCGTCCTCGCGGCACTCGCGCGCGGGCAGGCGAGGATCGGCGAACTGGTGCGGCTCGCCCGCGATTCGTCGGCGGCCTTCGCCGCGTTGGCACGGTGCTGCGAGACGCTCGGCCCCGGCCTCGGCATCCCGCCGCGCTGAAAGCGGACACGAAAAAGCCCCGCGCCGCTCGTCGCGGCACGGGGCTCACATCGTTGCCGGCCTGAAAAGGATCAGGCGGCGGTGCGGCTGCGGGCCTCGCGCTTGGTGTCGACGCCGGAGGCTTTGATCTCGGACAGCTTCTGGGCGACGTTGCGCGAGAACACGAACTCGGCCGGGCGCTGGTTCTCCAGGCTCACCTCGGGGGCCATCTCACCGTCCGTCTTGATGCCGCGGATGGCATGGACGAGGGGCTTCCAGGGCTTCCTCACGGAATCGACCACCGAGGAGGCCTCGTAGCCCGAATGGACCATGCAGTCGGCGCACTTCTCGTAGTTGCCGGTGCCGTAGGCGTCCCAGTCGGTCTCCTCCATCAGCTCCTTGAAGGTCGCGGCGTAGCCCTCGCCGAGGAGGTAGCAGGGCTTCTGCCAGCCGAACACTGTTCGGGTCGGGTTGCCCCAGGGCGTGCAGTGGTAGGTCTGGTTGCCGGCCAGGAAGTCGAGGAACAGACCCGACTGCTGGAAGGTCCACTTCTCGCGGCCCTTCTCCTTGCCGTGCCGGAAGACGCCCCGGAACAGGTCCTTCGTGGCCTTGCGGTTGAGGAAGTGCTGCTGGTCGGGCGCGCGCTCGTAGGCGTAGCCGGGCGAGACGGTGATGCCGTCGATGCCCATCTTCGTCACGCTGTCGAAGAAGTCGGCGATCTTGTCGGCGGAGGAATTGTTGAAGAAGGTGCAGTTGATGGTGACGCGGAAGCCCATCTCCTTGGCCTTCGCGATCGCCGCCACCGCCTTGTCGTAGACGCCGCGCTGGCACACCGACTGGTCGTGCATCTCCTTGTCGCCGTCGAGATGGATCGACCAGGTGAAGTACGGGCTCGGCTTATACTCCTTGATCTTCTTCTCGAGGAGCAGCGCGTTCGTGCACACGATCGCGAACTTCTTCTGCGCGATGATGCCCTCGACGATCTGAGGCAGATCCTTGTGGAGGAGCGGCTCGCCGCCGGCGATCACGACCACGGGTGCGCCGCACTCGCGCACCGATTCGAGCGCGTCGGCGACCGGCAGGCGCTTGTTCAGGATCTCGTCCGGATAGTCGATCTTGCCGCAGCCGGCGCAGGCCAGGTTGCAGCGGAACAGGGGCTCCATCATCATCACGAGCGGGTATCGTTTCCGCCCCGTGAGGTGCTGCTTGAGGATGTAGCCGCCGATCTTCGCGACGTACCGGAGGGGAATACCCAAGACGCGACTCCTTGTTCTTGGCCACGATCAGCCGGGCTGCTTAACGTGAAAAGCGCTCGACTTCCAGTGATGTAGATTGGAACAGCTCTCGAAACCGCCTGTTCGGCCCGATTGCGTTCCGTCTTTCGGCGACAGACGCAAGCATGTCACAGGCCGCTTCCGCCGCCTGGACCGACCCAGCGCAATCGCAAGATTGCAGTCCTCTCCGGCGGCACGCCGTCCTAGGCTGCCCGAGAGGAGGATGAACCCATGTTCGGCCCGGACCAAAGCACGGAACGCCCGGCCGGATAACCTTGCCGCAGTGCGAAAGCGCACATCGCCCCGCGCCGCCGCCGCTCTCCGGCCCCGCGTTGCATTCCTGACCGCCGCCCTTTACTGAGCGGCCGACCGAGACGGCGTGCGGGACGACGAAACCCGTGCGCCCGAGGCGGCTCAGGCTCGAGGCCGTCTCCGCCGCGAAACGGCGCTGGATACGCCGGGCCGGCGCGTTCGTTTCCCACGAACGTGTCTTCGTGGCAATCGCCGCGAGCCCCCCGCGGGGGCCTTCTCTCACGGAGCCGCGGCCGTTCGGACGGCGGCGGCTCAAGGCAGGTAGGACCCTCGTGATCGACCGTCTCGTCGCGTTTTCCGTCCGTCGGCGCTGGGCCATCATCGTCGTCGCCGCGCTGCTCACCGCCGCCGGCGGAGGCATCGCCGCCCATCTCTTCCGCATCAACACCGACGTCGAGCGGCTGATCGACCCCAAGGAGCCCTGGCGGCAGGACGAGGTCGCCTTCGAGAAGGCGTTTCCGCAGCGCTCGAACGTCGTCGTCGCCGTGATCGACGGCCGGACGCCCGAGGAGACCGAGGAGGCCGCCTCCAAGCTCACCGACGCGCTGGCGGTCCACAAGAACCTGATCGAGACCGTCTACCGGCCGGACGGCGGCCCGTTCTTCGACAAGAACGGCTTCCTGCTGATGTCCCAGCCGGAGCTGGAGAAGACCACCGAGGAGCTGATCCAGCAGCAGGGCCTGCTCGGCTCCCTCGCGCAGGACCCGTCCCTGCGCGGCGTGATGCGGGTGCTCTCCATGGGCGCGGGCGGCGTCAAGAGCGGCGACGCCAAGATCGAGGATCTCGACCGCCCCCTCGGCAAGATCGACGGCACCCTCAAGAAGGTGCTCGCCGGAGAGCCGGCGCGGCTGTCCTGGCAGCAGCTTCTCGGCGGCGGCGAAACGCGCAGCACGGACCTGCGCAAGTTCGTGATGATCCAGCCGCTGCTGGACTTCAACGCGCTCCAGCCGGGCTACACCGCGACCAAGCTGATCCGCAACGTCGCCAAGGACGTCGGCATCACCGAGGCCAACGGCCTGCGCATGCGGCTCACGGGGCCCGTGGCGGTGGCCGACGACGAGTTCGCCACGCTCTCGGACGACGCGCTCGTCAACAACAGCGTCACGGTCGGCGCCATCGTGCTGTTCCTGTGGCTGGCCCTGCGCTCGCCGCGCCTCGTCGTCGCCGTCATCATCACGACTTTCTGCGGGCTCGTGGTCACGGCGGCGCTGGGGCTCGTCATGGTCGGGGAGCTGAACCCGATCTCGGTGGCCTTCGCCGCGCTGTTCGTGGGGCTCGGCATCGATTTCGGCATCCAGTTCGCCGTGCGCTACCGGGCCGACCGCTACGAGCAGCCGACCCTCGAGGCCGCGCTCGGGGCCGCCACGCGCGGCGTCGGCTGGTCGCTGACGCTGGCGGCGGTGTCGCTGCTGGCGGGCTTCTTCGCCTTCATCCCCACGGCCTTCCGGGGGGTGTCCGAGCTCGGCCTCATCGCCGGCGTCGGCATGATCGTGGCCTACCTGTTCTCCCTCACGTTGCTGCCGGCGCTCATCGCCGTGATGAAGCCGAAGGGCGAGAAGGCCGCCGTCGAGACGACCTGGCTCGCGGGCGTCGACCCCTGGATCATCCGCAACCGCAAGGCGGTGCTGCTCGGCGTCGCGCTCGTCACGCTGGCCGGGGCGCCGCTGCTGTGGAAGCTGCCCTTCGATTCGAACCCGATGCACCTGCGCAGCACGAAGGTGGAATCGATCTCGACCTATCTCGACCTCATCAAGGACCCCGCCACCAGCCCCAACGTCATCGACGTGATCGTGCCCTCGGTGGCCGACATCCCCGAGATGACGAAGAGGCTCCTGGCCCTGCCGACGGTGTCCGGCACCAACAGCGTCGACACCTACATGCCGCGCGACCAAGACCAGAAGCTCGCCACCATCGCGGAGACGGCGGAGCTGCTCGATCAGGTGCTCAACCTGCCGAAGAAGCCCGCTCCGACGGATGCCGAGAACGTCGCCGCCCTGAAGGAGACGGCTAAGGCCCTGCGCGGCATCGCCACCGGCGACAAGCCGGGCGTCGCCAACGCCAAGGCGCTCGCCGGCACGCTCGACACCCTCGCCGCCGCCCCCGAGGCCAAGCGCAAGGCGGCGACGACGGCCCTCGTGACGGATCTCGACCCGATGCTGGCGCGCCTGCGCGGCCTGCTCCACCCGCAGAAGGTCAACCTCGACAGCCTGCCGGCGAAGCTGCGGGCCGAATGGGTCGCGAAGGACGGTCAGGCCCGGATCGAGGTGCATCCGAAGGGCAACTCCAACGACGACGAGGTGCTGCGCGCCTTCGCCAAGGAGGTGCAGAGCATCGCGCCGCACGCCACCGGCGCGCCCGTCGCCACCACCTCGTCGAGCTACACCATCCTCGGCGCCTTCGTGCAGGCGGGCCTCACCGCCTTCGTGCTGATCTTCATCATCCTCTCGGTGGCGCTGCGCAAACCCTGGGACGTGGCGATGACGCTGGGCCCGCTGGTGCTGGCGACCCTGTGGACGCTGATGGCGCTCTACATCCTCGGCATGCCGCTGAACTTCGCCAACATCATCGCCCTGCCGCTGATGCTGGCGGTGGGCGTGGCCTTCCACATCTACTACGTCATCGCCTGGAGGGCGGGCGTCACCGACATGCTGGCCTCCAGCCTGACGCGGGCGATCTTCTTCTCGGCGCTGACCACCGGCACGGCCTTCGGCTCGCTGGTGCTGTCGAGCCATCCGGGCACGGCGAGCATGGGCAAGCTGCTGGCGCTGTCGCTGTTCTTCACCCTGGTGGCGGCGTTCTTCGTGGTGCCGGCCTTCCTCGGCCCGCCCCCGGCCAAGCCCGACGCGGACCGCCCCGAGGGCGATGCGGCCGCCAACGATCCGCTGATCGGCAAGAAGGCGGAAGAGGCGCTGGCGAAGTAGCCGGCGCCGTCCATCCTCAGCGCGTCCGGAAATCCGAGAAGCCGCCGGTCGCGATGCCGTCGCGCCGGACGATCTCGCGCGCTTGCGGGGACACCAGCGCGTCGCGCTCGGCGGCATAGGCGTAGCCCGGCGCCTCGCCGGGAAATCCGCCCGCCGTGGCGGGGTGCGTGTAGAGCTCGGTCAGCCCCTCCGGCAGATGGGCCAGCAGCCCGGCCACGCGCTCCGGCGTCATCGCGCCGGACCATGCCAGCCCGAGCGTCCGATCCGGGACCAGCAGCCCCTTGGCGCGGGCACGGACGGCGAGCAGGGCCGCCCAGGGCGCCGTATCGAGCGCCGCGCGCGGGGCCGCGCCGGGCTCGGCCGCCCGCAGCACGGCGCGCGTCTCGCGCGGCACACGGATCGCCCGCATGCCGTAGCGCGGGCCGATGGCGAGCACCGCGCCGGCGATCAGCGGATGCACATGGAAATGCTTGTGGGCGTTGACGTGGTCGAGGGGCAGGCCGGTCGCACGATACGCCTCGAACTGCGCCGCGATCTCCGCCGAGAGCTGCCGCCGCGCCGAGGGCTTCAAGGCGAGATCGAGCCCGAGCCGCTCCATGTCGGCCCGCATCAGGCCGCGCGCGTCGGTGAGGTCGGGCAGCTCGGAGGGCGGCAGCGTCGGCCATGCCTCCACTAGCACGAGATGCAGCCCGACCCGCAAGGACGGCATCCGCCGGGCGCGCGCCACCGCATCGGCGGCGGCGGGGGCCGAGACCATCAGGCTCGCGGCGGTAAGGATGCCCTCGCGATGGGCCTGCTCGACGGCCTCGTTGACCTCCGGGCTCAGCCCGAAATCATCCGCCGTCACGACGAGCTTCTTCACGTGATGGCCTCGTCAAGGTGTCGAGAGGGCACAAGCCCTCTCTCGGGTCGAGGGCGGAGCCCTCAAAAACGAAAACGGCCGGGCGATGAGGCCCGGCCGCGAATTCGATAGTCCGAAGGCTCAGGCGGCCTTGGCGGTGCCCTGACGGTCACGGAGGAAGTGCCAGAACTCCACGCCCTCGCGCAGACGGCGCTTCATCATGTCGGGGGAGCGGACCATCTCGCTGACGATCGAGGCGATCTTCGGCGCGCGGAAGTAGAACTTCTTGTAGAACTCCTCCACCGCCGCGAAGATCTCGGAATGCGACAGGTGCGGGTAGTGCAGCGGCGCGATCTGCACGCCGTTCTCGTCGACGAGCTCGGCGTTCTCCACGTCGAGCCAGCCGTTCTCGACGGCCTGCTTGTAGAGGAAGGTGCCCGGATAGGGCGCCGCCAGCGAGACCTGGATCGTGTGCGGGTTGATGCGCTTGGCGAAGGCGATCGTCTCCTGGATCGTCTCCTTGGTTTCGCCGGGCAGGCCGACGATGAAGGTGCCGTGGATGGCGATGCCGAGGTCGTGGCAGTCCTTGGTGAAGCGCTCGGCCACCTCGACGCGCATGCCCTTCTTGATGTTGTTCAGGATCTGCTGGTTGCCGGACTCGTAGCCGACCAGCAGCAGGCGCAGGCCGTTCTCCTTGAGAACCTTCAGGGTCTCGCGGGGCACGTTCGCCTTGGCGTTGCAGGACCAGGTGACGCCGAGCTTGCCGAGCTCGCGGGCGATCTCCTCCGCGCGGGGAAGATTGTCCGTGAAGGTGTCGTCGTCGAAGAAGAACTCCTTCGTCTGCGGGAACTCCTTCAGGCAGTACTTGATCTCCTCGATGACGTGAGCCACCGAGCGGGTGCGGTAAGTATGGCCGCCGACGGTCTGCGGCCACAGGCAGAAGGTGCAGCGGCTCTTGCAGCCACGGCCCGAATAGAACGAGATGTAGGGGTGCTTCAGGTAGCCGATGAAGTACTTCTCCATCTCGAGATCGCGCTTGTAGACGCTGGTCACGAACGGAAGCTGGTCCATGTCCGTCATGATCTCGCGGTCCTCGTTATGGACCAC
This sequence comes from Methylobacterium endophyticum, assembly GCF_050591105.1. Lineage (NCBI taxonomy): Bacteria > Pseudomonadati > Pseudomonadota > Alphaproteobacteria > Hyphomicrobiales > Methylobacteriaceae > Methylobacterium > Methylobacterium endophyticum. Next base: position 25,958 of record NZ_JBNHES010000020.1, read on the forward strand.
GGTGCCGTCGGCATCGCGATAGGACAGACCCTTGATCTGCGACATCGGGGTGCCGTCCGCGACTTCCTTGACGGTGAAGTCGAACTCGTTGCGGGCGCAGAAATCGATTGCCGGCGCCTGAGCCATGGCGCCGGCGGCGTCGACGGCCACCTTCGCGCCGATGAGGCCGGCGATGAGCTTGGGGTTCGCCGCCTTCAGCGCCTCGACCGTCTTCACGTCGGACTTGAAGGACGGCACCGAGGTGTGGAGCACCACGAGATCGAAGTCGTTGGCCTGGGCCACGATTTCGTCGAGCTTGATGTTGTGCGGGGGGGCGTCGATCAGCTTCGAGTTCGGCACCAGGGCGGCCGGCTGAGCGAGCCAGGTCGGATACCAGAACGACTTGATCTCGCGCTTGGCCTGATATCGGGAACCGGCGCCGCCGTCGAAGCCGTCGAAGGTGGGAGCTTGCAGGAAGAGCGTGCGCATGGGGTTCAAGGCCTCAGGGCAAAGCGGGTTGATTCGAAGACGAAGCGAAGGTCAGACGGAGGGCGCTTCAGCATCGCGGCTGAGATTGCCTTCCGGAATAAGCGTTCCATCCGCAACGACGCGATAATCGTGACCTTTCCATGTCACCGCACCCGAGACGAAGCTCCATGAGAAGTTCGCGAAGGAGAGGATGTCGCGAATCGGCAACAGCCAGTAGGCGTGCGGCTCCAGCCCGAACACCCGCTCCAGGCGGATGCACAGGATGATCCGGCAGGCGAGCGCCAGCGCGGCCACGGCCGGAGCGGTCTCCAGGGCCCCCGGCACCAGCGCGCCGATCAGCGCCAGCGGGAAGGCGTGGGTGACGAGGGAGCCCGCGTAGCCGGCGGGATCGACGTTGCGGATGGTGCGGTTCCAGCGCAGCTCGTGCCGCCACAGGCCGGCGAGGTCCGTGTCGACGCAGGTATGGCCGATGGAGAAGTTCGGGATCGCGACGCGGTGGCCGCCCTCGCCCCGGTTCCGCAGCGCCTCGCCGAGCGCGTAGTCGTCGGCGAGATCGTCGCGCAGGGTCTCGAAGCCGCCGATCTCGGCGAGCGCGGCCCGCGTGAAGGCGATGGTCGAGCCGAAGCAGGGCTTGGCGAGGCCGAGCGAGGTGCCCATCACCACGTTGGGCAGGAACTGCACGTCGATGGCGAGCGCCGAGAGATGGGCGAACACGCCGCGATTGGCCGGCACGCCGTGATAGAGGCAGGTGACGCCGCCGACGCCCGGCACCGACAGCTCGGCGACGATCCGCTCCAGGTAGTCGGGCTTCACCACCATGTCGCTGTCGGCGAGCACGATCACGTCGTTCTCGATCAGCGCAGACATGTTGATGAGGTTCGAGACCTTGCGGTTCGAGCCGTGCTGGCGGGAATCGATCACGAGATCGATGCGCAAGGCCGGATGAACCTCGCGCAGGCGCTCGACCACGCCGATGGCCGGATCGGTGGTCTTCTGCACGCCGAACACGATCTGGACCGGGCCGGCATAGGTCTGGCGGCAGAAGCTGTCGAGGTTCTCGAACAGGTTCGGCTCCGAGCCGCAGAGCGGCTTGAGCATCGTCACCGAGGGGCGCGGCGCGTCCGTCGCGAGCGCGGGGGCGGCGGCGCGGGCGACGCGCCCGGCCAGCAGCGCGGCCCCGAGCGCGTAGAGACAACCGGCCAGCGCCAGAAGCAGAAGGATCGCCGAGAGCCAGTTCAGGTCCATGGGGGGCATCGCTCGGTGAGGCATCTCGTTGGCGGAACGGCGCGGGTTTCACCCCGACGCTGTCCGCATGTCGGCGTCGTTCAAGGCGTAGGTGGGGCGGACAGCATCCGGTCGGTGCGCTCGCGCAGGAATTTCAGCAGGCCGTCGACGCCACCCGCCTTCAGGGGCTTGGCATAGAGCGCGTGCTGGCTGGCAACCTCGCTCACCGAGCCGTTGAGGAGCACGTCCTGCACGCGCCCCTCGGGGTTCACGACGAAATCGACCTGGGTGCCGTCGCCGCCCACGCGCACGATCTTGGAATGGACGATCCGGTTCTCGCCGCGCGCCTCGCTCTCGGGCGCGATCTCGACGCGGCCTCCCCCGGACTCGCCGAGGCGGCTGGTGTAGAGCACCGCGAAATGCCGGGCGAAGGCCGCCGTCAGCGCGTCCTGCTGCGCGGGCTCGAGCGCCTTCCAGCGCGGCCCGACGGCCAGCCGGGTCATGGCGGCGAAATCGAAGGCGTCCTTGAGGGGCTGGTCCACGGACGCGCTGCGGCTGCGCACGTCGCCGGGAGCGGTCATCACGCTGTCGAACCGGGCGAAGAGCGCGCGCACCCTCGACACCGCCGCATCGTCGGCTCGGGCAGCCGGCGCGTAGGCGATCGCCGCCCCGGCCAGGGCCAGGGCCAGGGGCGCCGCGAACATCAGGCGCACTTCCTCATCTCTCCCCGCTCGGCCTCGCCGGAACGGCCGCCATGCGCGGCGCTGCGCGGAGGGGCGTAGCTGTAGAAGGGCCCGAGGGTCGCGGGCTGGAGGACGGGCTGGAGCCGCCTGTCGAGGGTGGCGGCGCGCTCCTCGACGCCCTCGGCGCGATCCTTCCGGTCGAGGAGATGCCAGCCGATCAGGCCGGGCACGCCGACGCACAGGTCCGCGAAGCGCTTCACCAGGGAGAGCGCCAGAGCGACCTCGGCCGGGATTCCGAACAGGCCGCAGAGCGCGATCAGGCCGCCCTCCTGGGCGCCGAGCGCGCCGGGAACGGCGAAGGCGGCGCCGCGCACGGCCTGGGCCAGGCTCTCGATCACCAGGGCTTCGCCGAAGCTCACCGGGTAGCCCATGAAATGCAGGCAGACATAGACTTCGAGGGTGCCGATAATCCAGCCGAAGAAATGCACCGCGATCCCGCCGAGGATGCGCGAAGGCCGCGCGTAGAGGCTGCGCAGGCTGTCGTAGAGCACGTCGACGGCGCCGAGCGCCCGCCATTCGCGACCCGAGGCGAAGCGCGAGATCAGGCCCTGGATCAGCCGGTGCCCGGCCCGGCGCTGGATCAGGTAGAACGCGCCGACCGCCGGCACGGCGACGGCGAGGCCGCCCGCGACGGTGCGCGCGATCGGCCCGTCGCCCACCAGCACCACGAGGATCGCCAGCCCGGCGACGGTGAAGAGCAGCTGCGTCACGGCCTGGGTCATCAGGTCGACGAACATGCTGGCCCCGGCAAGCCCCCCCGACACGCCGCGCTTGGCGAGCAGGCGCGCGCCGATGAAGTCGCCGCCGACGGTGGCGACGGGCAGCAGCGTGTTGATGCCCTCGCGCACGAAGCGCAGGCCGACGCAGGTCGCCACGCTCGGGCGGCCGGCGGCCGGGAAGATCGCGAACCAGCCGAGCCCGGCCCACGCCACGGCGGCGGCACGAGCCGCGACGACGAGCAGCGTGCCCCAGCCGGCGGCCAGCACGGCGGTGCCGACGTCTTCGAGACCAGAGGAGACGAACAGCCAACCCGCCGTCAGCAGGCCGGCGATGAGTCCAAGGGTCGTCAGGTGCTTCATGACCCGCTTTCGGTTCCGTCGAAGGCTGGGGGACAACACGTCGCAGAACGCGGTTTCATCCGAAAAATCACTGCGTTGCACGGTCGCGCAAGGTGAAGTTGCAGCTTCGGTAGAGGTTGTCTATCACCCGAGAGACACACTGCGGATCAAAGCAGCAACCGGCCGGGAATCCGGCGAACTAAAGCCTGCCTGAGACCGCCCGAGGGGGGACTGCCATGGACCGCGAATCGCCCATCACGGCCACGGAGGCCGTGCTCGACGACGCTCACCCCGCCGCTTGGACGGGCGAGGGCCGCGGAGCGCCGGGCACCCCCAAGCCGCAATCCCCGGTGATGGCCTGGAACGAGTGGGACCCGCTGGAGGAGGTCATCGTCGGCTCTCTCGACGGTGCCACCATCCCGACGCACCACCTCACGGTGATCTTCAACCTGCCGCGCGCGGCGCAGCCCTTCTACCGCTTCGCCTCCGGGTGGAAGTATCCGAAGTTCATGAAGAAGCTCGCCCAGCAGGAGCTCGACAACTTCATCTCCATCCTCGCCGGAGAGGGCGTGAAGGTCCGCCGTCCCGACACGGTGGATTTCTCGCGCAAGTACAAGGCGCCGCGCTGGTCCTCGCGCGGGTTCTGCGTGGCCTGCCCGCGCGACCCGTACCTCGTCATCGGCGACGAGATCATCGAGAGCCCGATGTGCTGGCGCTCGCGCTACTTCGAGGGCGACGCCTACCGCTCGCTCTTCAAGGAGTATTTCCGGGCCGGCGCGCGCTGGACCTCGGCGCCGCGTCCGCAGCTCACGGACGAGCTCTACAACTACGACTACCGGGTGCCGAACCTGAAGGCCGGCGAGCCCATGCAGTTCACCGTCAACGAGTTCGAGCCGGTCTTCGACGCGGCGGATTTCGTGCGCTGCGGGCGGGACCTGTTCGTCACCCGCTCGAACGTGACCAACCTGATGGGCATCGAGTGGCTGCGCCGCCATCTCGGGCCTGGCTTCCGCATCCACGAGATCGAGAGCCGCTGCCCGCAGCCGATGCATATCGACTCGTCCTTCATGCCGCTGGCGCCGGGCAAGGTGCTGGTCAACCCGGACTATATCGACGTCGAGAAGTTGCCGGCCGTGCTCAAGACCTGGGACGTGCTGATCGCGCCGCGCCCCGATCCGGTCTCCGGCTTCATGAGCAAGATCTCGATGTGCTCGCCCTGGACCTCGATCAACGTCCTCGCCATCGACGAGAAGAAGATCGTCGTCGACGCCAGCCAGCCGACGCTGATCAAGGCGCTGAAGGACTGGGGGTTCGATCCGATCCCGGCGCCGTTCCTGTCCTACGGCCCGTTCGGCGGCTCCTTCCATTGCGCCACCCTCGACGTGCGCCGGCGCGGCCCGCTCAAGTCCTATTTCTGAGGCGCGGCCCCTCGCGAAATCGCAGCGAAAGACCGGGGATACCGAAGGACATCCCGATCGCGCCGCTCTGTTGTTGCCGTTTCCTTAAGGAGGGGGCCGGCTATGTCCCGCGGCGGGTGCGGCAATGCCGAATCTTGACGTTGCCGGTCCGACACAGCCCTTCCGCAATCCGGTCGCCGCCGCAGGATCAGGCGTGCGGTTGTGACCGTATGTGTCCATACTCTCGGCGATCCCGTGCAAGGAAGATTCATGGATTCGCCCCTGTCGGCCCGTTCGATCGCATGCGCCGCCGCCCTCTCCGCCGTTCTCGGCACGGGGAGCGTGAAGGCCGCCGACATGCCGATGGCCGCCCAGCCGCCCGTCTTCACCCAGGTCGACCAGAACCTCTGGATCGTCACGATCACCGGCAACGTGCAGGCCACGCCGCGCTATCCGGGATCGGGCGACTACACCGGCATCGGCTACCCCTCCGCGAGCATCCGTCCGGCCGGGACGCCGGCGCGCTTCTCGGCCCCCGATGACGGCATCAGCTTCTCGCTCTACGACGGCCCGAACTTCCGCATCGGGCCGACCGCGCGCTACGTGCCGGGCCGCTACTACGGCGACGACCGCCGGCATCTCTTCGGCCTGCGCGATGCCCGCTTCGCCATCGAGCCGGGCGTGTTCGCCGAGTTCTACCCGGTCGAATGGCTGCGCGCCCGCGCCGAGCTGCGGCACGGCACCATCGGCCATCACGGCTTCGTCGGGTCCATCGGACTCGACGTGATCCAGCCGGTCGGCGCCTTCCGCGTCTCGATCGGGCCGCGCTTCAATTTCGGCGACGAGTCCTTCGCCCGGCGCTATTTCGGGGTGCTGCCGGTCGAGGCCTTCGTCAACGGGCGCCTGACGGCCTTCCGGCCCGACAGCTTCACCACCGTGGGCGCGCTCGGCGCCGTCACCTACCGCTTCAACGAGCAGTGGGCGGCCACCGGCTATGTCGGCTACAACCGCATCGTCGGCTCCTCGGCCGACAGCCCGCTCCTGAAGCGCGGTTTCGGCACGCCGAACCAGTTCACCTTCGGCGCAAAGGTCGACTACTCCTTCACGATGCCCGCCCTGTTCTGAGGCGGGACGCCGGACCGGCCCGGAGCCGGCCGGCACGCGGGAGATCCGAGCGGTGGCGGACGCGGACGCGCCGGGACCCGAGCGACGCGGCGTCCTCACCACGCTCCAGGCCGGGCGGGCGCTCGCCGCGCTCGCCGTCGTCGCCTACCACTCGGCCATCGCGACGCAGGATTTCGCCGGGCGGATGCCGGAGGGCGTCTTCCGCGTGCTGGAGCGGGGCACTTTCGGCGTCGATTTCTTCTTCGTCCTCAGCGGTTTCATCATCCTGCACGCCCATGGCCGCGACCCCGCCGGCACGCGCGCGGCCCGCGCCTATGCCTGGAAACGGCTGCGGCGCATCTACGTGCCCTACCTGCCGGTCTCGCTGGGGCTGATCGGGCTCTACCTCACCTTGCCCTCGCTCTCCGCCAGCGGGCGCGACTGGGGGCTGCTGACCTCGCTGACGCTGATCCCGACGGGGCTGCCGCCGGCACTCGCCGCCGCCTGGACGCTCGAGCACGAGATGCTCTTCTACGCGCTCTTCCTGGCGTCCTATTTCGTGCGGCCCTTCGCGGTCGTCGTCGCGGCCTGGGTCGGGCTGATCCTTCTCGGCATGCTGGCGGGGCTGCACACGCCCTATGCCGCGCCGACCCTGCTGAGCCTGTTCTCGCCGATCAATGTCGAGTTCGTCGCCGGCATGCTCGCCGCCGCCGCCCTGCCGCGCCTGCCGGCCGGCTGGGCGCTGCCCTGCATCGTCGCCGGATTGCTCGGGCTTACGGCGTTCTTCGGGCTCGGCGTCGATCCGGCGGGCCCGTTGCGCATGAGCTTCGGCTTCGCCGTCGCCCTCGTGGTGCTCGGCGCCGCGCGCCTGGAGACGCAGGGCCGGACCGCGGCGCCCGCCGGCCTGATCCTGCTCGGCAACGCCTCCTATGCGATCTACCTCGTCCACAACCCGCTCGCCTCGCTCGGCGCCCGGATCGCGGGACGGTTCGAGCCGCTGCGCTCCTGGCCGGCGAGCCTGGCGCTGTGCATCGGGCTTGGCGTGGCCTGCGGCCTCGCCTACCACGTCGCCTGGGAGAACCCGGCGCTCAAGCGGCTCGGACGGCGCCGGGGCGCGAACCCCGGCGTGTCGCCTCAGTAGAGACCGCCGGCCTGGGCGGCGCGGTCGGCATCCGGCGGCACGGCGGCCGGCGCGGAGGGCTGGGCCACGTAGGCGTCGGGAGGCGCGGTGCCGGGCTTGAAGGCTTCGAGGATGGTGCCGCCGCCCTCGCCCGAGCCGGCGCGCATGCCCGAGGCCACGTTGACCCGGATCAGCTTGATGCCCGGCGGCACGCGGAAGGGCGTCGGCGGCTTGTCCTTGAGGGCCTGCTTCAGGAAGTCGAGGGCGATGGGCGCGGCCAAGCCGCCGCCGGTGGCGCGGTCGCCGAGAGAGCGCGGCTTGTCGAAGCCGAGATAGACGCCCACCGCCAAGTCCGGCGAGAAGCCCACGAACCACGCGTCCTTGGCGTCGTTGGTGGTGCCGGTCTTGCCGGCGAGCGGCTTGCCGATCTGCTTGAGGATCGTCGCGGTGCCGCGCTGGACCACGCCCTCCATGATCGAGACCATCTGGTAGGCGGTGAGCGGGTCGAGCACCTGCTCGGAATCGTCCACCAGCTTCGGCTCGTCCTGGCCCGACCACTTCTCCGCGTCGCAGCCGATGCACTTGCGGCCGTCGTGACGGTAGATGGTCTCGCCGGTGCGGTCCTGGATGCGGTCGATCAGCGTCGGCCGGATGCGGCGGCCGCCGTTGTCGAGCATCGAATACGCCGAGACCATGCGCATGACCGTGGTCTCGCCGGCGCCGAGCGACATCGGCAGCACCGGCAGCAGGTCGTCGTAGACGCCGAAGCGGCGGGCGTATTCCGCGATGAGCGGCATGCCGACGTCCTTGGCGAGGCGCACGGTCATCAGGTTCTTCGAGTGCTCGATGCCGTAGCGCAGCGTATGCGGCCCGCCGGACTTGCCGTCGTAGTTCGAGGGCGTCCACGCCTCCTGTCCCGGCCCCGCCTCGATGGTGATGGGCGAGTCCTGCACGATGGAGGACGGGGTGTAGCCGTTGTCGAGCGCGGCCGAGTAGACGATCGGCTTGAACGAGGAGCCCGGCTGGCGCATCGCCTGCGTGGCGCGGTTGAACTCGCTCTCGTCGAAGGAGAAGCCGCCGACCATGGCGTGCACGCGGCCCGTATAGGGGTCCATGGCGACGATGGCGCCGGAGATCTCCGGCTTCTGGCGCAGGCGGAAGCGGCCCTGGCCGCCATCCATGGCCTCGACATAGACGACGTCGCCGGGCGAGACGGCGGAGGCCGCCGAGCGGCCGGTCCATTTCAGGCCCTCGGCCGGGATGATGCCGGTCTCGCGCTCCTTCGAGATGGCGCCGCCGGCCTCGCGCTTGGGCTGGAGCCCGATCTGCACGCCGCCGCCGCTGGCGGAGAGCACCACGGCGAGCCGCCAGGGCGCGATGTCGCCGAGCGCCGGCACTTCCGAGGCCGCCTGCCCCCAGTCGCGGCCGGTGAGGTCGACCTTCGTCGTCGCGCCGCGCCAGCCGTGGGACTGGTCGTAGCGCACGAGCCCGTCGACCAGCGCCTTGCGGGCCCAGGCCTGCATCTTCGGATCGACGGTGGTGCGCACCGAGAGGCCGCCCTCGTAGAGCTTCTTCTCGCCGTAGCGCTCGGAGATCTCGCGGCGCACCTCCTCGGTGAAGTAGTTGGCGTTGGCCGCGTTCGGGAAGGCGACGCGCGGGTTGACGCCGAGCGGCATCTTCTTGGCGGCGTCGGCCTCCTCCTTGGTGATGTAGCCGTTCTCCGCCATCAGGCGGATGATCTCGTTGCGGCGGTCGAGGGCCGCCTGCGTCTTGCGGTAGGGGTGGTAGTTGTTCGGCCCCTTCGGCAGGGCGGCGAGATAGGCCGCCTCGTTGATCGTCAGCTCGTGGACGGACTTGCCGAAGTAGTCCAGCGCGGCCGCCGCGACGCCGTGCAGGTTGCGGCCGGGAACGATGGTGCCGAGGAAGATCTCGTTGAGATAGAGCTCGAGGATCTTGTCCTTCGAATAGGCCGACTCGATCCGCAGCGCGATCAGCGCCTCCTTGATCTTGCGATCGTAGGTCTGCTCGGAGGAGAGCAGGAAGTTCTTCGCCACCTGCTGCGTGATGGTCGAGGCGCCCTGCTTCTTGCCGCTCTTGGCGTTGGTGAGCACGGCACGCACGATGCCCTCGGGATCGATGCCGCCATGCTTGTAGAAGTTCTTGTCCTCGGCCGAGAGGAAGGCCGCGACGACGATCTTCGGCATCGCCTGGATCGGCAGATAGAGCCGCCGCTCGCGGGCGTATTCGGCCAGCAGAGACCCGTCCGAGGCATGGACGCGGGTCATCACCGGCGGCTCGTAATTGGCGAGCGCGGCGTGGTCCGGCAGGTCGCGGCTGTACTTCCAGTAGAAGAACGCCCCGGCAGCGGCCAGCAGCACGAAGATGACCGCGCCGGCGCTGAACAGGAAGCCGAAGAAACGAAGGATGAGGCGCATCCGGGGTCCCGTCAGTCGATTGGTGCGGCTTGCGCCCGACGGTGCTCGAACGACGCGTTCGATCCTTCGGCGGGCCGTGTCGGCCCTGTCCGACGCGGGAGGATCGCGCGTCGCGAACGGGGCCTTCGCATGCCCCGTAACGACACCGCTTCTATGGTGAAACTGGGGCGATGGACGCCGCCTTGCGCGGCGGCCCGGACGGGCGCCCGAGGGTGGCGCGGTTGGTGAAGAACTGGTCCACCGCCTTGGCCATGGAGCCCGTCACCGACTCGCGCCACTCCTGCGACTGGAGCAGGTCGAGGTCGCGCTTGCTCGACAGGTAGCCGAGTTCGACGAGCACGCTCGGCACGTCGGGGGAGCGCAGCACCACGAAGCCCGCCTCGCGGTGCGGCTTGCCGCTCATCTCCATCACCGGGCCGATCTGGCCCATCAGGGTCCGGGCGAAGCCGGCGGAGAAGCCGCGCGTCTCGCGCAGGGTCAGTTCCTGGAGGATGTCGGCGACGTCGGTGGGCGGCGCGGCCGAATCCGTGCCGGCGGCGGCGTCCGCCTTGTTCTCGCGGTCGGCGAGCTTGGCGGATTCGGCGTCGGTCGCCTTCTCCGACCCCGTGTAGATCGTGGCGCCGCGCACCTGCGGCGCGGCCGAGATCGAATCGGCATGGATTGAGATGAACAGGTCGGCCTTCGCCTCGCGCGCGATGCGCACCCGCTCGCCCAGCGGCACGAACACGTCGCGGTCGCGGGTCATACGCACCCGGTAGCGGCCGTAGGATTCGAGCCGGGCGACGAGCGCCTGGGCGAAGCCGAAGACGATGTCCTTCTCGAACACCCCGGTGGAGGCGATGGCGCCGGGATCGGTGCCGCCATGGCCGGCGTCGATCATCACCAGGGGGCGGGAATCGGCGGGCTCCGCCGCGAGGGACTTGCGCAGCGCCGGCAGCGGATCGCTCGCCACCGCCGCCTTGCGGAACGCCTCGCGGTCGGCCCTCTGGAACTCGATCGAGAGCAGGGTGGCACCGTCGCGCTGCCGGGCCACGGTCTCGATCTTCCCGACTGTCGCGGGACCGGCGAGGTCGACGACGACGCGCGAGCGCCCCGGCGCGAACAGCCCGTAACGGAAGGACTGCACCAGCCCCTCGCGGCGGCGCCCGGTCTCGGCGTCGACCTGGAAGTTCACCTCGGCGAGGTCGATCACCGCCCGATCCGGCCGCTCCATGACGAAGGCGCGGGCCTCGACGGGCTTCGAGAGCGTGAAGGTCAGCTTGGTGGCGCCGTTCGCACCCGCGGTCAGGTCGGCGGCGATGGCGACGGCGGCGTTGCGGTTGCGCTCGCCGTCCTGCGCGCCGGCGGGGCACGCCGCCAGAAGGCTCAGCGCGAGCAGCAGGCACCGGAACGGGCGGGCGCGTGTCGGCATCGTCGGGCAGCCGTCTCCCATCGACCGTCGGCCGGGCGGCACCCGGACGAGGCGGAATCGGCTCTAGGGCATGGAGCCGCGATGGTTAACAGCCGGTTTCCGGCCACGCTGCGTTCGATCGGGCCCTGTGTCCGGTGCGCGACACCGGCCGGGGCGGGCCCTCAGCCCTCGCCGCGCGCGAGGCGCAGGAGGTTCTTGCCGTAGTTCGTCTTGGCGAAGAGCTCGCCGCGCGCGACGAGCTGCTCGCGGCCGATGAAGCCCTGGAGATAGGCGATCTCCTCGAGACACGCGACCTGGAGGCCCTGCCGGTTCTGGAGGGTACGCACGAACTCGGAAGCCTCCAGCAGGCTGTCATGCGTGCCGGTGTCGAGCCAGGCATAGCCCCGGCCCATCCGCTCCACATGCAGCTTGCCGGCCTGGAGATAGGCTTCGTTGACGGAGGTGATCTCCAGCTCGCCGCGCGGCGACGGCGTCACGGCGGCGGCGATGTCGAGCACCGCGTTGTCGTAGAAATACAGGCCCGTGACGGCCCACTGGGATTCGGGCTTGGCCGGCTTCTCGACGATCTTCGTCGCCCGGCCCTGTCCGTCGAGGCTGACGACGCCATAGGCTTCCGGGTTCTCGACATGGTAGCCGAACACCGTCGCGCCCTCCTTGCGGGCGGCGGCGCGGGCCAGCAGCTCGCCCATGCCGGCGCCGAAGAACAGGTTGTCGCCGAGGATCAGCGAGACCGGATCGGAGCCGACGAAGTCGCGCCCGATCACGAAGGCCTGCGCGAGACCCTCGGGCCTCGGCTGCACGGCGTAGGAGAATTGCAAGCCGAACTGCTCGCCGCTGCCGAACAGGCGGCGGTAGTTGTCGAGATGCTCAGGGCTCGAGATGATCAGGATCTCGCGGATGCCGGCCAGCATCAGCACCGAGACCGGGTAGTAGATCATCGGCTTGTCGTAGACCGGCAGCAGCTGCTTGTTGATCGACAGCGTCGCCGGATGGAGCCGCGTGCCCGAACCGCCTGCGAGGACGATACCCTTCATGCGCGTCACGCTCCCACGCCGCCGACCTGCCCCATGTCCCCCGGCGCGCCCATCAGGCGGTCGAGGATGTCGTCGAGGGCGTCCTGCCAGGGCCGGGGCCGGATGCCGTAGGCTTCGCCTAAGCTCGCCGTGTCGAGGCGCGAATTCGCCGGGCGCCGGGCCGGGGTCGGATAGGCCGAGGTCGGGATGCCGTCCACGGGCACGCTGCGTCCGCCCCGGCGCGCACCGCCGGCCACGATGGCGCGGGCGAACCCGCACCAGGTCGTATGCCCGGCATTGACGCAATGGAACGTGCCCGTGGGCGCGGCCTCGTCGCGGGCGAGCCGCAGGGCGATGCCGGCGCAGGCGGCGGCGAGATCGGCGGCCGAGGTCGGGCAGCCCTGCTGGTCGTCGACCACGGTGAGTTTGTCGCGCTCGCCGGCGAGACGCAGCATCGTCTTGACGAAGTTGCCCCGGTGCGGGCTCACCACCCAGGCAGTGCGCAGGATGGCGTGGCGCGGGTTGGCGGTGCGCACCGCCATCTCCCCGGCGGCCTTGCTGGCCCCGTAGACGCTCTTCGGATTGACGGGAGCGTCGGGCAGATAATCGCCCTCCCCCGAGCCGTCGAAGACATAGTCCGTCGAGACATGGACCAGCGGGATCTTCCTGGCCGCAGTCGCGGCGGCGAGATAGGCGGGTGCCAGCGCGTTCAGGCGCCATGCGGCGCCGACATCGCTCTCGGCCTTGTCGACGGCGGTATAGGCGGCGGTGTTGATGACCGCGCCCCAATCCCGCCCGGCGATGAGCGCGGCCACCGCCACCTCGTCGGTGATGTCGAGGGCGGTCCGCTCCGGCGCGTGGGGCTGCACGCCCTCGGGCCAGGCGAGCGCGCGCAGCTCCGTGCCGACCTGCCCGCCGCCGCCGAGGATGAGGATGTCCATGCGGCTCACGCGCCCTTCGCCGGCGACAGCCCGAGGCGCTCGCCAGTGTAGCGGCCCTCGCGGATCGGCCGCCACCAGGATTCGTTGTCGAGATACCAGCGCACGGTATCCTCCAGCGACTGCTCGAAGGTCCGGGCCGGCACGTAGCCGACCTCGCGCTCCGACTTAGACGGGTCGATGGCGTAGCGCCGGTCGTGGCCCGGCCGGTCGGCGACGAAGTTGATCAGCCGCTCATGCGGCGCGCTCTCGGGCCGCAGCCGGTCGAAGGCCGCGCAGAGGGCCTTCACCACCGCGAGGTTGTTCCTCACCGAGCGGCCGCCGAGCAGGTAGGTCTCGCCCACCGTGCCCCGCTCCAGCACCGCCACGAGGCCGCGCGCATGGTCCTCGACATGGATCCAGTCGCGCTCGTTCAGCCCGTCGCCGTAGACCGGCAAAGGCTTCCCCTCCAGCGCGTTGAGGATCATCAGCGGGATGAGCTTCTCGGGGAAGTGGCGCGGCCCGTAGTTGTTGGAGCAGTTCGTCACCAGCACCGGCAGGCCGTAGGTCTCGTGCCAGGCCCGCGCCAGATGGTCGGAAGCCGCCTTCGAGGCCGAGTAGGGCGAGCGCGGATCGTAGCGGCTGTCCTCGGTGAAGAAGGCGTCCGGCGGCAGCGAGCCGTAGACCTCGTCCGTGGAGACGTGGAGGAAGCGGAACGCGTCCTTCTCCGCGCCTTGCAGCGTGGCGTAATGGGCGCGGGCGCCGTCGAGCATCACCTGCGTGCCGACGACGTTGGTGCGGATGAAGGCGCCTGGCCCGGTGATCGAGCGGTCGACATGGCTCTCGGCGGCCAGATGCATCACCGCCTGCGGCTTGAACTCGGCGAAGGCGCGGCCCACCGCCTCGGCATCGCAGATGTCGCCCTTGACGAAGCGGTGCTTCGGGTCGGCGTCCAGCGGCTGAAGCGAGATCGGGTTCGCCGCATAGGTCAGCGCGTCGAAGGTCAGCACCTCGTGGCCGAGGTCGCGCACCAGATGCAGGACGACCGCGGACCCGATGAAGCCGCAGCCGCCGGTGACGAGGATGCGCATCGCGGGACCTTCCTTCAAAACACGTCGCCGAGATCGGCAAGGCGCGGCGCGCGCTTGTCCTTGTCGGACAGGATCGCCTCTTCGGCCGAGACCGGCCAGTCGATGCCGATCTCGGGGTCGTTCCAGATCAGGGCCCGGTCGTGGGCGGGGCTGTAATAGGCGTCGACCTTGTAGGCCACCATGGTGTCCGGCACCAACGTGCAGAAGCCGTGGGCGAAGCCGGCCGGCACGTAGAGCTGCTCGCCGCCCTCCGCGTCGAGCCGCACCGCCACATGCCGTCCGAAGGTCGGCGAGGCGCGGCGCAGGTCCACCGCCACGTCGAGGATGGCGCCGGAAAGCACCCGAACGAGCTTGGTCTGCGCGGCCGGCGCGAGCTGGAAATGCAGGCCCCGCAGTGTCCCGGCGGGCTTCGAGAAGGACTGGTTGTCCTGCACGAAGGCGATGTCGATGCCGTGCTGCGCCAGAACGTCCGCCCGGAAGGTCTCGGAGAACCAGCCCCGGTCGTCCCCGTGACGCTTCGGGATCACCCGCTTGACCGCGGGAATCGCCGTGTCGATCACCTGCATGTGAGCCCCTTCCCGGCGTGCCGCGGCGAGCCCGATGGGTCGCGCCGACGGTTCGGAGCGCGGCATTCAAGCCATTCCGCGAGGTTGTCAAGGCAAAGGCAGGCCGGCGCTCTTGAGGGCGACGGCGGATCATCAATAAAACCGGAAGTTGCCTGCGGGCGGCGGCGATGTTCTTCCCGATCCTCACATTCGCCGTTTTCGCCCGGCAGGTGGCGGCCGAGGCGGCGGACCTGTTTATCGGAAGGGCGCGCGTGATCCGGTTCGAGAACGTGACCAAGATCTACCGGACGGACGGCCATCGCCGCACCATCCTGGAGAAGGTCTCGCTCACCCTGAAGGCGGGGATCAGCTACGGCATCCTCGGCATCAACGGCGCCGGCAAGTCGACCACCATGCGCCTCATCGGCGGCACCGAGGAGGCGACCAGCGGGCGCATCAAGCGGGGCCTGCGGGTGTCCTGGCCGCTCGGCTTCGGCGGCGGCTTCCACCCGATGATGACCGGCCGCGACAACGTCATCTTCGTCGCCCGCATCTACGGCGAGAACCCGAAGCGCGTGCTGGAGTTCGTCGAGGACTTCGCCGAGCTCGGCAGCTATCTCGACGTCCCCATCCGCACCTACTCGTCGGGCATGGGCGCGCGCCTCGCCTTCGGCATGAGCATGGCGATCCCGTTCGATTGCTACCTCATCGACGAGGTCACGGCGGTGGGCGACGCGCGCTTCCAGAAGCGCTGCAACGAGGCCTTCGCGGCCCGGCGCGAGAACGCCGACGTCATCATAGTCTCGCACGACATGGAGACGATCCGGCACTGGTGCACGCAAGGCATCGTGCTCCTCAACGGACGCGCCATCATCTACGAGAACGTCGACGACGCCATCGAGGTGTATCGGCGGCTGAACGCGTGACGCCCTTCCCTCGGACACGGTTTCGCCGCGTGCGGGTGGCAGGGCTGGGCACGACCGTCGCGGGGCGCGCCGGTCGGGACGAACGGCAGGGCCGATGAACGTCGAGATCCGCAATCCTCAAGGGCAGGCCGTCAGCACGGCGGACCGCTCGGCGGCGGTCGCCGAATCGCTGCGCCAGATCGCGCGCGTCTCCCGCTTCGTCGACCGCAAGAAGGGCATCCGCTCCTATCAGAGCCATGTGAAGAGCGACCCCTGGGTCCCGGTGCTCTTCGCGCTCTGCTTCGTGCTGCCGACGCTGGCCGGCGCGCTCTATTTCGGGCTGATCGCCTCGGACCGCTACGTCACCGAGGCGCGCTTCGCCCTGCGGCCGGCCATCGGCACCGTCGACAAGGCGGCGCCGGATGCGGTCGGCACCAATGCGGGCGTCCCGCACCAGATGGTCGCCCAGGATTCGCTCATCGTCTACAACTACGTCCTCAGCCGGACGATGGTGGAGGTGGTCGGCGCGAAGCTGCCGCTCAAGGACATGTTCGGCCGGAGCAGCATCGACTACCTGTCGCGCTTCGACACGGAAGAGCCGATCGAGAAGCTGCTCAAGTACTGGCGCAAGCGCGTCGACGTCGACATCGAGCAGGGCTCGGGCATCATCTCGGTCACGGTGAACGCCTTCGATCCAGCGGAGTCCCTCGCGATCACCAAGGCGATCATGGCCGAGGCCGAGCGCATGGTGAACGCGCTGACCAACGACGCGCGCAACGACGCGCTCGCGGAAAGCACGCGGGAGCTGAAGCTCGCCGAGGACCGCCTCGCCCGCATCCGCGTGGCGGTGCGCGACCTGCGCAACCGGGACGGCGTGCTCGACGCGCAGAAATCCAACGAATCGAACCTCAAGGTCGTCGGCGAGCTGCGCGCGAACCGGATCAAGCTCGCCGTCGAGCTCGCCCTGTCCTCGCGCGACCTCGCCCCGGAATCGCGCCGCATCCAGGACATGAAGGCGCAGATCAAGGATCTCGACGACAACATCGCCCGGATCGAGAACCAGTCCGCCAGCACCGACCCGGAGCGCAAGCGGCTCCTCTCCGACGCGCTCACGCGCTTCGAGGCCCTCGATACCGAGCGCAAGGACGCCGAGAAGTACTACGCCAAGGTGCTCGTCGCGAGCGAGCGGGCGCGCATCATCGCCGAACGGCAGATCGAGTTCTTCAATCTCGTGGTGCAGCCGGTGATGGCCGAATCCTCGCAGCAGCCGCGCCGCCTGCTGATGATCAGCCTCGTCGCCGCCGGCGCCGCCGTGCTGTTCGCCGCCGCCCTGTTCGCCCGCAAGCAGATGACCTGAGCGGCCGGTTCGGCCCCGCGCCTGCGGAGAACACTCCTCGTTCACGCCTTCGACGGCGCACGCTGTTCGCGATCCGAAGGAGCGCGCCATCGGCGCCCGAATCGGATTGCGTTCGCCCCGCTCACTCGGTTGACGGCGGCTTCCGTCGGAGCGTGGCCGTGAGGCGGCCCTTCGGCTTGCGGGTGACGATCGCGGCGTCGATCGAGCCCCGTTCCGGCCGCGCGTTAACGTCCCGCTAACCCTGCGCCCGGCAAATCTTGCCGGGTCCGCGCGGCGCGGCGAGGGCTTGTCTGGGCATGGCGGAGACGGCGACCGCGAAGAGCGGCATCGGTGGGGCGCTGGCGGGCCTCGGCGCGCTCCAGATGCCCAACCGCGAGAGCCTCAACGCGCTCTCGAAGCGCTCCGACCTGTTCTTCGCCACCGCCGTGATGGGCATCCTCACGGTGCTCATCTTCCCGCTGCCGGCGATCCTGCTCGACCTGATGCTCGCGGTGTCGATCATCATCTCGGTGCTGATCATGATGACGGGCCTGTTCATCGACAACCCGCTCGAGTTCACCGTCTTCCCGACGCTTCTGCTCGTCGCCACCCTGCTGCGGCTGGCGCTGAACCTCGCCTCGACGCGCCTCATCCTCGGCCACGGACACGAGGGCACGGCGGCCGCCGGCCACGTCATCGAAGCCTTCGGCAACTTCGTGATGGGCGGCAACTTCGTCATCGGGATCATCGTCTTCGCGATCCTCATCATCGTGAACTTCGTCGTCATCACGAAGGGCTCGGGCCGCATCGCCGAGGTCGCGGCGCGCTTCACCCTCGACGCCATGCCCGGCAAGCAGATGGCCATCGACGCCGACCTCTCGGCCGGCCTCATCGACGAGAAGGTCGCCAAGGCCCGGCGCGCGGCGCTGGAGGAGGAATCCTCGTTCTTCGGCGCCATGGATGGCGCCTCCAAGTTCGTGCGCGGGGACGCGGTCGCGGCGCTGCTCATCACCTTCATCAACGTGGTGGGCGGCATCATCATCGGCGTCGCCCAGCAGGGCATGCCCATCGGCGCGGCGGCCAAGAGCTACACGCTGCTGACCATCGGCGACGGCCTCGCCAGCCAGGTGCCGGCGCTGATCGTCTCGACGGCGGCCGGCATCCTCGTCTCGAAGGCCGGCGTGAAGGGCTCGGCCGACAAGGCGCTCGGCAAGCAGCTCGCCAACTACCCGAAGGCGCTCGGCATGTCGGCCGGCGTCATGGTGCTGATCGCGCTGCTGCCCGGCATGCCGATGCTGCCCTTCCTGACGCTCGCCGCCGGCGCCGGCTACGCCGCCTGGAAGATCTCGAAGACCGCCGGGGCCGCCGCCGCCGTCGTCGCCGAGACCGCCACGGCGGAAGCCGCCACCGCCGCGGCGGCCAAGGAGGAGACGGTCACGGACCTCCTCAAGCTCGACGACCTCAAGCTCGAGATGGGCTACGCGCTCCTCGCCCTCGTGAACGGCGAGGGCCAGGACCGGCTCACCGACCAGATCCGGGCGCTGCGCCGCCAGCTCGCCGCCGATCTCGGCTTCGTGATGCCCTCGGTGCGCATCCTCGACAACGTGCAGCTCGACGCCAACGCCTATGTGGTGCGGGTCAAGGAGATCGAGGCCGGCACCGGCCAGATCTTCCCCGGCCAGTTCATGGCCATGGACCCCATGGGCGGACAGGTGCAGCTCCCCGGCCAGCACATGATGGAGCCGACCTTCGGGCTGCCGGCCACCTGGATCGACGCGTCCTTGCGCGATCAGGCCCAGCTCAAGGGCTACACGGTGGTCGACGCGGCCACCGTCGTCTCGACGCATCTCACCGAGATCATCAAGAGCCACGTCTCGGAGCTCCTCAACCACGTCGAGGTGCAGAAGCTGCTGCGCGAGCTGCCCAAGGAGCATGGCGAGTTGCTCAAGGAGGTGGTGCCGAGCCAGATCTCCACCACCGGCATCCAGCGCGTGCTCCAGTTCCTGCTGGCCGAGCGCGTCTCGATCCGCGACCTCGGCTCCATCGTCGAGGGCATCGCGGAGGTCGCGGGCAGCGTGAAGAACCCGCGCGACATCGTCGAGCATGTCCGCGCCCGGCTCGGCCGCCAGATCTGCGCCCAGTACCAGGGCCATGACGGCACGCTGCCGATCATCACCATGGGGCCCGCCTGGGAGCAGGCATTCCTCGATTCCATCGTCGGCGAGCGCGAGGAGCGCTACCTCGCCATGCAGCCCTCGAAGCTCTCCGAGTTCGTGAACACCGTGCGCGACCGCTTCGAGACCGCCGCGCGCATGGGCGAGATGCCGGTGCTCGTCACCTCCCAGCAGACGCGGCCCTTCGTGCGCTCGATCATCGAGCGCTTCCGCCGCGAGACGCCGGTGATGAGCCAGGCCGAGATCCACCCCCGCGCGAGACTGCGCACGGTCGGGTCGGTGTGATTGCTGTCGCGGCAAAGAAAAAGGCGCGCCGTTGCCAGCGCGCCGAAGGGCTTGTTGAGACAACTCTCGGGAGGAGAGTTAACGAAACCTTAACAGGAATTTCGCATCTGCAAAAGTGCATTCACTATGCAATGCTGGGCTATTCTCTGCCGAGAACGCTCGGCACCCCCGCGCCGAACGCATTGCCGAATTGTCCTCACGCCGCCGCTATGCGCCTCACGCGCTCCGGCATCACCCTGCTTCCGAACGGTGCCGCCGCGATGAGTCGGCGCAGGCGCTCCACGTCGGCGAGGTTGCCGGACAGGAGATCGGTGACGTCGCCGTCGACGATGGCATCGACATGCCGGCAGCGCCGCGCATTGCGCCCGGCGAGGCAGGAGCAGCGCAGATACAGGCCGAACGGACGCCGCTCCAGGGCGATGGCGTAGCGGTTGCCCGTGCTGCCGCGCATGGCGAAGGCGAGATCGGGCTCCGGGGCCGCCCGCTCCGCACGAGCGGCGGCGACGGCGCGGGCCGAGACGGCTCCCGGCCTTTCCCGAGGCGGCGGCGGCCCGGCTGGCACCGCCGTGACCGGCATGCCGAGCGCGTGGGTCAGCCCGAGCACCCCGTCGGCGCCGGTCTCGCGGACGGCGGCCAGCGCGATCTCGGCGCAGGCATAAGCGTCCTCGCCGGCATCGTGATGGCTGAAGCGGATGCCGAGCCGGCCCGCGACCTTGCCGAGCCCGCACCCTGCCGGATCGGGGAAGACGCGCCGCGCGATCTGGAGCGTGCAGAGATAGGCGAGCCCCGGCACCGGCAGCCCGTAGGCGCCAAGCGAGGCGCGCAGCACGCCGATATCGAAACCCGCGTTATGCGCGAGGATCAGCCCGCGCGAGAGATCGGGCAGGAACTCGGCCATGGCGTCGGGGAATTCGGGCGCGTCGCGCACATCCGCCGGCAGGATGCCGTGGATGCGGATGTTCCCCGGCGAGAAGCGCATCTCGGAAGGCCGGATCAGGCGCGATTCCCGCCGCACCACGGCGCCCCCCTCGATCCAGGCGAGCCCCACCGCGCAGGCGCTGTCGCGCCGCTCGTTGGCCGTCTCGAAATCGAGGGCGAGGACCGTCATGCTCTCCGGTGTATGGCCGGCGGAGTCCGCCTTCAAGCATCCGCGACCAGGGCGAGCCACTCGTCCTCCGAGACGACCCTCACCTTCAGGCGCTCGGCGTCCTTGAGCTTCGAGCCCGCGCCGGGGCCGGCCACCACGAGATCGGTCTTGGCCGAGACCGAGCCCGAGACCTTCGCGCCGAGCCGCTCGGCCGTCGCCTTGGCCTCGTTGCGGGTCATCTTCTCCAGCGTGCCGGTGAAGACCAGGGTCTTGCCGGCGAACGCCGCCGCGGCGGCCGCCGATTCCATGGGCTCCACCGTCACCGCCTCGAGGAGGGCGTCGACCGCGGCCGCGTTATGGGGCTCGCCGAAGAAGTCGATCAGGCTTTCGGTAGCCACCGGGCCGATCTCGCCGTCGTCGGCGAGGAAATGGTAGCCCTCGCCCGGCCGCTGCGCCGCCGCCCGCGCGATCGCCGCCTCGATCTCCTCCTCGCTGCCGTAATGGGCGAGCAGATTCTCGCGCTGAGGCGCGCTGAGGCGAAGGCCGAGCCTCCCGCCGCCCGGTCGCTGCTCCTCATCCGATTTCCCGTCCTCCACCTCGTCCTGAGGTGGCGCGCCAGCGGCCTCGGGATGAGGATGCCAGAGGGAAAACGCGGCGATCAGCCGGTCGCGGGTCGTCGGGCCGACGCGGGGCACAGCCGACAGGGCGAGCCAGTCTGGCCCCGGCTGCTGAAGCGCTGCGGCGGCGACGGCCTCCCGTAGCGCCGGCATGTCCGAGAAGCGCTTCGCCAACGCCTTCGCGGTCGATTCGCCGATATGCCGGATGCCGAGCGCGAACAGGAACCGGTTGAGGGGGATGGTTCGCCGCGCGTCGAGCGAGGCGAGCAGGTTACGGATCGCCTTGTCCTCGTCGTCGCCCTTCTTCTTCGCCTTCTTCGGCGCAGGCTCGCCCTCGGCCCGCTTGGCGGCGGACAGCGCCTCACGGCGCTTCACGATCTCGGCCTTCAACGGCTCGAATGCGAGCGCGAAGAGATCCGCCGGCTGGCGCACCAGCCCGGCCTCGAACAGCAGTTCCACATAGGTCTGGCCGAAGCCTTCGAGATCGAAGGCGTTGCGCGAGACGAAGTGCTTGAGCCGCTCCACCCCTTGCGCCGGGCAGATCAGGCCGCCGGTGCAGCGGCGGATCGCGTCGAGCCGGCCGGTCCTCGGGTTCACCTCGCGCACCGCGCGGCTGCCGCAGGCCGGGCAGACATCCGGGAAGACGTAGGGCTTCGCATCGGCCGGGCGCTTGTCGAGGTCGACGTCCATCACCTTCGGGATCACGTCGCCGGCGCGCAGCACCACCACCGTGTCGCCGAAGCGGATGTCGCGGCCCTCGCGGATCGGCTCGCCGTCGCCGCCGACGCCCTGGACGTAACCCTCGTTGTGGAGCGTCGCGTTCGAGACCACGACACCGCCCACCGTGACGGGCCTGAGCCGCGCCAGCGGGTTCAGCGAGCCCGTGCGGCCGACCTGGATGTCGATGGCCTCCACCACCGTGGTGGCCGTCTGCGCGGGGAACTTGTGCGCCAGCGCCCAGCGCGGGCTGCGCGAGACGAAGCCGAGCCGCCGCTGGAGCGCGAGGTCGTCCACCTTGTAGACGACGCCGTCGATATCGTAGCCGAGATCGGGCCGCGCCTCCTCGATGGCGCGGTACTGTGCGAGCATCGCGGACGCGTCCTCGCAGACGGCCATGCGCGGGTTCACCGGCAGGCCCCAGCGCCGGAACCGCTCGATCACGCCGGCCTGCGTGCCTTCGAAGGCGGGGCTCACCTCGCCCCAGGCATAGGCGAAGAAGCGCAGCGGCCGCGAGGCCGTGATGCTCGGGTCGAGCTGGCGCAGCGACCCGGCGGCCGCGTTGCGCGGATTGGCGAAGAGCGGCTTCCCCGCCACCTCCTGCCGCGCGTTGATGGCGGCGAAATCCGCATGCGAGAGATAGACCTCGCCGCGCACCTCGCAGACCGGCGGCACGTCGTCCCCTGTGAGCGTCGCGGGAATGTCGGCGATCTCGCGGGCATTGGCGGTGACGTTCTCGCCGACCTCGCCGTCGCCGCGCGTGGCGGCGGTGACGAGGCGGCCCTCTTCGTAGCGCAGAGAAAGCGACAGCCCGTCGATCTTCGGCTCGGCGGTGAAGGCGAGCGCCCGGTCGGCCGGCCAGTTGAGGAAGCGGCGCACCCGCGCCACGAACTCCTCGACCTCCTCGTCGGCGAAGGCGTTGCCGAGGGAGAGCATCGGCACGACGTGGCGCACCTTCGAGAAGGTGTCGGACGGTTTGGCGCCCACCGAGGCGCTCGCCGGCCCCGTCCCGGCGAGCTCGGGAAAGCGCGCCTCGATGTCCTCGAGCGCACGGCGGAGTCGATCGTACTCCGCGTCGCTCATGATCGGCGCGTCCTCGCCGTGATAGGCGGCATCGGCCTCGACGATCTCGGCGGACAGCGCCGCGTGGCGCTCGCGGGCCTCGGCGGCGGTCATGGCCTCCGGCTCCTCGGCCGGAGCGGGCTTGGCGGACGCGGTGTCGGTCTTAGCGGCCATGGGGCTCGGGTCGGATGCGCCTCCGCGCGGGCCGCGACCCTAGACGAGGCGGGGAGGCGATGCGACGGCGGCCGAGACGCCCCTTGGGGAAATCGGCCTCCGGCGTGGTAACTCCAGGCTGGCCGCCGCGAAGACCGGACAGGCGCGCCACGCGGCCGGCCGCCATCGGCGGGCAGCGCGACGACGCCCGACAATGCCACGGACGCCCTCCCCCGGATGACCATGGACGCACGGCTCCCCCTCCCCTGGCTCGACCGCTCCGGGCGCCTCTCGCTTCTCAAGCTCGCGGTGTTCGTCGCCGCGTTCCTGCCGGGGCTGTACCTCGCCCTCGCCTATGCGGCGGATGCCCTCGGGCCGAAGCCGCTCACGGCGCTGCTGCACGGGACGGGGGAATGGACGGTGCGGTTCCTGCTGGCCTCGCTCGCGGTCACGCCACTGCGGCGCATCGCCAACCTCCCGAGCCTCATTCTGGTGCGGCGCATGCTCGGCCTGACGGCGCTGGCCTACGCGCTCCTCCATCTCGGCCTCTACGTGGCGGACCAGAATCTCGACCTTGCGAAGGTGGTCTCCGAGATCGCCCTGCGGTTCTACCTGACCATCGGCTTCGTCGCGCTCGCCGGGCTCGCGGCGCTGGGCGCCACCTCGACGGACGCCGCCATCCGGCGGATGGGTCCGGCCTGGAACCGGCTGCACCGCATCGTCTACGCCATCGCGGTGCTCGGGCTGCTGCACTACTTCCTGCAATCGAAGATCGACGTCTCCGATCCGGTGTTCTGGACGGGGCTCTTCCTGCTGCTGATGGGCTGGCGGCTCATGCACCGGCTCGGCCTGCCGACGGCGGTGCTGCCGCTCCTCGGCCTTGCGCTCGCGGGGGGCGTCGCCACGGCCCTGCTCGAAGCCGCCTGGTACGCCTTGCGCAACGGCATTCCGATGGAGGCGGTCCTGTCCGCCAACCTGGATTTTTCCGGGATCGTGCGGCCGGCCTGGTGGGTGCTCGCCGCCGGGCTGGCGCTGCCGCTGGCGAGGCTCGTCCGGCCGGCGCCCAAGGGGCGGACACGATCGCTCTCGCGGGCCGAGCCTGCGCGTCGGCCGGTCGCGGCGGGATAACGGCGCGCGGCTTGTCCCGCGGCGGCCGATCCCGCAGAAGCGTCGCCTCGGCCCCTTCAGGCCCTTTGCGAGGCGCGCGATGCTCCGATCCCTGCTCCTGACGGGCTGCCTGCTGGCGGCCGGCGGCCCCGTCCTCGCGGCGCCTCCGGCGAAGGCGCCGCCGGCACCGGCCGCCGCCCCGACAGCGGCCCCCGTCGCGAGCGCCTGCACCCGCCCCGAGCCGCCCGCGCCGGATTCGAAGCCCGTCCGTCCGGCGGTGCCGGAAAAACCCGCCTGCCTCGATGCCAAGGGCGGCTGTCCGGGCTGGGAGGCCTACAGCTTCAACGACGCCGTGAAGGCCTACAACCTCCAGATCCAGGCGTTCCGTCCGCTGGCCGAGGCCTATGTGCAGAAGCTCAACGCCTACGTGAAGGCCGCCGGCGACTACGCGCAATGCGAGGTCAAGACCCTGCAATAGACCGACCTTCGCGGCGCATGTCCGCCGTGATAAGCTCACGCCATGAGCGTGCAGCCCAAACCGTACATGGACGTGGACGAGTTTTTGGACTGGGCTAAGGATCGGCCCGGCCGCCACGAACTCGTCGACGGCGAGGTCCACGCGATGTCGCCCCAGCGGGCGCGGCACGCCCGCGCAAAATACCGCATCCAGGCCGCTCTCGATCGCGCGATCGCGGCGGGGCGCCTTTCCTGCGAAATGCTGCCGGACGGCATGACCGTCAAGGTCGACGCGACCACCGCCTACGAGCCGGATGCGCTCGTCCAATGTGGAGAGCGCGCAGCGGACGACGCGGTGACGGCCACGCATCCGATCATCGTGGTGGAGGTGCTCTCCCCCGGCACGCAGGCGACCGACACGGGCGAGAAGCTCGGCGGCTACTTCAAGCTCGCCAGCGTGATGCACTATCTGATCGTGGACCCGAGGAAGCGTCTCGTGATCCACCATCGCCGCGGCGAGGGCGAGCTGATCGAGACCCGGATCGTCTCCGCCGGCAGCCTCGACCTGACGCCGCCCGGCCTCTCCCTGTCTCTCGCCGAGGCTTTCGCCGACCTGTGAGCGGCGGCTGCCTCGCTTGACGCCTCCGGGCACCGATGCGACAGCGCCGGGCGACGATCCGCGAAAGAGACCCTCGCATGACCGCTCCCCTCGACCTGCTCGTCATCGGCAACGCCATCGTCGACGTCATCGCGCGCACCGACGACGCCTTCCTCGCCGCCCAGAAGGTCGCCAAGGGCGCCATGCAGCTCATCGACGAGCCGCGCGCCGAGGAGCTCTTTCAGGCCATGGGCCCGGCGACGATCGTCTCCGGCGGCTCGGGCGCGAACACGGCGGTGGGCGCGGCGCTGCTCGGCGCCAGGACCGGCTTCATCGGCAAGGTCCGCGACGACGAGCCCGGCCATCTCTTCGCCCACGATCTCAAGGCGACGGGCGTCGGCTTCACCGTGCCGCCGGCGACGGACGGGCCTGCCACCGCCCGCTGCTTCGTGCTGGTGACGCCCGACGGCGAGCGCACCATGAACACCTATCTCGGCGCCTGCCAGGGCCTCTCGCCGGCCGACGTGGACGAGGCGGTCGTGGCCTCGGCCCGCGTGGTCTATCTCGAAGGCTATCTCTGGGACCCGCCGGCCGCCAAGGAGGCCTTCCGCAAGGCCGTGAAGATCGCCCATGCCGCCGGCAACGCGGTCGCCCTGACCCTGTCCGACGCGTTCTGCGTCGGGCGCTACCGCGACGAGTTCCTCGGCCTGATCCGCGACGGCAGCATCGACATCCTGTTCGCCAATATCGGCGAGCTGATGAGCCTCTACGAGACCGAGGACGCGGACGCCGCCGTGCAGGCGCTGCGCGACGAGCGCGACGCCCGAGGGCGGCACCTGCTCGGCCTCGTCACCCGCTCGGCGGAAGGGTCGCTGGTGGTGAAGGGCGGCGAGATCCGCGCCGTCGAGGCGTCCCTCGTCCACGAGGTGGTGGATACCACCGGGGCGGGCGATCTCTTCGCGGCGGGCTTCCTGGCGGGGCAGGCGCGCGGGCTCGATTACGTCACCTGCGCCAAGCTCGGCTCGCTGGCGGCGGCGGAGGTGATCCAGCATATCGGAGCTCGTCCGCAGAGCGACCTCGTCGCCCTGGCCAAGAAACGCGGCCTGCTCTGATCCCGCCGCGTCCCCGAACGGCACCGTTCGAGGGCGCGTGCCGGCTCAGGGGCGCAGCAGCACCTTCCCCACGGCCTCGCGCCGGGTGAGGATGCCGAGCGCCGCCTCGTAATCTTCCAGCGGGTAGACGCCGTGCACCTTCGCGGTGAGGCGCCCCTGCGCGACCCAATCGAGCAGCAGGCGCTGGTTGGCGGCGTGGGCCTCCGGCTCGCGCTCCACGAACACGCCCCAGTGCACGCCCTGCACGTCGATGCCCTTCAGCAGGACGAGGTTCAGCGGGATTTTGGGGATCTCGCCGGCTGCGAAGCCGACGACGAGATAGCGCCCCTTCCAGGCGAGCGCCCGCAGCGCCGGCTCGGCATAGGCGTCGCCCACCGCGTCGTAGACGACATCGACGCCGTTGCCGCCGGTCAGCGCCTTCAGGTCGTCCTTGAGAGTGGCCGGATCGTAGACGAGCGTCTCGGCGGCGCCGTGCGCGCGGGCGATAGCGAGCTTGTCCTCGGAGGAGGCGCAGGCGATCACCCTGGCGCCAAGCACGGCGCCGAGCTCCACCGCCGCCAGACCGACGCCGCCCGAGGCGCCGAGCACGGCGAGCGTCTCGCCGGGCTGGATGCGCGCGCGGTCGCGCAGCGCGTGCAGCGAGGTGCCGTAGGTGATGGTCAGCCCGGCCGCCTGCTCGTCGGAGACCGCGTCCGGCACCGGCGTGAGATGGCGCGTGGCCACCGCGATGCACTCGCGGCAGGTGCCGTATTTGACATGCACCACCACCCGCTGCCCGACGGAGAAGCCCTCCGTGTCCGGCCCGAGGGCCTCGATCACCCCGCAGGCTTCCCCGCCGGGGGAGAAGGGCAGCTCCGGCTTCACCTGGTATCGGCCGGCGATGATGAGCGTGTCGAAGAAGTTCAGCGCCGCGACGCGGATACGCACCAGCGCCTCGCCCGGACAGGGACGCGGGTCGGGCAGGCTCTCGATGGAGAGGTCGGCCGCGCCGCCGAGCGTCGTGCAGAGCAGCGCCTTCACGAGGCGGCTCCCGGCCGGCTCGCGGTGAGCATGTAGTTCACCGCCGTGTCCCGGCTCGGCCGCCAGGTGTCGCCGAGCGGATTGTAGACCACGCCGGTCACGTCGCTCACGGACAGGCCGCCGGCCTCGATGTCCCGCGTCAGCTCCTCGGGGGTCACGAACTTCTCCCAGTCATGCGTGCCCTTCGGCAGCCAGCGCAGAACATACTCGGCGCCGACGATGGCGAGGGCGAAGGAGCGCAGCGTCCGGTTTATGGTGGCGGCGAAGAGCAGGCCGCCGGGCTTCACCGCCCGCGCCGCCGCGCCGAGGAAGGCGGCCCGGTCGGCGACGTGCTCCACCACCTCCATGGCGAGCACGACGTCGAAGCGCGCCCCCGAGGCGACCACGGATTCGATAGTCTCGGGCCGGTAGTCGACGGCGAGCCCCGCCGCCTCCGCATGGGCGCGGGCGACGGCGACGTTGCCCTCTGCCGGGTCGAGCCCCATCACGGTGGCGCCGAGCCGCGCCAGGGGCTCGGA
Source organism: Methylobacterium endophyticum (assembly GCF_050591105.1). Lineage (NCBI taxonomy): Bacteria > Pseudomonadati > Pseudomonadota > Alphaproteobacteria > Hyphomicrobiales > Methylobacteriaceae > Methylobacterium > Methylobacterium endophyticum. The sequence continues at coordinate 53,631 of NZ_JBNHES010000020.1, forward strand.
GAGCACCCCGCCGCCGCAGCCGATATCGACCACGCTCAACCCGTCGAGGGCGAAGGGCGTGGCCGGATCGCGCCCGAAATGCCGGCAGGCGGCGTCGCGGATATAGGCGAGGCGGACGGGGTTGAAGCGGTGCAGCACCCGCATCGGCCCGCGTTCGTCCCACCACGTCGCCGAGAGCGCGTCGAAGCGCGCCACCTCGGCGTGGTCGACGGTGGAACGGGCGGTTGAATTCATCATGTCTGCCGGTTGCGCCGCGCGCGGCCCCGGCCCTCTCATTGACAGGCTTGGGCACCCCTTGTACCCGCCGGGCCTCGGTCCGGTAAGCCGTCGACGCGTCGGGCCGCGAGATCGGTACGGTACGTCTCGTACCGACCGGAGTTCGAGAGATACGGCGCGGACGCGACATGCCCCGTTTGGTGATGAAGTTCGGCGGCACCTCGGTCGCCAACGTGGACCGGATCCGCAACGTGGCGCGCCACGTCGCCCGCGAGGTCGCGGCCGGCTACGACGTGGCCGTGGTGGTCTCTGCGATGTCCGGCAAGACCAACGAACTCGTGGACTGGGTGAAGGACGCCAACGCCCTCTACGACACCGCCGAATACGACGCCGTGGTGGCCTCGGGCGAGCAGGTGACCTCCGGGCTGCTCGCGATCGCGCTCCAGAAGGACGGCATCAAGGCCCGCTCCTGGCAGGGCTGGCAGATCCCGATCCTGACCTCGGACGCGCACGGCTCCGCCCGCATCGCCGATATCGACCCGAAGAACCTCGACGCCGGTTTCGCGCGCGGCGAGGTGGCGGTGATCGCCGGCTTCCAGGGCATCCATGCCGAGACGGGGCGGTTGACGACGCTGGGGCGCGGCGGGTCCGACACCAGCGCGGTGGCCATCGCGGCCGCCATCGGCGCCGAGCGCTGCGACATCTATACGGACGTGGACGGCGTCTACACCACCGATCCGCGCGTGGTGCAGAAGGCCAGGCGCATGGAGCGCGTCACCTTCGAGGAAATGCTGGAGATGGCCTCGCTGGGGGCCAAGGTCCTCCAGGTCCGCTCCGTCGAGCTCGCCATGGTGCACCGGGTGCCGACGACGGTGCGCTCCTCCTTCGATCCCCCCGACGCCGCGCGTCCGGGCACCCTCATCTGCGGCGAGGAAGACATCGTGGAACAGCAGATCATCACCGGGATCGCCTTTGCCCGCGACGAGGCTCAGATCACGCTCCGCGGCGTCAAGGACAGCCCCGGCATCGCCGCCGCCATCTTCGGGCCGCTGGCGGACGCCAACATCAACGTCGACATGATCATCCAGACCGTGTCGGGCGACCAGTCGACCACGGACATGACCTTCACGGTGCCGGCGGCCGACTACCAGCGCGCCCGCACCATCCTCGACGCCCAGCGCGACCTCATCGCCTACGGCCAGATCGAGGGCGCCACCGACGTGGTGAAGGTCTCCGCCATCGGCGTCGGCATGAGGAGCCATGCGGGCGTCGCCGCGAAGGCCTTCCGGGCGCTTGCCCAGAAGGGCATCAACATCCGCGCCATCACCACCTCGGAGATCAAGTTCTCCGTGCTGATCGACGCTGCCTACACGGAGCTTGCCGTTCGCACGCTCCACTCGCTATACGGCCTCGATCAGGCCTGAACCGCAGCGTCGGCTCTAGCCGGCGCCCCATGTTTGGCGTCAAGGTTGCAACGGGTGGCAAGGCTGAACTTGCCGCCTCAAGCTTGCCGCCTCAGGGTGGATTGACGAGACCATGCCCGCTGCGCCCGGAGGCCCGCGCCTGCTGCTGCGCCGCCTCCGCGAAGCGATGGCGGAGCCGGTCAGCCCGCAAGCACGCCTGGACCGCATCGTGGTCCTCATCGCGCAGAACGTCATCGCCGAGGTCTGCTCGGTCTACGTTCTGAGGGACGACAACACCCTCGAGCTCTTCGCCACCGAGGGCCTCAACCGCGAAGCGGTCCACATCACCCGCATGCGCGCCGACGAGGGCCTCGTCGGCCTGATCGCGCAGACCGCCGAGCCGCTCTCCCTCTCCGACGCCCAGTCGCATCCGGCCTTCTCTTACCGGCCGGAGACGGGCGAGGAGGCGTACCACGCCTTCCTCGGCGTGCCGCTGCTGCGGGCCGGCAACACGCTCGGCGTGCTCACCGTCCAGAACAAGACCTACCGCGTCTATTCCGAGGAGGAGATCGAGGCGCTCCAGACCACCGCCATGGTGCTCTCGGAGATGATCGCCTCGGGCGAGTTGCAGGGGCTCTCGCCGGGCGCCGGCACCGCCGCGCGCAGGTCCGTGAGCCAGAAGGGCGTCGTGCTCGCCGACGGCATCGGCCTCGGGCATGTGCTCCTGCACGAGCCACGCATCGTGGTGAAGACGCTCATCGCCGAGAACGCGGAGAAGGAGACCGAGCGCCTGGAATCGGCCATCGGCGTGGTGCGCTCCGCCATCGACGATCTCGTGGAGCGCGGCGACAGCATCGGCACCGTCGAATCCCGCGAGGTGCTGGAGACGGTGCGCATGTTCGCCCACGACAAGGGCTGGCTGCGGCGCATGCGCGAGGCGGTGCTCTCCGGCCTGACCGCGGAGGCGGCGGTGGAGCGCGTCCAGTCCGACAACCGGGCGCGCATGATGCGCCAGAGCGACCCGTATCTGCGCGACCGGCTGCACGATCTCGACGATCTCGCCAACCGTCTCCTGCGCCAGCTCATCGGCCCGGATGCCGGCGGCAACGCCGCGATGGTCCACGAGAACGTGATCCTCGTCGCCCGCTCCATGGGGCCGGCGGCGCTCCTCGAATACGACCGCTCGCGGCTGCGCGGCGTCGTGCTGGAGGAAGGCGGCCCGACGAGCCACATCGCCATCGTCGCCCGCGCGCTCGGCATCCCGGCGGTGGGCGAGGTCGCCAACGCCACCGCGCTCTGCGACTCGGGCGACGCCATCATCGTCGACGGCGTGGCGGGCGAGATCCAGGTCAGGCCGGGCCCGGAGGTCGAGGCCGCCTATGCCGAGATGGTGCGCCTGCGCGCCCGCCGGCAGGAGCAGTACCGGGCGCTGCGCGACGTGCCCGCGCAGACCCTCGACGGGGTGCGCATCGGCCTCCACCTCAACGCGGGGCTGCTGGTCGACCTCACCCACCTGCCCGAGACCGGCGCGGAGGGCATCGGCCTGTTCCGCACCGAGTTGCAGTTCATGGTGGCCGAGCGGATGCCGTCTGCCGCCGAGCAGCAGTCGCTCTACGAGGCGGTGTTCGCGGCCACCGGCGACAAGCCCGTCACCATCCGCACCCTCGACATCGGCGGCGACAAGATGCTGCCCTACATGCCCAAGCTCGAGGAGGAGAATCCGGCGCTCGGCTGGCGGGCGATCCGCATCGGGCTCGACCGGCCGGCGCTGCTGCGCGTGCAGCTGCGCGCCCTGCTGCGGGCGGCGGGCGGGCGCGCCCTCAAGATCATGTTCCCGATGGTGGCGACGGTGGACGAGTTCGTCCGCGCCAAGGCCATCGTCGACCGCGAGAAGGCGCATCTCTGCCGTCACGGCCACCCGCTGCCGAGCGACTGCAAGCTCGGGGCGATGATCGAGGTGCCCTCGCTGCTGTTCCAGATCGACGAGATCGCCAAGGCCGCCGACTTCCTGTCGGTCGGCTCCAACGACCTGATGCAGTTCCTCTTCGCGGTGGACCGAGAGAACCGCCGCGTCGCCGACCGCTTCGATCCCCTGAGCGCCCCCGCGATCCGCGCCTTCCGCATCATCGCCCAAGGGGCGGCGGCGGCGGGCTGCCCGGCCACCGTCTGCGGCGAGATCGGCGGCAGGCCCCTCGAGGCGATGGCGCTGATCGGGCTCGGCTTCCGCAACCTGTCGATGTCGCCCGCCTCCATCGGCCCCGTGAAGGCGATGGTGCTGGCGCTCGATGCCGGCAAGGTCGCGGCGCTCATCGAATCCGAGCTGGCGGTCGCGAGCGACGGCGCCACGCTGCGGCCGGCGCTGACCTCCTTCGCCCACGAGAACGGGATCCCGGTCTAGATCGGCCGCGGCGTCGCGGCGCCGCGGACCTTTAGCGACCCACCCGTTTCACGTATCGAAAGCATCATCCGGGCGATGACACCCCTTCCTCCAGAGCGCCTCGCGGCCATCGTCGCGCGTCACGACATCGTCACGGCGACGCTGAGCGCGGGCTCCGCCGATTCCGACAGCTTCGTGCAGCTCTCGCGCGAGTTGTCGGACCTCGATCCGGTGGTGGCCGCGATCGCCGTCTACAAGGCGGCTGCCGACAACCTCGCCGGCATCGAGGCGCTGATCGACGAGCCGGGCAGCGACCCTGAGATGCGCGCCTTCGCCGCCGACGAGAAGCCGGAGGCCGAGAAGGCGCTGGAGGAGGCCCACCGCGCGCTTCAACTGATGCTGCTGCCCAAGGACGCGGCCGACGAGAAGAGCGCCATCCTCGAGATCCGCGCCGGAACCGGCGGCGACGAGGCGGCCCTCTTCGCCGGCGACCTCTTCCGCATGTACGCGAAATACGCCGAGCTGAAGGGCTGGAAGGTCGAGGTGATTTCGGAGAGCGAGGGCACCGTCGGCGGCTATCGCGAGGTCGTGGCCGAGGTGAAGGGCCGCGGCGTCTTCGCCAAGCTGAAATTCGAGAGCGGCGCCCACCGGGTCCAGCGCGTGCCGGAGACGGAGACGCAGGGGCGCATCCACACCTCCGCCGCCACGGTCGCGGTGCTGCCCGAAGCCGAGGACGTCGACATCACCGTCAACGACGCCGACCTGAAGATCGACACCATGCGCGCGCAAGGTGCCGGCGGCCAGCACGTCAACAAGACGGAATCGGCGATCCGCGTCACGCATCTCCCGACCGGCATCGTCGTGTTCGTGCAGGAGGAGCGCTCGCAGCACAAGAACCGGGCCCGCGCCATGTCGCTCCTCAAGGCGAAGCTCTACGACGCCGAGCGCACCGCCAAGGATTCCGCCCGCGCCGCCGACCGCAAGGCGCAGGTCGGCTCCGGCGACCGCTCGGAGCGCATCCGCACCTACAACTTCCCCCAGGCGCGCGTCACCGACCACCGCATCAACCTGACCCTCTACAGGCTGGAGGAGGTCATGGCGGGCACCGCGCTGGAGGAGATCCTCGACGCGCTGATGAGCGAGCACCAGGCGGAGCTGCTGGCCGCCGAGGGCATGAGCTGAGCCCCGCGCCCGCCTTCGAGCCCGGCCTGTCGCGGCGGGCGGCGCTGCGTCTGGCGGAGACGGCCGTGGCCGCCGCGCCTCTCGATGCCGGCGCGACCGACGCGCGGTTCCTGCTGCTCCACGCGCTCGGCATCACCGGCAGCGAGCTCATGCTGCACGGCGAGCGGCCCATCGGCCCGGACGGCGCCGCGAAGCTGGCGGACGCCCTGCGGCGGCGGCTGTCCGGCGAGCCGGTGGCGCGCATCGTCGGCGCCTGGGAGTTCTGGAGCCTGCCCTTCCGGCTCTCCCCCGACACGTTGGTGCCGAGGCCCGACACCGAGACGGTGGTGGAGACGGCGCTCGCCGCGCTGCCCGACCGAAAGGGGGCGCCGCGCATCCTCGATCTCGGCACGGGCTCGGGCTGCATCCTCGTGGCGCTGCTCTCGGAGCTGCCGAACGCCTTCGGCATCGGCCTCGACCGCTCGTTGCCCGCCCTGCGCACCGCGCGCGGGAACGCCGAGGCCAACGGCGTCGGCGAGCGCGCCGCCTTCCTCGCCGGGGACTGGTGCGCGGCCCTCGCCGGACGCTTCGACCTGATCGTCTCGAACCCGCCCTACATCGCCACGGACGCCATCGCCGGGCTCTCGGCGGAAGTCCGGCTGCACGACCCGGCCGCCGCCCTCGACGGGGGAGCGGACGGGCTCGACGCCTATCGGATCATCGTCGCGGCGGCCGGCTCCCTGCTCGCCCCCGGCGCCCCTCTCGTGCTGGAGGTCGGCGCGACGCAAGCGGACACGGTGGCCGCCCTGGGCCTCGCGGCGGGGCTCGCGCAGGCGTATGTCGCCGCCGATCTCGCGGGCCATGCCCGCGTGGTGCGTTTCCGTGCCGGCGCGGTGCGCGAAACCGAAAAAATGCTTGTTGCGCAGGGACCGACCCGCTAGTGTCCCTGTGAAGATCGAGAACGGTCCGTTAAGACGGGCGCCGCTAGGGTCGAAGGTGATCGCACCCGACAGGCAAGTTCGACGATCTTCCTTACCACCGAGCCCGTGCGGTCTAGGAATCGCCAACAAGTTCGGTGAAACGCGAACCTGACAGTCGAAGCGCGTCGCGGACGCGACCTTGAACCCCGATTGGATGGGACGCACGGCCAGCGGGCTGAGCGGAGAGCGGTCTTCCTCGGAAACGGAGGAGCCCCGATGCAGGCGAGGCTGGCCGGCGGAGGTCCGCAGAGGGGGCCGCCCGCATCATCCGACACGCCGACAGTGCATGAACGAGGGTCAGTCGAGACCGATGAGACCAAACCAGAATAGACGGATGCGCGGACGCAACCGGCCCAAGGGACCCAATCCACTCACGCGGTCCTATGAATCCAACGGTCCCGACGTCAAGGTACGCGGCACGGCCCAGCATATCGCCGACAAGTACGCCCAGCTCGCGCGCGACGCGCTCGCGGCGGGAGACCCGGTGGCGGCCGAGAACTACTTCCAGCACGGCGAACATTACTTCCGGATCATCTCCAGCGCGCAGGAGCAGAACCGGCAGCAGGCCGGCGCCGGCGGATACGCCCGCTCGAACGACGACGAGTTCGAGGACGGCGACGACGACGAGCAGCAGGGCAACGGCCAGCAGCGCAACGGCTACGCCTCCTATGGCGACGACTACGGCGATCCGGGCCAGCAGCCGCAGCCCTACGAGTCCCGCCAGGACGGCCGGAACGAGAACCGGCAGGACAATCGCCAGGACAATCGCAACGACGGCGGCTACCAGAACCGCAACGACCGCAACAACCAGCAGCGCTTCCAGTCCCGGAACGATCGGGGCAACCAGCGCTACGAGAACGGTCGCGGCGACTACCAGCGCCAGGATCGGCAGGACGCCTACCGGCAAGACTCCAACCGGCAGGATTCGGGACGCCAGGAAGGCGGCCGGCAAGAGTCGGGACGCCAGGACTATCAGCGCAACGACCAGCCGCGCTACGAGCCGGCCCGCCAGGACCGCTTCCAGCAGGAGCAGCCGCGCGCCGACCGCTTCCGCGACACTCGGCCGGAAGGCGCAGCCCGCGAGGACGGCCCGCGCGCGGAAGCCCAGCCCCAGCCGAACGGCCGCACGGGCGCCGAAGGGCAGCAGCGCCGTGGCCGGCGCGAGCGCGCGGCGGTCCAGCCTCAGGAAGCCGCAGACGAGACCGGCGGCCTGCCCGCCTTCCTGATGAATCCGGGACGCCCCGCCGTGGCGGCCGAGCCCGCTCCGCAGCCAGTGGCGGCCGCGCCTTCCTTCGAGGGGGCCGACGAAGCCGGCGCGCCGGACGAGGCGCCGAAGGCCGCCGCCAAGCCGCGCCGCCGCCGCCGTCCCCGCTTCGAGGGAGCGGAAGGGGCCGAGGAGAACGGCGCGGCCTCCGAGAGCGTGCCCTCGGCGGAGTGATCCGGGGGTCTAGCCCCGTGAAAGCAGTGTTCGGACGGGCCGTCTTCCGCATGGGAGGCGGCCCGTTTTCGTCTGTCAGGAAGCGTCCCGAGACAGGCCGGCGGATTGGCAGGAGGCGCCCCGGTCGCGATAGGCCCGCACCCGGTTGACGGTGCGCCGGCCGCGCAGATGCGAGGCGACGATCCGGCGGCCGAGATCGGCGGCCACCCGCGCTTTTAGACGATCGAGGGGCAGGATCGGCAGTTGCGAGAGCAGGTTGGCCGAGACGACGACGTCGATCATCGGGTCGGCGCAGAGCGCGGGCAGCGGGTCGCTCAGACCGTTCGAGCAGCCAGGGATGCACGGCATCCGCGAGCCTGACCTCGCGGAAGGACGCGGCCGTCGCGGCCGGTGCGTCAGGCCGCGTCGGTCTTCTTGACCGCTTCGCGCGCCGAGGTGAAGCGCACCACGCGCTGGGCCGTCGCCACCGAAAGGGCCTGGAACGCCTCGAAGGCGCCGCGCATGTCCTCGGCGTTGAGCGTCTTGCCGGGCCGGGACTGGATCAGGAGCTTGAACGTGCCCCAGCCGAACTTCACCGAGCGGACCAGGAAGAGCAGCGGCTCGTAATCGGGGGCGGAGAACGACCGGATCGCCATCTCCGGCGGCACCGACGCGAGGCGCGCGAGCGCGATCAGCGCGTCTTTCGACTTGCCCTCGTTGAGCCAGGCCGCGATCTGCTTCTCGTCGAGATCGATGGCACCCGTCCTGACCCGCTCGTCGAACTCGGCGATGGTCGCCGCGAGGCCGGTCGCGTTCGAGGCGGGTTGCGGCACCGCCGCGTTCACGGCGGCCCCGACCGCCTGGCTGACGGCGGCGGGCGAGAAATCCTTGGCGAGGTTCTCGGCGGCCCGCTGCCGGGCGACGGCGACGATCCGGGCCATGTGGTTCGCAGGGATGTCGTTGCGCAGTTCGAGGATGTTGCGCAGGGCCTCGTCGGCGGACGCGCGCTCGGTCAGGACGGAAAACCCGGATTCCGAGAAGCGCGCCCCGTTGTTGCCGGCCACCGAGCGCACCACGGACTGGTCGCCGCGCACCACCAGCACGTCGGTGACGCGCTCGCTCAGGCTGCGGCGGCGGGAGATGGCGAAGAGGTGATCCTGCCCGCGCTCCTGCGCGATCTGGACGAGATCGCTCTCGCTGATGCGCTCCGAGCGCGACAGCACCGGCCCGGCGACGGAGGCCGCCGGATCGAAGGCGAGATCGCGCAGCACCCGCGGCGGCCCGTTCGGCGTGTCGGCGATGGAGCGGGACAGCGCCGCGCGGGCGATGGTCTCGACGTTCTGCGAGAGCTTCAGGATGACCTCGTCGAACACGTCGACCTGGCCCTCGGCCAGCGCCGGCGCCTGCTCAGAGAACAGGTTCGTCAGGCGCCGCAGCATGGCCATGCGCGTCGTCGAATCGCCGTTGGCGACCGCGTTTTCGACTTCCGAGATGAGGGATGCGATCATCAGACCCGCGGCATTCCGTACGCCCGTGCCGCACTATGCGGACAACGGGTTTACGAATTGCGATAGACGGAACGGAAACCGCCCCGCTTCGTTACCGATACGGCCAAGATTGGCCGATCCTGCCCCGGAACCGATCGTGTCGAACCTCGTCCGTATCCTGCTCGCCATTTTCCTGCCGCCCATCGCCGTGCTCGTCACGCAGGGCATCGGGCTCCAGTTTCTGCTGAACATCCTGCTGACGCTGCTCGGGTGGCTGCCGGGAACCGTCCACGCCCTCTGGCTGATCCTGCGCGAGCGCTGATGCGGCGCGCCCTGTTCCGCTCCGTCGGACGCCGGCTCGGGCCGGCGGCCCTCGCCTGCGGAATCGCGGCGGCAGCGCTTCCCGCAAGCGCAGCGGACGCTCCGCGCCATCGCGAGCGGACCGTCCATCGGCATAGAGAGGATGCGGTGCGGGACGCGCAGCCGGCGCGCCCGCCCGTGTCCCGACAGCGCGAATGCGGATGGCGGCCGGGGGCGTTCGGCGTCCCGATCATCGCCCCCTGCGGCTAACGCCCATCATATGCCCTGACGGGGAAGCGGAAGCCGCTTCTCCTGGGCATATGCCGACGCCGCCTTTCGCGGGTGAGCCGCCTCAGCGGGCGTAGGCGTTGGCGATCCCCAGGAAATCCTCCGCCACGAGGCTCGCGCCGCCGACCAGGGCGCCGTCGACATTCTCCACCGCCATCAACTCGCGGGCGTTGCCCGGCTTGACCGAGCCGCCGTACAGGATGCGCACCTTCTGCGACTCCGCGCCGATGAGCTGGCTCAGCATCTCGCGCAGCGATGCATGGACCTCGGCGATGTCGGCGGGAGTCGGGGTCAGCCCGGTGCCGATCGCCCAGACCGGCTCGTAGGCGATCACGGTGTCGGCGGCGGTGGCGCCCTTCGGCACGCCGATGGCGAGCTGGGCGCGCACGATGTCGAGGGTCCGGCCCTCCTCGCGCTCTTCCTTGGTCTCGCCGACGCAGATGATGCCGCACAGGCCCGCGCGGCGCGCGCCGAGGGCCTTGGCGTGGACGCCGTCATCCGTCTCGTGGTGGTAGGCGCGGCGCTCGGAATGTCCGACGATGACGTAGGTGGCGCCGAGATCGGCGAGCATCTCCGCCGAGATCGAGCCAGTGAAGGCCCCGCTCGCCTTGGCGTGCAGGTTCTGTCCGCCGATGGCGATGGGCGATCCGTAGGCGGCGGCGACGCAGGAGCTGATCAGGGTCGAGGGCGGGCAGATCAGGATGTCGATGGCATCCGCGAGGGCCGGCGAGAGCCCCCGGCGCACCGCCTCGACCACGGCCACGGATTCGCGCGTGCCGTTCATCTTCCAGTTGCCCGCGACCAGCGGACGACGCCCATGCTCCCCGATCGACCGCCCCGTCATCGACACCTCTGCACACAACCCACGATCCGGTGCCGGCGCACCTAGCAGGTGGCGCCAGGGCGCGCAAACCTGCCGAGAGAAGGTGCAGGGGGTGCTGTTATTGTCGCTCCGGCGGCCTTTGGGCCGGGATTAAAACGCGCCGGCCAGCAACGCGGCCCCGGCCACCGAGATGGCGCCCCCGGCGACCCGAGCCGCGCGCCCGGCGACGACCGGTCCCGAACGGCCGAGACCGAGCCCCAGCCCGAGTCCGGCCGCATGCAGCAGCAGCGTCGCGAGAACAAAGCCGGCGCCGTAGGCGAGACCGGAGGCCGTCTCAGGCATCTCGGCGCCGTGCGCGCAGCCGTGGAACAGGGCGAAGAAGCCGACGAGGGCCATGGCGCCGGGCGCCGGCGGCGTCAGGCCGAGCGCCAACACCAGCCCGAGCACCAGGACGGACAGGGCGATGCCGCCCTCGACATGGGGAAGCGGCGCGCCCGCCATGCCGAGCGCTGCGCCGAGAGCCATCATCCCGACGAAGGAGAGCGGCACCAGCCAGAGCGCACGTCCGCCGATCCGGGCGGCCAGCACCCCGACCGCGACCATGGCGAGGACATGGTCGAGCCCGCCCAACGGATGCAGGAACCCCACCGGGAAACCATGCGCGCCGGGGCCGCCGGGATGGGCGAAGGCGGCGGTCGGCGCCGTCACGGCGGCAAGGGCGAGGAGGAGCCTGAGCATCGGTCGACCTTTGGGCATGAGGGCGATCATCCGCCGATGGATGCGAAGCAAGAAGGGTGCGAAGACGGCGCCCCAACCTTCCACGCGGCGGGAGCGCAGATCAAGCCGGCCCCGGCCTTTGCGTTGAGGCCCGGATCGGTCTATCGCGGGCACCCCCGATCGGCCGAGCCGGCCCCTCGGACGGTCCGGCGCGCCTTGGTGAGTGTCGGCGTGCGAGGGCCGGCTCCCTTGATGGTCCAGAACCGAGCGCCCGATGCTCCAGAACATGCGCAACGCCAGCCAGCACTGGCTCGGCAAGATCGTCCTGACGATCGTGTTCACGTTCCTGATCGCGGGCGTGGCGATCTTCGGCGTCGAGGAGTTCTTCCGCGGCGGCTCGACCACCGCCGTCGCCACCGTGGGCAAGACGCCGATCACGGCCGAGGCGGTGCGCACCGCCTACCAGAACCAGCTCCAGCGCTACCAGGCGCAGCTGCGCCGCAACCTCACGCCCGACCAGGCCCGCGCGCTCGGCCTCGAGCGGCAGGTGCTCTCCCAGCTCGTGACGGAAGCCTCCCTCGACCAGAAGAGCCGCGACCTCGGGCTCGCCGTCTCCGACGCCGCCGTGCTGCGCGCGATCCACGACGAGAAGAGCTTCCAGAACGCGGAGGGCAAGTTCGAGCCGGCCCTGTTCTACCAGACGCTCCAGCGCGCCGGCATCGGCGAGGCGACCTTCGTGCGCGAGCAGCGGGCCGTGATCGCCCGGCTCCAGCTCGCCGAAGCGGTGGCGGCCGACCTCACCGTGCCGCAGGCGCTGCGCGCGGGCGTCCACCGCTACACCACAGAGCGGCGCGCCGCCTCGTACCTGACGCTCACCCCGTCCGTCGCCGGCGAGGTGGCGGACCCGAGCGAGGACGAGCTCAAGACCTATTACGACGCCAACAAGGGCGCCTACCGCGCCCCCGAATACCGCAGCCTCAGCCTGCTCGTCCTCGACCCGGAGGCGCTCGCCAAGCCCGACGCGGTCGGCGAGGAGGACGCGCGCAAGGCCTACGACGCCCAGAGGAGCCGCTTCGGCAGCCCGGAGCGCCGCACCATCCAGCAGATCGTGTTTCCCGACGAGGCGGCGGCGGAGGCCGCGCGCAAGCAGATCGAGAGCGGCGAGACGCCCTTCGAGGCCGTCGCCGTCGCGCGCGGCGTCGACGCCAAGGAGCTGTCGCTCGGCAGCCTGACCAAGGCGGAGCTGTTCGACCCCGCCGTGGCGGAAGCCGCCTTCGCCCTCCAGCAGAACGCGGTGAGCCAGCCGGTGAAGGGCCGTTTCGGCACGGTGCTGCTGCGCGTGACCGCCATCACCCCCGAGACGATCAAGCCCTTCGCCGAGGTCGAGCCCGAGATCCGCAAGGCCATCGCCTCCGAGCGGGCCCGCACCGGCGTCGAGACCCTCCACGACGCGGTGGAGGACCAGCGCGCGGGCGCCAAGCCCCTCGCCGACATCGCCAAAGAGAAGAGCCTGCCGCTGGTCGCGATCGCGGCCGTCGACGCCCAGGGCAACGACCCGTCCGGCGCCAAGGTCGCGGGCATCCCCGATGCCGACGCGACCCTGCCGGCGGCCTTCCGCTCCGATGTCGGAAGCGACAACGAGGCGCTGCGCACCAAGGCCGGCGGCTATGTCTGGTTCGACGTCGTCAAGATCGAGCCGGCCCACGACAAGCCGCTCGCCGACGTGAAGGACGAGGTCGTGAAGGGCTGGAAGGCCGCCGAGGTCAACCGGCGCCTCGCCGCCAAGGGCAAGACCCTCGCCGAGCGCCTCGACAAGGGCGAGCCCATCGATTCCCTCGGCACCGAGCTCGGCCTCAACGTCGACAAGGCCGAGGACCTCGCGCGCAACCAGCCGAAGGACGCGCTCAGCGCCGACATCGTCAACCGCGTCTTCGCCACCGCCGTGGACAAGGCGGCCTCGGCCCCCGAGGGCGACAAGCGCGTCGTCTTCAAGGTCACGTCCGCGACGATGCCCGCCTACGTGCCGGGCACGCAGACCGACAAGACCATCGAGACGCAGTTCCGCACGGCGGTCGCCGACGACGTGCTCGGCGAGTACATCGCCGAGGTGCAGAAGAACGCCGGCGTCAGCGTGAACCAGGCCGCCTTCAAGCGCGCCCTGGGCGGCGAGTACTGAGCGGGCCATGAGCGAGGCGAGCGACGGCGCGGCCTTCACGGCCGCCTACGAGGCGGGGCGGCCGGGGCTCCTGGCCGTCACCCTGGTGGCGGACCTGGAGACGCCGGTCGCCGCCTTCCTGAAGCTGCGCGCCCGCCACGGCGGCCCGGCCTTCCTGCTCGAATCCGTCGAGGGCGGGGCCGTGCGCGGCCGCTACTCGATGATCGGGCTCGATCCCGACCTGATCTGGCGCTGCCGCGACGGCAGGCCCGAGATCGCGCGCGGCGACGACCTCACGCGCTTCACGCCGGAGCCCGCCGCGCCCCTCGACAGCCTGCGCGCGCTCATCGCGGAGAGCGCCATCGCCGAGGAGGGAGACGACCCGCTGCCGCCCATGGCCGCCGGCCTGTTCGGCTATCTCGGCTACGACATGGTGCGCGCCATGGAGGCGCTGCCCGAGCCCAACCCCGACCCTCTCGGCGTGCCGGACGCGATCCTGATCCGCCCGCGCGTCATGGTGGTCTTCGACGCGGTGCGCGACCTCATCACCGTCGTCACCCCCGTGCGTCCCGCGCCCGGCGTGACCGCACGCGCCGCCCGCGAGGCAGCGGAGCTGCGGCTCGACCGGGTGGCCGAGGTGCTCGAAGGTCCGCTACCGGTCGATTCGCGGCTCGACCTCTCGGACGTCGCCCATCCCGAGCCGGTCTCGAACACGCCGCAGGCCGACTACCTCGGCATGGTCGCGCGGGCGAAGGAATACATCGTCGCCGGCGACATCTTCCAGGTGGTGCTGTCGCAGCGCTTCGAGGCGCCCTTCACCCTGCCGGCCTTCTCGCTCTACCGCTCGCTCCGGCGCACCAACCCGGCGCCGTTCCTGTGCTATCTCGATTTCGAGGGGTTCCAGGTCGTCTGTTCCTCGCCCGAGATCCTGGTGCGGCTGCGCGACGGCACCGTCACGATCCGGCCCATCGCCGGCACCCGGCGGCGCGGCGCCACGCCGGCCGAGGACAAGGCGCTCGCCGAGGAGTTGCTCGCCGATCCGAAGGAGCGTTCCGAGCACCTGATGCTGCTCGATCTCGGCCGCAACGACGTCGGCCGGGTTTCCAAGATCGGCAGCGTGCGCGTCACGGGCTCGTTCTTCCTCGAATATTACAGCCAGGTGATGCACATCGTCTCGAACGTCGAGGGCGAGATCGATCCGCGCCACGACGGCCTCGACGCGCTCAGCGCCGGCTTCCCCGCCGGCACGGTCTCCGGGGCGCCGAAGGTGCGCGCCATGGAGATCATCGACGAACTGGAGCGCGAGAAGCGCGGGCCCTATGGCGGCTGCATCGGCTATTTCGGCGCGCGCGGCGAGATGGACACCTGCATCGTCCTGCGCACCGCCATCGTGAAGGACGGGCGCATGCATGTTCAGGCCGGCGCCGGCATCGTCCACGATTCCGACCCGGCCTCCGAGCAGCAGGAATGCGTGAATAAGGCCAAGGCCCTTTTTCGCGCGGCGGAGGAGGCGGTGCGCTTCGCCGCCCAGGCCCGGCGCGGGCAGTAGGTTCCTAACCGAGCCGGCGCAGGGAGGCCCGCAAAGCATCCGGGTCGAGCCCGTCGAGCCCGGCCTCGATGTCGGCATGCGTCGCCTGCCAGATCGGCACCGCGCAAGCGAGCGCATCGCGCCCCGCATCGGTCAGCGAGAGCAGCCGCCCGCGCCGGTCCCTCGGATCGACCGCGACGACCGAGAGCCCGCGCCGCTCCAGCACCTTGAGGGCCGCCGTCAGCGTGGTCCTGTCCATGGCGAGCAGGGCCGCCACCGACTTCATCGTGGCCGGCTCCGGCCGGTTCAGCGACATCAGCAGCGAGAACTGCCCGCTCGTCAGCCCCACCGGCTTCAGCCTGTCGTCGAAGCGCCGCGCCAGGGCGCGCGCCGCCCGCTGTGCATGCAGGCACAGGCAGGTGTCGCGCACGCAGGCCGTGGTCGCGAACGGTACGGTCGTTGACATGGACACATTATGTTGATATCAACTTATTTGTCAAGGCGGCTCACCAAGCGGGGAATGGACGGATGCAAGCGCGAAACTTCGTCTGGCACGAGTTGGTGACCACCGATCTCGACGCCGCCGAGACCTTCTACGGAAAGGTCGCGGGGTGGCGTCTGGCGGATGCGGGGATGCCCGGCTTCCGCTACACCATCGCCCATGCCGGCGAGGTGCCGATCGGCGGACTGATGCGCCTTCCCGACGAGGTCTGCGCCCAGGGCGGCAAGCCGGGCTGGAGCGGCTATATCGGCGTGCCGGACACCGACGCGGCCGCTGCCGCGGTGGTCGAGGCGGGCGGCCGCGTCCACCGCGCGCCCGACGATATTCCCGGCGTCGGCCGCTTCGCCGTCGTCGCCGACCCGCAAGGCGCCCCCTTCGTCCTGTTCACGCCCAACGGCGAGGGGATGCCCGCGCCCGCGCCGGGAACACCGGGCGTGTTCGGCTGGAACGAGCTCCATGCGAGCGACGGCGAGGCGGCCTTCGGCTTCTATAGCCGGCTGTTCGGCTGGACGAAGAGCACCGCCGTCGACATGGGCCCGATGGGCACCTACCAGGTCTTCGCCGGAGCGGGCCGCGACATCGGCGGTTTGTTCACCGACGGCGAGGCCCCGCATCCGTTCTGGCTCTATTACATCGCCGTCGAGGATATCGACCGGGGTCTCGCCCGCGTGACCGAGGCGGGCGGCACCGTGACGGCCGGCCCCCATCCGGTCCCCGGCGACATGTGGATCCTCCACGCCACGGACCCTCAGGGCGTGCGATTCGCCCTCGTCGGAGCGAGAGCGAAGGCCTGACGGGACAGGCTCGACGACGGCCGCGCGTGTGTCTGTCATCGCTAACTGGCGCAGGTCATAGAAAACTGGCGGGAATGAGCGGGTCGGGTCGGCTCGTTTCGGGTCGGATCATCGCGCACGGGGATGGCCCGAGAACGAAGGATCGGCTCATCTGCGGTGCCGGTGCTGCCGCCAAAATCGGTTGATCGTGGACCGGCTCGGCGAGCGCGCGCCTCCAAACCGTTTCACGCATGCGGTGTGCGCGTCCGTGAGCCGCATGGTCCCGGCGATATCGATTAGGAACGCGGCCACCTCGGGATCATCAAACAGGCGGCTGCGAGTATCGATCGGAAGAGGTCTCCGCGTCGTTGCCGCTACCTCTGCAAGCCGACGCTGGCAGTCCAACAAATCAGCGTAGAGAGCGAGCGGGATCGTCACCAACTCGACGCCCGCTACCGTGCGGAACGCCGGCTCGGCGTGACCCGGCCTCGCCACGCCCGTCTCAGCCGTCATCGCCGCCACCGTCCGCGTAGGGTCTGAATGCGTCCCGCCGAGGGCGCGCGCTCCGGCCCAAACCGCTCGACGCATGCCGCATAAAGCACGGAGATGGTCTCCCGGCGTGGAAACCGCTCCCGTAGAAACGCAGCCACCTCGGGATCGCGGTCGATCGTGGAGTGGCCGCGCTGATCTGCGCGCCGCTTCACCCTACCGGCGTTCGCCGCCTCCCGCACACGCGAGGACGCGGCCGTGAGCAGTTCGCGGTATTCGTTCAAGTGCATGACAACGACGCAGCGGCTGTCGAGGCGGGCGAAGATCGGTCCGTCGCCCGCGAGCGTAACGTCCGGCAAGTCGAGGATCGGAAGGTCGACCCCCGATCCTGGCCCTGGTGGCGTCATGGCACTGCCCTCTTACGCATCCCCTTCAAGCCGCGTTCAAGCGAGCGTCACCCATCAGGAGACCCAGGGCGTGGTAAGCAGTTCTGCGCTGCCTGCCCAAGGGTTGGTGCCTCCTCCTGAGAGCAATGCGCTGCCGAGGAGAGTTCTTCCTGCCTCCTCCAGAGCCGGCGGAACCACGAGGAGTGTCGGCGTGATCCCGAGGATACGGCCTTCGTCGCCCCGCAGGTTCATCATCTGCGCTCGCGCTGCCGCATAGTTCGCGGCCGTGAGAGCGGCCTTGGATGCGAAGGCGAGTTGCCATAATCCGAAGCCGGCGTTGGATCGGCCGCGCGTGCCATAGATGTACTCGTCGCGAAAAAAGACGTTCTGGTCGCCGTCGTTGATGAGTTGCGTCATCGTGTAGGACGAACGCTCCTGATAGAGCATCGGCTTCATCGCCCGACTGGTATCGAGCAGGAACCATGCCGGGCCGGCGCCAGCCTGCATATTGCTGACCATGACCATGGTGTTCTGGGCTGGATCAAAAACAGGATGGTCGATATCGAAGAAATATTGTCCGTCAAAGCACAACGTCTGGAAACCGGCCTTCAAAAGTCCAAAGATCATCTCGTCGGGGAACTCGGCGGCCGCTTTGCCCATCTCTTCTACGATGGGCGAGAACACACCGAACTGGTCATCCTCGATCGAGGTGCGGGGCACCGATACGGTGCTTTCAAACATTCTGTTGACGACGACGTAGCTGCTTGCCGAAAGGTTCTTGACGACGCGGTCGCCGATCCACTCCCGTATCTTCGGGAATTGCCCGAGCCAGCCGTAGTTGTTCTGGCGCGTCGCGCTGGGAACGACCATGGCCACGTCGCGATAGTGGCTCTCAGCCCCATCGAAGCCCTTTTTGAATGACGCGCCGAACCCGGTGAACAGGCTTTGCAGGCTCTGTTGATTGATGATCATCGCTTAAGCTTGCCCTGCTTTGGTGAACTGTTCGGGGGAGAGGCCGAGCACGGTGGCAACGTGCGCGTCCACGTCGGAGAGGTCGCTGGCTTGACCGGCAGGGCGCGGATCACGATACGCGGCCTGAAGGGTCGGCTTGAACAGATGGGCAAAGCTGCCGCCCGTCTTCGACATGAACTCGTCGAAGGCGGGCTTGTTGACCGTGCAAAGATTGATCGCCCAATCCTTCATGAACGGCATCAACCGGCCGGCGCGGACTTGCTCCTCGACGTGCATCTTTGCCGTCTGAGCTTCGACGCCCTGATGCACCCGGTTCAGCTCTTGAGTGACGCGCACGAAATCTCCGATGGGGACGTACTTCGCCGGGTCCGGTGCGCCTGCCGACGCCATGGTCTGCGTCTGCATCGCCCGGATCGCGGCGAGGATCGCCGGCATGCCGTCGTTGTCGGGCAGTCCGATAAGCTGGCGCAGATCCGCGAGGCCGTCTGCGTTCGGGTTGTCCATGTGGGTCTCCATGCTCGCCAGGGCGGTGAGCTGTGTGAGGTTCGGGTTGTTGACGACGGAAGCACGCAGGATCGCCGTGACCACGCCGTCAGGCGTGTGCGCGAACACGGGCGAGAGGTAGCGGTACTCGCGCGCGGCGAGCTGCGCGACGGCCTGGCGGGTCCACGTAACCAAGCCCCAGATGCCGTCCGCGCGGGCCTGTAGGCCCTTGATCCAGCCAGCGGCCGGCGAAGGGCCGCCCTTGGTCGCGGCAAGGTCGATCGAATGGTTGTAATCGACCGGGATTTCATTGCGGCCGGCGAGTTGGCGGCTCGTCTGCATGATCGCGGCCGGGTCGGCCGCGCGGTACGGGCCGCGCCCATCCTTGCCGCT
>NZ_JBNHES010000021.1:0-68279 GCF_050591105.1 Methylobacterium endophyticum
CGGCATGGCGATGCGGCCGCCGCCGTCGACGGCGTAGATGTTCGAGAGGTTGTCCTGGCCGAACACGATGACGCGCAGCTTGTCGCCGGCCGACAGGGTGTAGCGTCCGCCGATTGATCCGGTCGCCGTCGCGTCGAGCTGCGCCGTCCGGTAATCGGGTCGCAGGCAGCCGCCGAGCGCGAGGCTCGATGTGAGTGCAAGAAGGAGTGCCCGCCGGTTCATCACCGATTGTCCGCCGTGATTGTCCGCTGAGGCGGAGATTTAGGCGGATATGGTTAAGGAAACCTGTCGTCCCGAAAGGGGCTGCGGGGCCGCTTCCAGCCCTTAACCCGCAGTCAACCTTAACGATGTCTGATGGCGCGATGCGGCACCCGGCCGCTTCTTCGAGTCGATGCCTTGCGTAGAGACCGCGTCATGCCCCGCACCGCGCCCACCGCCTTCCGGCCCCCGGCGGCCTCGACCGAGGGTCTCGCCGTGGGCGATCTCGGGCGCGTGCTGCGCCGCTCCTGGGCCTGGATCGCGCTGCCGACCCTCGCGGCGGCGGCGGCCTCCGTGGCCTTCGTGCAGGTGGTCCCGCCGCGCTACACGGGTGAGACCAAGCTGCTGCTGGAGAACCGCGAGACGGCCTATACCCGCTCGGCCGGAGAGCGCGGCGACGTGCTCCCGCAGATCGACGAGCAGGCGGTGGCGAGCCAGGTGCAGGTGGCCATGTCCCGCGACATCGCGCGGGAGGCGATCCGCCGGCTGAAGCTCGTCGGCAACCCCGAATTCGACCCCAGCGTGGAGGGCGCGGGCCCGCTCCGCAGCGCGATGATGCTGCTCGGCCTCGGCAAGAGCGGTCTCGACCGGCCGGCCGAGGACCGGGTGCTGGAAGCCTATTTCGACCGGCTGCTGGTCTACCCCGCCGGCAAGTCGCGCATCCTCGCCGTCGAGTTCCGCTCGCGGGACGCGGAACTTGCCGCGAAGGCCGCCAACACGGTGGCCGAGCTCTACATCGCCTCCCTCGACGCGGCGAAGGTCGACACCGCCCGCCACGCCACGAGCTGGCTCGGCGGCAACATCGAGACCCTGCGCCGGCGCGTGGCCGAGGCGGAGGCCAAGGTCGAGGCCTACCGGGCGCGCAGCGGGCTGATCGGCTCCGGCAACGCCCTGAACCAGCCGCTCACCGGCCAGCAGCTCGGCGAATTGTCGAGCCAGCTCTCGCAGGCCCGCGCCGTCCAGGCGGAGCTCTCGGGCCGGGTCAAGGCCATCAAGGACATGATCAAGGACGGGCGCGCCTTCGAGATCCCGGACGTCGCCAACAACGAGCTGATCCGCCGCACGGTGGAGAGCCGCATCGCCCTGCGCTCGCAGCTCGCCCTCGAATCGCGCACGCTGCTGCCGGCGCATCCGCGCATCAAGGAGCTGACCGCGCAGGTGGCCGAGCTCGACGGGCAGATCAAGTCGGCGGCCGAGCGCATCGTGCGCACCCTGGAGAACGACTCCAAGATCGCGGGTTCGCGGGTCGAGAGTCTCCAGGCCGCCGTCACCGGCCAGAGCGACGTCGTCGCCAAGGGCAACACCAGCGAGATCCAGCTCCGGGCGCTCGAGCGCGAGGCCAAGGCCCAGCGCGAGCAGCTCGAATCCTACCTCTCCCGCTTCCGCGAGGCCGCCGCCCGCGACGGCGAGAGCGTGGTGCCGGCCGATGCCCGCGTCGTCTCGCGCGCGATCACGCCGGACCTGCCCTCCTTCCCGAAGAAGCTGCCGATCGTCGGCTTCTCGACCCTGCTCGCCTTCCTGCTGGCGATGGGCGCCGTCATGGGCCGCCATCTCCTGGCCGAGCCCGCTCCCACGGCGGCGCGCAAGCGCGGCGAGGAGGACGAGGCGGACGTCGTGACCGGCCGGCCGGCCGCGCGGATCGAGCCCGCGCCCTTCGCCTTCCCCGAGGCGGGGCCGCCGCCCGTGCGCGAGGAGGAGATGCCCCGCATCGCCTCGGCCCTGCGCGGCACGATCGCGCCGGAAGCGGCCCCGCCCGTCGAACAGGCCATGCCGGCCGCCGCGCCGCCGCAGCCCATGCCTGCACAGCCGGAGCCGGCCGCCACGCCGGAGCCCGACGCGCCCTTCGATCTCGACGCCCTGATCGGGCGCCTCGCGGACGGCCCCCGCCGCGGCGTCGGCCGCACGGTCCTGGTGGTCGAGACGCAGGACCGCGCCGCCGGGAACGGCGGTCTCGGCGAGACCCTGGCCCGCGCGCTCGCTGAGCGGGGCGCAGCGCTGCATGTCGACCTCGCCGGCGAACCCTCGCATCTGGACAGGCCGGGCCTGACCGACCTCGTCGCGGGCGATGTCGACTTCGTGCACGTCATCCACCCGGTCGGACGCTCGCGGCTGCACCGGGTCGAGCGCGGCTTCGTCGAGATGGCGGTGCTGCTGGAGGAGCCGCAGGCGCTGGCGATCTGCCTGGAGGCGCTGCCGGAAGCCTACCCCTGGGTCGTCTGTGCGATGGATGCCGGCGTCGAGGACGGAGAAGCCCTGCTAGAGGCGGTGGCGGCGCATATGGACGGCGTCGTCCTGGTCTCGGACGCCAAGGCCGACGATCCGCGCCTCGTCACGCTCTACGGCCTCGCCGAGAAGGCCGGCGCGGGCCAGGTGCTGGTGGCGAGCGACACCGTCGCCACGGCCGCCGAGACGGCGCCCCCGCAGCGTTCCGCCGCCTGAGGGCGAGCGGGAAGCCGCTACCGGCGCGCCATCCGGCGCAGCTTCACGACCAGGGCGTAGCACCGCGTGCTGCGCTTGATCCGGCGCTTCAGCCGGGTCCGCGCGGTCGCCACGAGACCGTAGAGGCGTCCTCGCAGGGTGACGGGGATGACGATATCGACGAGCTCGATGGTCTCGTCGCAGACGCTCGCCTTGTAGCGCGCCTCGCCGACGCCGAGATCGAGGGCGCGGCGGCCGCGCTCCGTCTGCTCGCGCACGAGATGATGGAGCAGGAGGTCGCCAGGGCTGTAGCGGGAGACCTCCGGCGAGGGATCGTAGGAGGTCGCCATGCCGCTGTAGCGGGTGGCGTCGACGGCGCCGATGAAGGTCGCGAGCACCCGGCCGCTCTCCTGCGACACCAGGGCGTGCAGCTCGATCGTGGGATCGGCGCCCTCGGCGGCCCGCGCCAGGAAGTCGCGGATCGGCGGCGGCGCGTAGGGGTCGGCGATGCCCATCGCGGCGAAGCGCGCCGCCTTCTGCTCGTGGAAGGCGGCGAGGATCGCGCGCGCCTCCTCCGGCGTCCCGGCGCGGCGATAGGCGAGGGGGCCGAGCGCCTCCGTCAGCCGTTTCTCCTTGGAGCGCAGCTTCTTGCGCGCGTCGGCGCTGAAGGCGCGCTTCAGGGTGGCATCGGCATCGGGGCCGAGCATCATGCCGTAGGCGTCGCTCGCCGCCGGCTCGCCCCGCAGCGCCAGCGGATTGATCGCGCCCTCCCAGCTTCGGGGCTGCTGGGCGAGGTCGTAGACGTCGATCCCCGCCGCCCGCCCCGCGAGCACCAGGGCGTGGACCAGATCCTCCGCGCCGATCGCCGCCGCCTCACGCGAGGCGAACAGGGGCAGGTGGAAATTCGCATGCGTGGCCCCGCACCCGCGCGCCACGGTGAGCCCGCGCGCGCGGGCGATCTCCAGGGGCAGCAGCAGGCGCGGCTGGCCGCCGGCATCGCGCACCACCGCGACGCGGATCGCGCCGTCGGCGGCCCCCGAGCGCGCATAGGCGCTCACCCAGTCGAAGCGCTGATAGGGCGTGCCGAGGCGTCCCGGCGCCGCGTCGAGCCCGCGCCAGAGCGCCTCGGCGGCGGCGAGATCGGGCAGGATCTCGGCGCTCGCACGATCCGCTGCGCGTGTCCCGGCCCCGACCATGCCCGATACCCCGGTCACGCCCACCGACATCCCGTCCCCCGAAGACCGTTCAGAGAGACCCGCTTAACGCGCCCGAGCCTAAATCGGCGTATGCCGACGACCACGATCTGCGGCCTTGGGTAACGAAACCTTGTCGGTCGCGGGGCTAGCAACGGGGGCGCCACCCTTGCGCCGGAGAAGGCCCGCGCCATGCCCTCGTCCCGCACGAAGCACCGGCTGATCGGGGCCGGGTTCGCCGCGATCAGCGCCGCGCGGGCGGATCGCTGGCTGGCGCCCGTGGCGCGGGGGCGCGGGCTGATCCTCACTTTCCACCATGTCCGGCCGGAGCCTCCGGGCGCCTTCGATCCCAATGGGCTGCTGGCGATCACGCCGGCCTTCCTCGACGCCGTGCTGACGGCGCTGCGGGCGCGCGGATTCGATCTCATCGGCCTCGACGCGCTGCCCGAGCGCCTCGCGGCGTCCCGTGCGGCCCCCTTCGCGGTGCTCACCTTCGACGACGGCTATCGCGACAACCTCGTCCACGCCGCGCCGGTCCTGCGCCGGCACGGCGCTCCCTGGACCCTGTTCGTCACCGCCGATTTCGCCGACCGGCGCGGGCGGCTGTGGTGGATCGAGCTGGAGCGCGCCATCGGCCGGCTCGACCGCGTGGTGCTGCCGGGCCCCGAGGCCCTCGACCTGCCCGCCCGGTCCGCCGACGAGAAGGCGGCGGCCTTCGATGCGGTCTACGGCGCCCTGCGCCGGGGGCCGGAGGCGGCGCTGCTCTCAGGCATCGCCCGGCTCTGCCGGCAGGCGGGGTTCGCGGAGGGCGGGGTCGCGGCCGAGCTCTGCCTGACCTGGGACGAGCTCCGCGCCCTCGGCCGCGATCCGGCGGTGACGATCGGCGCCCATACGCTCAGCCATCCGATGCTCGCCAAGCACGGCGCCGAGACGGCGGCCCGCGAGATCGGCGAGAGCCGGGCGCGGATCGAGGCCGAGACCGGGCGCCCGGTGCGCCACCTGTCCTATCCGGTGGGCGATCCGACCTCGGCGGGGCCACGCGAGTTCGCCATGGCGCGGGAGCAGGGCTTTGCCACCGCCGTCACCACGCGGCCCGGCCATCTCTTCGCCGGGCATGCCGCCCATCTCCACGCGCTGCCGCGCGTCTCCGTGAACGGGCTGCACCAGTCGGAGGCGGCGCTTGCCGGCCTGCTCTCGGGGGTGCCGTTCCTGGCCTGGAACCGCCTCAGGCGGCTCGACGTCGGGTGAGGTCTCAGTGCCGGCGCCGGCGGAAGCGCGGCGTCTCCTCGGTGATGGCGAAGGCCGCGACCTGCCGCCCGCGCCGGGTGTAGCGGGAGCGCCCGCGCCTACCGCGCCGGCTTTCCACCGCCGGCTCGGCGGCCACCGGATCGGCGGCGCTGGCCGAGGCCGAGGCCGTCGCCATCGGCGCTCCCCCGCCGCCGCCATCCCCGCCGCCGACGTTCCTGGCCTCGGGCCCGAACATGGCGAGGCACTGGTTGTAGGCGAGGTCGTTCTTGAGGCTCTCGCAGTCCGAGACGGAGCGCGGCACGGCGAGCGCGGCGCCCGAGCCGAGGACGACGACCCCGCAGAGCGCGGCGAGGGAGAACCTGAGGGGGCTGGTCATGGAGGGGGGATCGGCGGCCTGACGCGGGGGATACGGCAATCGCCCCGGTTCTCGTCCCGGACTGCGGCGAAAACGAGGGCCTTTCAGGCGTCCGGTCGCTCCATCCAGCGGATCACCGGCATCAGCGGGAAGATCCAGGCGATGCCGAGGATGCAGTAGATCACCGTCTGCACGGGCGGCGGCGTCTCGGCGATGCGGCTGTCGGCGAGCGCCATGGCGAGCGGCGCGTAGACGATGACGAAGCCGAGGATGGCGATCGTCCCGAGAAGGGTCCGGGTGCGGCGGCGCATGCTGTGTCTAGGTCCTGATGTCCCGGCGGCCGCTCCGGGCTAGGCCAGGGCGCGGCGGAAGACAATCCGGCTCCCCGGAGATCCGCGCGCCGGATCCGCGCGCGCCGGTGCCGCAGAGGCGGGCGTTGCCCCGCCGCCGGGCTTTGCCTACCACGGACCGGACCCGACCTCCTTCGCGAAGCCGCCCCCAGCGTGACCGACCTGCCCGTCTCCCCCGCACCCGCCGCCCCCGATCGCCGGAGCGGCGTGCGCGTCTGGCTCTATGTCCTGGCCGCGCTGGTGGTGGCGATGGTCGCGGTCGGCGGCGCGACGCGGCTGACGGGCTCGGGGCTCTCCATCACCGAATGGCGCCCCGTCACCGGAGCGCTGCCCCCGCTCTCCGCGCAAGCCTGGGCGGCGGAGTTCGAGAAGTACCGCGACACGCCCCAGTACCGCATCCTCAACCAGGGCCTCGGGCTCTCCGACTTCAAGGTTCTCTATGCCTGGGAATGGGGGCATCGGCTGCTCGGGCGCGTCGTCGGGCTGGTCTTCTTCCTGCCGCTGGCCTGGTTCTGGTGGCGGGGGCGGCTGAACAGGCGCCTCGGCCTCGCCCTCGTCGGACTCGGCCTGCTGGGCGGGCTCCAGGGCGCCGTCGGCTGGATCATGGTCGCCTCCGGGCTCCAGCCCGGCATGACCGCCGTGGCGCCCCTGAAGCTCGCGATCCACCTGACCCTGGCGAGCCTGATCCTGTGCGGGCTGGTCTGGCTCGCGGCGGGGGAGCGCGGGCGGCCCGCCATCCGCGCGCCGGCCCGCCTGCGCCGGACAGCCTATGCCCTGCCGGTGCTGGTGCTGGCACAGATCTTTCTTGGAGGGCTCGTCGCCGGCTCCCATGCGGGCCTCCTCTACAACACCTGGCCGACCATGGACGGCATGCTCGTTCCGCCGCTCGACACGCTGTTCGCGGTGCGCCCGCTCGTCGAGAACCTCGTCGACAACCTCACGCTCGTGCAGTTCAACCACCGCATGACGGCCTATCTGCTCGTCGCCGTCGCGGTGCTGCACGCCCTCGACGCCAGCCTCCGCATGCCCGGCAGCGGGACCGCGCGGCGGGCCAGGGGGATCGCCGTCCTCGTCCTTGCACAAGCGGCGCTCGGCATCGCGACGTTGCTCCTCGCCGTGCCGCTCCACGCGGCGCTCGCCCATCAGGTCTTCGCCATGGCGGTGCTGACCATGTGCGTCGTCCATGCCCGCCTCAGTCGCGGCGTCCGGGCGCTCGCCGCCGCGCCGGGGCGGCCGATGGTGCCGTTCGGCTTCGAGGCGCTCGCGGGACGCCGGGCATGAACGGACAGGAGCGCCCGTCTTCACCTTATCAACAAACATCCTCGCATCGGGCGCATATCCGCAATCTGCCGAAGGAACATCTTGGAGACGAGCGTATTACTCTTTGCCACATGCAGGAGGCAGAGATGTTCCTGGATACGGATGGACGGCCCCTTGGTCTAACCTGGCACTATACGCGCCGGGAGATCGTCGCGGACGGGGTGATCCACTGTCTGGGCGTGGCCCTCGGCCTCGCCGGAGCGGCGGCCCTGATCGTCACGGCGGCGGCGGCGCATCTCGGCTGGGAGGCCCGCGCGGCGGTAGCGATCTACGCGGCGGCCCTGGTCTCGATACTCGGTGTTTCGGCCATCTACAACCTGCATCCGGTGAGCCCGCGCAAATGGCTCCTGCGCCGGGCCGACCACGCTCTCATCTACCTGATGATCGCGGGAACCTACACGCCCCTCGTCGCCCTCGTCGGCACCGGGGCGACGGCCTATGCGCTCCTCGCCTTCATCTGGATCGTCGCGGGCATCGGCATCGCCATCAAGCTGCTGATGCCGGGCCGGTTCGACCGCCTGTCCATCGGGCTCTACCTGCTGCTCGGATGGAGCGGCCTGCTCGCCTATGAATCCGTCATCGCGGCGTTGCAGCCGACCGCGCTGTGGCTGCTCGCCGTCGGCGGCGTGCTCTATTCGCTGGGGGTGATCTTCCACGTCTGGCGGACGCTGCCGTTCCAGAACGCGATCTGGCACGCCTTCGTCCTGTTCGGCACCGCCTGCCATTACGGGACGATCTGGGCGAGCCTCTCGGGGGTCGCCAGCACCTGAACGGCGGTCAGGCCCTCAGCGGGCCTCGGCTGCGTTCCAGGGGTTGATGACGCGCATGGCGCGCGCCTCCGCCGCGACGGGCGCGTCGGCCGCCGGCTTGGGACCGATCCGCTTGAGGGAAGCCGCCAGCCTGCGGGCCTCGTCCACCGGCAGCGCGCCGCGCGGCGCGATCATCGCGGCCAGCAGCGCGCGGGTCTTGCGGGAAACCAGGGAGGAGCGGTCGACGGGCTCGAAATCGGCCAGATCGTGCGTCTTCTCGCGCTCCCCCGTGAACACGCGGGCGCCGGTCTTGAGGATGACGATGTCGCCGGGGCGCAGGGTCTCGTCCTTCATCAGCGCCGCGACCGGCCCGGCCTTCATGTCGAGGGGCGCCTGCCGGTCGGTGATGCGCAAGCTCAGCGGCTCGCCCTGGCCGAGGGCGGCGTAGCGCGAGTGCGGACGCCGGACCGCCGCCCGGCGGCGGGAGCGATACGGCGAAGCGCCCGGACCGGCCGAGGGCGCCACCGCCTCCACCGGCCTCGGGGCGACGCCGAACAGACGCTGGAAGAAATCGCCGCCGTCCTGGGCCAGCACGCCGGCCGAGGGCATCGCGATCAGGCATCCCGCGGCGGCCATGAGAAGGGCGCGCCCGCGCGTGCGATGCGTCCGTGCCGTCATGGAATCCTCCCGGAAGCCCGCATACTCGCGTCGGGTCGAAGCTTAACGAATGCTCAAGGTCAAGGGTTCCCGGCGCGATCACGCGATCGCGAGCGGGACTACCGGCCCGGCGCCGCCTCGTCGCCCTCGCCGATGCAGTCGAGCGCGCGCTCGACGGCGCCCACCGCTTCGAGGACGTGCCGCACCGTGCGCTCCACCTCGAGGGCGGGTCGGCTCATGGCGGCGGCGCGCGCGCTCAATCCCTCGAGCTGTTCGAGGATGTCGAGCAGATCTCCGGCCACGGCGACGACCTCGCAGCGCGCGAGCTGCGCCGGCGGCGGGCGTCTGCGGAAGGGAACCACGTTGCTCATGGGTGAAGTCATCGCCGAATTGCGGCCGGTTGACCAGCGCGGACCCGTCCGGCTCCACACGATTGCCATGGTCCATCGACGGAAACACTGCGCAATGGTGAGTTTTGCGTGGCCGCCGGACATCACCTTGCATCAACGGGAGTAAGACTACGCATCGCCGGCTTGACGGGAGGGGCCAAGCGGCAGAACCACCGGCCGAGACGTTTCCTCGGTCACGACGGGTTTTTCCGATGCGCCTGAAGTCCCTCCTCGCCGCCGCGCTCGCCGCCGGGTCCGCCCTCGGCCTCGCCGCCTGCGCCAACGATCCGGGCGCCAGCAGCGGCTATGCCGAGCAGTTCAGCGCCGACAATTTCCGCCGCTCCTCGGACACCAACGGCACCCAGATGCGCCGCGACGTGAACCGGCAATACACCCAGCCGAGCCTGCCCTCGATCGCCAATCGCGGGAACTGAGGCCGGCGCCCCCGCGCGGCCATCCCGCGACGCGGGGAGCGCGACCGCGCGCCGCCGCCCGTATCGCGCATTCCCCGTATGCGGCGGAACGCCGATGCCCCGAGCGTCAGGGCATCGGCAACGAGCGGGGACCTCACCGTTTCGAGAGCGCGTCCGCCAGCGCCGAGACGCGGTTGCGGGCGTAGGTGGGCAGCCCGGCGCTGATCGAGCTTCCGGTGTTGAAGCTCGACTTGCCCATCAGCACCTGGGCCGGCAGCAGGTTCTTCAGCACCGGCACGCGGGCGTATTCGGCCTTGCGGTCGAGCACGTCGGCCTTGATGGCGAGCGCCATGTAGGTCGTCACCACCGTCTTCGTGGGATCGCCCGGCATCGGCTGGAACACCGCGAGGAAGGTGCCGAAGCGCAGGATCTGGTTCACCCAGAAGATGCGCTGCTCCAGCGCGCCGGTCACGGCGGTGTCGACCTTCGTGAGCGCGGAGAGCGGCGCGGCCTCGGCCGGGGGCACCGCCCGCAGCTCGCTCTGGAACGAGACGAACTCAGCGATCTTCTTGGCGCCGCCCTCCTCGAGCTTGTTGGCGAGCTTCACGCCGAGCGGCAGCTTGCCCTCGAGATCGTAGCGCGACTCGATGCAGGTGCTGCCCTCCGCGCACCAGGGCCGGTCGGGGCGCCTTGCGAAGGCGGCGGCCGGGTCCTTCGTCGGGGTGGCGTCGGCGGGGGCGATGAGCTTGTGCCGGATCTGCGGGTCCATGGCCTGGACGAAGCCGAGATTGGCGTAGCGCGACAGGTCGATGGCCTCCGGCGGCCGGGGCACCACGAAGCGCCCCTCGGCCACGTAGACCTTCAGCGCCTCGTGCCGGGGCTTCGAGACGCCGTTCAGCGTCACCGTGTAGTCCGGCTCCTTGTAGCCGGGATAGGGCATCAGCGCGGCGGCTTCCGCCGGGCGCAAGGCGCTCCAGTCGGTGAAGGGCACGAGGCCGTTCTCGGGGGCGGAGGAGCTGTCGCGGTGGTCCGTGAACAGGATCGCGCCCGGCTTCAAGCCGGCCGGATCGACGGCCCCGACGGAGGGCACGTCGCGGATGCGGTCGGTGGCGGCCGGCTCCTGCTGCTTCATGCCCTCCACGGCGGCGGCGCCGAAGCTCCCGCCGGCGAGGGCGAGGATCGTCGCGAGCAGAAGGGCGGGACGCAGGGACGAACGGGCAGGACTCTGCTGGGGCACGTCGCGGGCCTCGGGTCTGACGGTTGCAACGGGGAGGGGAGGGCGCGCTCAGTAGCGCGGTTCGTCGCCGAACAGGTAGTCCGGATCGCGCCGGCGCGGACGGGCGGCGGGCTCGTCGTCGCCGAAGGGCGAGCGGGTGGTGCCGGGCCAGGGGCGGTAGCCGTCCCCCTCGCCCTCCGCCTGCCGGCGGCGCGGCGCGGACGGGCGGCGCTCGCCGAACGGATCGAGGAAATCGCCTCCCCGCTCGCGCGGCATGGTGCCGGCATAGTCGCCGTTCGTGTCGGCGCCGTCCTCCGAGCCCCCGAAGGCGACGTCGCCGTCCTCGGAATCGGGCCGCATCGCATAGAGCGTCTCGCGCGGGACGAGGCGGTACTGCGTGTCGGCGACGCGCCCGTCGCCCGTGGAGCGGAAATGCTCGACGAAGCCGCCGGCGCCGACCTGCCCGCTGCGCGCGTCCACCGTCCGGTCGACGAGGAAGCGGCGCGCCTCGGGGGAGGGCGGGGCGAGCGGCGTGCGCGGCACCCCGTTGGCCCAGGCGGCCTGGAGGATCGCGCCCGCGATCGGCACCGAGACATGGCCGCCGGTCTGGCCGCGCCCCAGGGTCCGGCGGGTGCCGGCGGCGTTGTCGTAGCCGACCCAGACCACGACGGTGATCTCGTTGGTGAAGCCGGCAAACCAGGCGTCGTTCTCGTCCTCCGAGGTGCCGGTCTTGCCGGCGAGCGATGACGAGAACCGCGACAGCGCGGCGGCGGTGCCGTGCTGGGTCACGCCCTGGAGCATGGTCTTGAGCTGGTAGAAGGCCACCCGGTCGGCCGAGCCGATGCGCACCGGCTCGCGGGCCGCGTGCGCATAGACGCTCCGGCCGTTCTGCTCGATGGATTCGAGGGCGTAGGGCGCCGGCCGGGCGCCTTCGTTGGCCACCGCCGCGTAGAAGCCGGCGAGGTCGAGCATCCGCACCGGCTGGGCGCCGAGCACGAAGGGATAATAGGGCTCGCAGGCGGCGTAGATCTGGGCTTCGAGGGCGATGTCGCAGACCCGCTGGAGGCTCGCCGGCGCCTTCTCGGCGATGCCCCCCTGGAGCAGGCGCGCGGTGACGAGGTTCTTCGAGAATTCGAGGCCGCGCCGGAGGGTCGTCGGGCCGGAGCCGCCGCCGTCGTAGTTCTTGGGCGACCAGGACGCACCGATCCCGCCGATGGGCGGCAGGGTGACGGCGGAATCCATCACCAGGGTGTTGGGCTGGAGCCCCGCGTTCAGCGCGGCGAGATAGGTCAGCGGCTTCAGGGTCGAGCCAGGCTGGCGCACGGCCTGGGTGACGCGGTTGAGCTGGCTCGCCGGATAGGAGAAGCCGCCCGCCATGGCGAGGATGCGCCCGGTGCGGTTCTCCATCACCAGCGCCGCCCCCTGGACGCTCGGGCGCACCCGGATCTCGGCGCGCAAGGCTCCGCGCCCCTCGCGCAGCTTCACGCGCACCACGTCGTAGAGCGCGAGCTTGCCGCGCGCGATGCCCGGATCGAGGGTGGCGATCCGCCCGTCCGCGAGGCCGACCTTCACCGCGCCGCGCCCGGATTCGAGCACCACCGCGAGCGGCCAATGCACGTCGTAGAGCACCGGCCGGGCACTCTCGAGCGCGCGCAGCCAGACGGGTTTTTGGGCCGGCGCCTTCGGCTGGGCGGCCGCGATCTTTTTCGCGGAGGCGGGTTTCGGAGCGGCGGGGCTCGCTGCGGCGGGACTTGTGCCAGCGGCCTTCGCCTCGGCGCCGGTGACGGTCGGCGCCGCCTGGGGGGAGGCTTCCGGGGCGGGGATCGCCGCCTGGATCCGCCTCACGCTGTCGGCGAGGTTGAGCTCGGGGCCGGCGAATGTCTGGCGGCCGGTGCCGCGCTCGTAGTTCGCCAGCCCGTCCTGGAGCGCTCCCTCCACCGCCCGCTGGAGGCCGGCGTTCAGCGTCGAGCGCACCGTGAAGGAGGAGGCGGTGAGGGAGTCGAGGCCGGCGAAGGTGCGCGCCTCGCGGTTGAGATACTCCACCGCGTAGAGCCCCGAATCGCGCCGCGCCGTCTCGACGGGCTTGAGGCCGAGATCGGCCTTCACGGCGTCGGCCATCTCGGCCTCCGTGATGGCGCCCTCTTCCTTCAGCCGGGAGAGCACGTAGGCGCGGCGCTCGCGGGCGCGGTCGGGATACTTGTCGGGGCTGTAGAAGTTCGGGCCCTTCGGCATGCCGGCGAGCAGCGCCGCCTCGGGCAGCGTCAGCGCGCCCACCGATTTCCCGAAATAGTTCCGGGCCGCCATCTCGAGGCCGTAGGCGCCCCGGCCGAGATAGATCCCGTTGAGGTAGAGCCCGAGGATCTGCGGCTTGCCGAGGATGCGCTCCAGGCGCGACGCCACGATCATCTCGCGGATCTTGCGCTCGTAGGTGACGTCGTCGCCGACCGAGAGGTTCTTGACCACCTGCTGCGTGATGGTCGAGCCGCCGGCCGGGCGCCCCGGCGAGGCGAGGTTGCCGATGAAGGCGCGGATGACGCCGCGCTCGTCGATGCCGTGGTGGCTCTCGAAGCGCTTGTCCTCGGCCGCGATGAAGGCCTTCCGCACCAGCGGCGGCACGGATTCGATCGGCACCACCAGGCGCCGGCCATTGGCCTCGAAGGTCTCGGAGAAGGGCTTTCCCGACTGGTCGAGGATGATGCTGGCGCCGGGCAGCTTGATGTCGCGGAGCGCCTCGGCCGAGGGCAGGTCGGTGGCGGCCTTGTTGTAGAAGGCGATCACCTCGGCGGCGTCGAAGGGGGAGTTCTGCGGGCTCTCGCCCTTGCAGAACTGCTTGTAGCTCGTGTTCAGCTCGTTGATGTCGAGCCCGTGCAGGAGCTTGGGCGCGCCGGGCCCCGCCACCGCGCTCGGGTCCTCCATCGCGGTGGAAATAAGCTCGTCGAGGTTGATGTCCTCGATGTCGAAGGCTTTTCGCATATGGGCGCAGCCCTCGCGCAGGATGCGCACCACTTCGGGGCCGTCCTTGGCGGCATCGAAGCTCGTGCGCACGCTCTCGGGATGCGTCGTCACCTGGCTGAGCGTCAGGGCCGTCGCGAACAGCTTGATCAGGATGGTGTTCATCGCGAAGGCGGGCACCGGGCGGGGACGCTGATGTTCAGCGTGCCCGTGTTCTTAAGCCCGCCGCGCTGAATAGGGGCTGCACAACGCGGCTGTTTTAAGGAGGGGGCGCCTCAGCCCTTGATCGAGAACGGCTGCTCGAAGCTGGTGTCCTTGCCGCCGTTGTCGTCGTGCAGGGTGTAGACGAGGACGTAGTCGCCCGGCTCGATGCCGTTGATGTTGAGGCTGAGATTCAGGAACAGCGGCTTGGTGCGGTCGGGATAGGAGAGGTCCACCTTGTCGAAGGCCTTCTGGCTGGCGATGACCTGGCCTCCGGCCGTCTTGATGGCGAAATCCATCGTCATCGCCAGCTTGAAGCCGCCGTCCGCCGTGGGGCTCAGGGTGTAGCCCAGCGGCTCGGCATAGCTGCGCAGCGTCTCGCCCTTCGCGAAGACGCCGGAGGGACGCTTGGCGGCATCGCGAAAGCTCTCGGCCTTGGCGGAGACGAACATCACGTTGCGCTGGGTGAAGGGCATGCGCGCCTTCATCGCCTCGACCGCCCGCTCCAGGTTCTCGAGGTCGGCGACCGTGGCGCTCGCGGCGGCAGGGGCAGGGGTTGGGGCGGGAGTGGCAGGAGCGGGAGTGGCGGGGGCCGGCGCTTCCCGCCTCGCGGCGGCGGCGGCACGGGCGGCGGCCGATCCGACATCGTCGGCGGCCATGCCTCCCGACGGGCCCGCGAGACCGACGGCGAGCGCGACCGCGACGAGAACCCGGTTCGACCGCGCCATGCCACACTCCCCCATCGTTGCCGGTCCGGCCGGACGGCGCCTCGAGGGGCGCGGCCGGCGGGCCGCGTCTTACGAGACGATCCCTTAAGATTTCGACGCTCCGGCCAGCGAGGACCGTCCCGGAGAGCCGGACCGCCGCGCGGCTGTCCGGAGAAATCGGCGGCGACCGTACCTTGTATCCGGCGCGCCGAGGCGATGTAACGCCGGGCCACGCGGCCCGTGCGGGCCGCCCCGAAGGACCCTTCCGATGCCCGATCCCGGCACGCTCGCCGCCTTCGCCCTGATCTGCCTCGGCATGGTGCTGACGCCGGGGCCGAACATGATCTACCTGATCTCGCGCAGCCTCTCGCAGGGGCGCGGCGCCGGGTTGATCTCGCTCTGCGGCGTGGCGCTCGGCTTCACCCTCTACATGCTGTGCGCGGCGCTCGGCATCACGGCCATCGTGCTCGCGGTGCCCTATGCCTACGACGCGCTGCGCATCGCGGGCGGGCTCTACCTCGCCCACATGGCCTGGCAGGCGGTCCGTCCGGGGGGCAGGGCGCCCTTCGAGGTGCGGGCGCTGAGGCCGGACGGCCCGCGCAAGCTCTTCGCCATGGGGCTGCTCACCAGCCTGCTCAACCCGAAGGTCGCGGTGCTCTACCTCTCGCTGCTGCCGCAATTCGTGGCGCCGGACCACGGCAGCGTGCTTGCCCAGTCCGTCGTGCTCGGCTCGACCCAGATCGTCGTCAGCGTCAGCATCAACGGCCTGATCGTGCTGGGCGCGGGGGCGATCTCGCGCTTCCTCGCCGGGCGCCCGGTCTGGGTGGTGGTGCAGCGCTGGCTGATGGGCTTCGTGCTCGGCGCGCTCGCCCTGCGGATGGTCACGGAATCGCAGCGCTGAAGGCGCTGTCGCCGCCGCCCGCTCCGCGCTAGAACTCCGGCGGCCGCCCCTTCGGCGGCGCCACTCACGGACGCCCGATGCCAGGAACGCCCCGCGCCGGAATCATTCCCGTCACGCCCTTCCAGCAGAACTGCACCCTGATCTGGGACGACGCCACCAAGCTCGGCGCCGTGGTCGATCCGGGGGGCGACCTCGACCGGATCGAGGCGGCGATCCGCGACCAGGGCATCACGGTCGAGAAGATCCTGCTCACCCACGGCCATATCGACCATGCCGGCGGCGCGGCCGAGCTGAAGGAACGCCTCGGCGGGGTTCCCATCGAGGGCCCGCACGAGGCCGACCGCTTCCTCCTCGACAGCCTGCCCGAGACCGGCGCCGGCTACGGCCTGCCCGAGGCCCGCGCCGTGACCCCCGACCGCTGGCTCGACGAGGGCGACGCCGTGAGCGTCGGCGGCCTCGCCTTCGACATCCTGCACGCCCCCGGCCACTCCCCCGGCAGCGTCGTGTTCGTGAGCCGGGACGCGCGCTTCGCGCTGGTCGGCGACGTGGTGTTCAAGGGCTCGGTCGGGCGCACCGACCTGCCCGGCGGCAACCACGAGCAGCTCATCCGCGCCATCCGCGAGAAGGTGCTGCCGCTCGGGGACGACGTCGCCTTCATCCCCGGCCACGGCCCCACCGGGACGCTGGGCGAGGAGCGCCTGACGAACCCCTTCCTGCAAGGCTGACCTGAAGGCCGAGGACCGGCCCGAACGGTCGAGATTTGCACCGGGCCGAGGGATGCGGCAAACCGGATCGGCGGCGGGTGGTTTCGGGACTCCCGGAGGCCCGGAATCGATGCAATTTCAACGCGCAGCGCCTATGTTGGGCGCTTCAGACGAATCGCAGGCGCGCGGCCCCGGAGCGGGGTCCGCGACAGGCTTCGAGCCGAAAGCGCCTGCCTGAGGAAATCCATGTCCGACAGTCCGCAGAGTGAGCCCGCCAACGACTACGGCGCGGAATCGATCCGTGTCCTCAAGGGGCTCGACGCCGTGCGCAAGCGCCCCGGCATGTATATCGGCGACACAGACGACGGCTCGGGCCTGCACCACATGGTCTATGAGGTGGTGGACAACGCCATCGACGAGGCGCTGGCGGGCCATGCCGACCTCGTCACCGTGACGCTGAACGCCGACGGCTCCGTCACCGTTACCGACAACGGGCGCGGCATCCCGGTGGACATCCACAAGGAGGAGGGCGTCTCGGCGGCCGAGGTCATCATGACCCAGCTCCATGCCGGCGGTAAGTTCGACCAGAATTCCTACAAGGTCTCCGGCGGCCTGCACGGCGTCGGCGTGTCCGTGGTCAACGCCCTCTCGATCAGCCTCAAGCTGAGGATCTGGAGGAACGACAGGGAGCACGCCATGGAGTTCCGCCATGGCGACGCGGTGGCCCCCCTCGAGATCGTCGGGCCCGGCAACGGCCGGCGCGGCACGGAGGTGACCTTCACGCCCTCCACCGAGACCTTCTCGATGACGGAGTTCGACTATCCGACCCTCGAGAAGCGCCTGCGCGAGCTCGCCTTCCTCAACTCCGGCGTGCGCATCGTGCTCACCGACGCGCGCCATGCCGAGCACAAGCGCGAGGAGCTCTGCTACGAGGGCGGCATCGAGGCGTTCGTGCGCTATCTCGACCGCTCGCGCAAACCCATCGAGGGCATGACGAAGCCCGTGGTCGTGCGGGCCGAGCGTGACGATATCCGCGTCGAATGCGCGTTCTGGTGGAACGACTCGTACAACGAGACGGTGCTGCCCTTCACCAACAACATCCCGCAGCGCGACGGCGGCACCCACATGGCGGGCTTCCGCGCCGCGCTCACCCGCCAGATCACCGGCTACGCGGAGAGTTCCGGCATCGCCAAGAAGGAGAAGGTCACGCTCACCGGCGAGGATTGCCGCGAGGGCTTGACCGCCGTCATCTCCGTGCAGGTGCCGGACCCGAAATTCTCCTCGCAGACCAAGGACAAGCTCGTCTCCTCGGAGGTCCGCCCGGCGGTGGAGAACGTCCTCAACGCCGGGCTCTCGACCTGGCTGGAGGAGAACCCGGCCCAGGCCCGCTCGGTGATGGCCAAGGTGGTGCTGGCGGCGGCCGCCCGCGAGGCTGCCCGCAAGGCCCGCGAGACCGTCACCCGGAAGGGCGCCCTCGACATCGCCTCGCTGCCCGGCAAGCTCGCCGACTGCCAGGAGCGCGACCCGACGAAATGCGAGATCCTGCTGGTGGAGGGCGATTCCGCCGGCGGCTCGGCCAAGCAGGGCCGGGACAGGACCTTCCAGGCCGTCCTGCCGTTGCGCGGAAAGATCCTCAACGTCGAGCGGGTGCGCGCCGACCGCATGCTGTCCTCGGCCGAGATCGGCACGCTCATCACCGCGCTCGGCGCCGGCATCGGCCGCTCATCGACGGACCGCGAGGGCTTCAACCCGGAGAAGCTGCGCTATCACCGCATCATCATCATGACCGACGCGGATGTCGACGGCTCCCATATCCGCACGCTGCTGCTGACCTTCTTCTTCCGGCAGATGCCGGAGCTGATCGAGCGCGGGCATCTCTACATCGCCCAGCCGCCGCTCTACAAAGCCGAGCGCGGCCGCAAGGTGCTCTATCTCAAGGACGAGCGGGCGCTGGAAGATTACCTCGTCGACCAGGGCATCGAGGGCGCCGTTCTGCGCCTCGCCTCGGGCGTCGAGTTCGGCGGCGAGCAGCTGCGGACCCTGGTGGAGGAGGCGCGCGCCTTCCGCGCCACCCTCGGGGCGCTGCACACCCGCTACGACCGCGCGGTGGTGGAGCAGGCGGTGATCGCCGGCGCCTTCCGCCCCGACGCCTCCGAGAACCCGGCCGAGGCGGAGGTGCTCGCCGACATGACGGCCCGGCGCCTCGACGCCATCGCCGACGAGATCGAGCGCGGCTGGACGGGCGAGGCCTTCGAGGGCGGCTACCGGCTGAGCCGGACCCTGCGCGGCGTCCGCCAGGTGGCGAGCCTCGATGCCGGGCTGGTGGCCTCGCAGGAGGCGCGCCGCCTCGCGGGCTTCTCGGACAACCTGCGCGAGGTCTATGGCGAGCCCGCGACCCTGGTGCGCAAGACCGATTCCAGCGAGCTTCACGGGCCCGTCGGCCTGTTCGAGACGGTGATGGCCTTCGGGCGCAAGGGCCTCCAGCTCCAGCGCTACAAGGGCCTGGGCGAGATGAACCCGCACCAGCTCTACGAGACCACCCTCGACCGGGACTCGCGCTCGCTGCTCCAGGTCAAGGTCAAGGACACGACCGACGCCGACGACCTCTTCGTCAAGCTCATGGGCGACGTGGTCGAGCCGAGGCGCGAGTTCATCCAGGACAACGCCCTCACCGTCGCCAATCTCGACGTGTGAGGCCGGGGGAGTCTGGGGGAAAGCGATTAGGCTGCCTTTCAAAGCGAATGGGCTGACCTATGAAAGCGATTAGGTGTTCTTCCGGACATCGTGGTGTGGTCAACAGGCAGCTGGCGTTCGAGACCGAGGCCGAGAAGAGCGCTCGCCATCCGTAGCGCTCGCTAGCAGGAAATTGGCGCAAGGTGCCTACTCGCTGCGTCAAGGCCGGCGTCCCCCTCAGACCTCGCCGGGCTCGGGAGCACACCGTGCAGTCGGAAGTCCTTGGGGAGAGATTATCCGGCCTTTACGAGAGTGGGGAGCAGCAAGGCTTGGCGTATATCGGCGCGGCCGCGCCACCAGCCCCGGGTGCGTGGCGCCCCGCCGACTACACCCAGCGGCAGGTACGCCGTCCGGGACCCAGGCCCTCGGCTTCAACCATCGCCGGGCATTTCGTAACGACCCGGGCTCGCTCTTGAACGGCAGGTCGCGCCCGTCCGCCTTCTCGTTGATGATCCGAAGGCCTCGTCAGGTTCAAAGAACACACGACCGCAATCAAGGTCAGGCACAAACGTCCCGTCTTCGGTCAGAAGTCCGTGTCAGCGTCGTGCCTGACGTGGGCGTGGTGTCCATCCTTCCGCGCCGTCGTCATCGATATGCTCCGCGGTTTCCGCGGCCGTTTCAGGCGTAGAAGCTGCTCGTGTCCACCTTCAGTCGCAGGATGACCGGTCCCGCGGGGGAGAGGCTGCCCTCGAACCGGCCTGGAAAGGTCTCCGATACCGTAAGGCCGTCTGCGACGCTCCCGTAATTCAGGGTGCAATGGACGTTGATCGGTCCCTCGAAGCTGCCGCCACGCACCTTGATCTCGTCGGCGAAGACCTCGACGGAGTCGACGTGCGTGTTCGACGACAGGGCGTCCAGGTCAGCCCAGGCTTCGGTCCCGCTCAGGTCGATCTCCCGCACGGCCGTCGCGACGGCCTGGAGGACAGCCGCATCCGTGTTCGCTGCGTCAGGGCCCGGCATGCAACCTCCTCAGAATACGGCGGCGCCAATGCCGAGACGCTGCCGATACTGCCAGCTCAGCGAGAGGCACACGCCCTCAAGGCTAGCCCAGATATGGGCCGCATCGATGCCGAGGCTGAAGAGCTTGCGCTGGAAGCGCGACCGGACTGCTCGCGGTATGACGAAGCTGTTTTCAGCCAGTCCGCTCGGCATCCACGGTTCGCTGGGCCTGGGATGGACGGAGAACAACCCGCGCTGGCTCGCGATCCTCGGGGCCGTCGTGGTCGGAAGCAGGAAGCCCACGCGGTCGATCTCGAACGGGCCCGGCCCCTCCTCCGGATTGATGACGAGCGTGTCGTCGACCGGGTAGGCGTAGATCACGGCATCGGCGTCCAGGGGGTCGCTGGAGACAGCGAAGAAGCACGCGACGAGCGGGTTGGTCGTCCAGTCCAGGAGGCGCGTCGGCAGCCCGAAATGCTGCCCCAGGGCCAACCAGTCCCAATCCGTCGCCCCCGGCAGCGAGACGTGCAAGCGTGCCTCGCGCTTGAAGGCGCGGAACAGGTGCTCCTCGAACAGCGGGTCGTGGTTCGGCGCACGACCCGCACTCGGCACGCATAGGAACTCGCGGGACGCGCAGCCCCGAAAGACCCAGCGCGAGTGCATCCGGCGGTCCAGATAATCCTGGAACGCCTGCCAGGTCTCCTGCGCCGACTTGAGACGCTCCACGGTGTCCACGGCCGAAGCCGGGCCATGCGGCTGGACCGGCTCCGCCGAGACGCCCCGGATCGGCTTGGGAGGTGGTCGGGTCGGAGGTCTCATCAACGGTGTCCGGTCGGGTCAGCGCATTCCGGCCAGGTGCGCGCGGTACAGGGCCGAAGTGAAGTCGCGGGCGATCTCGCACGACATGCCCGCATGCATCGCGAGGTCCGTCGCAGCCACCGCCTCCGCCAGGACGACCACGGGAACCCCGACGGCCCGGGCGTGCCCGATGACGGCGCTCGTTCCTGGATCGCCGCCATCCGCGAGCGCGAGGACGGCCGTGCAGTCCCTGAGCCCGGCGAGCGCGGGACCGGCGCTCACGGCAAGCCGCTCGCCGTACTCATGGAACGGCGAGAACACCTCACTCCCGAGTCCCGTCAACCACCAACGTGCCTGGTCGAGGAGCCAGCGTTGGGGCAGCGTCGCCGCCGGTCCCGAAAGAAAGACCCGTCCCCCCCGCGTCGCGTCCGGCTGCGGCACGAGATCCCTCAGGGCATGCGGCGCCGGGAGAGGCAGGCGATGACCGTCGTTGAAATGGGCGACGCTGCGCGACGCCAGGTCGGCGGCCTCGACGGGGTCGAGCCGGCGCTCCCCCCAGTAGTGCGCGAAGGCGGCGCAGAACACGTCGCCGGAGCCGATCTTGAACCAGGTGTCCGAGATGTAGGCCGGAACCAGCCGCGGCTTCGTGTCACCGACATAGACGCTGGCGCCGCCGATGGCGTGGCGGGCGACGACGACCGCGGCGCCCTCGTCGGCCATGATGCGCGTCGCCGCGTCCATCGCCTCCTGCGACGGGTCCGCCGCGGAGAGCATATAATCCCTCACCACGTATGTCAGTTCGCCCGCCCGCGATCCCGACGCCGAGAAGGCCGCCTCGCGACTGTCCGACTGCGGGTCGTGGACCGCTCGGCCGGCCACGACCGTGGCCGGCCCCTCCAGCATCCCGAAGCTCAACACGACGTCCCCGGAGACCGCGATGCGAGGCAGACCGGCCGAAGCCAGGGGCACCAACTCCTTGCTCAGGGGATGGTAGTACTCGAAGACGAGTTCCTCCGCGATCTCGACAACTTCGGCACGGACCCCGAACGAGGCCATGGTCGCGCGTACGTCCGCCGCCCAACCCGAGTAGGCGTAGGTGTGCAGCACGGAGCCGGGCGAGAGCCCGCTCACGGCCACGGCGGCCCGGCCACCGGAGCCATAGATCCGGTCCCATTCCGGGTAGGCGCAGACCTCCCGGTAACTGCCGCCCACGATGATCATGGGTCGATCCTCGATACCGTCACCACGCACCGCGTCGATGAGACCTCCTCGACGTGGGCGACGAAGGACACCTCCCGCGCGAGGCAGTCGAGAAGCCGCGTCAGACCCGGGAAGGCGGCGAGCGCGCCGACCACGGCGCCCTCGTCGTTCCGGCAGACCGCACCGACCGCGCCCCCCTCGTGGACTAGATCGACCCCCAGACCGTCGCCCGCGCGTACCCGGTCCGCCGCCTCACGACGCACCCCTACCAAGTCGACGGTGAGGTGGAGGTCGCAACCGTCGCCGGATCGTTGCAATCGCCGCGGTGCCCGGCCTCGCCGGCCCGGGGGGCCTCCCGACATGCCTCAACCTCCCGTCGTCGCGGACGCCTGGGCCGGGGTGTCGGCGCGGGCCGGGCCGCCATCGATGCGCGCCAGCGTTTCCTGGTGCTTCACGCAGCCACGGCACCGACCGCAGGCGTATTCCATGACATGGCAGGAGAAGGTGGCGCCCAGGAGTGAACGGGGGATCCCCGACCGCCTGACAAGCTCCAGGGCCGAGAGGTGGCGCGCCGGGGCCGTGACCCGGACGCCTCCCTCCTGAAGGTGCATCAGCCGGTCGACGGTCCGCAGGAAGGGGGCGCGACCGTCGGCATGGACGTCCGTCCGGATCGCCCCGAGCATGATCTCGGTCAGTCCCTCGGCCACGAACCGCATGCCGGCGAGCGTCACCAGCATCTGGTTGCGGTAAGGCCACCACTCGGGCGCGCGCGCCAGATCCGAGGCCGCACGCCCCGCGAGCGGGCCGAGTCCAAGGGCCGACAGGTCGACCCGCGCGACCTCGTGGCGAAGCCCCAGCTCGCGCGCGACCGAGGCCGCCGCGGCGATCTCGCCCTCGGCCGGCCTCTGTCCGTAATCGACCGTGAGGCAGACGTCCGGCCTCTGCCAGGCGGCGATGGCCGCCGAGTCGAGGCCCCCCGAGAGCAGGAGCGCCCTCATTCCAT
This sequence comes from Methylobacterium endophyticum, assembly GCF_050591105.1. Lineage (NCBI taxonomy): Bacteria > Pseudomonadati > Pseudomonadota > Alphaproteobacteria > Hyphomicrobiales > Methylobacteriaceae > Methylobacterium > Methylobacterium endophyticum. The sequence goes on from NZ_JBNHES010000021.1 coordinate 22,705, forward strand.
GGCGGCCCAGGCCGCCTGGTAGAGCGCGGATGTCAGGTCGCGAGCGACCCGGCAGCCGGTGCCGACGAGCATCGTCAGGTTCGGGTCGTCGAGCCGCTCGGCAAGGACGACGACGGGCTTGCCGCGAGCGCGCGCGTAGCCGACCTCGAACAGGGTGCCCGGATCGGCGCCGTCGAGCAGCGCGAGCAGCGCGGCACAGCGGTCCAGGCCTTCGAGATCGGCGGCCGCGGTTTCCTGGGCCGGACGGCCCGTACCGACGTCGTGCAGGGGAGAGAACACCGGCGCGCCCAGTGCCTGGAGCCGTTCGAGCGCCTCCTCGACGAGCCAACGTTGCGCGAGGTCGAAGAAGGGTCCTGCCAGGTAGATCAGGCCGGGACGTCGGCCAGCGGGGAGGGCGGGCTGGGACGCGAGTTCGGCAGCGGGGGGCAGGGGCAGCGCGTGGTAGTCGACGAAGTGTGCGACGCTGCGCGAGGCCAGGTCCGCGGCGTCGACGGCGCCCAGCCCGCGCTCGCCCCAATGGTGCGCGAAGGCCGCGCTGAACACGTCGCCGGACCCGATCTTGAACACGCGCTCGGAGCGGTAGGCCGGGATGTCGGCCGGCACGCCTCCGGCCCGGAACACTCGCGCGCCCTCGCACCCGCGCTTGACCACGACGACCTCGGCGTCGTGCGCGGCGAGCAGCGCGGCGCCCACGTCGTCGCCCGCCGCGCCGGTCGCGGCCTCCGCCTCGCCCTGGTTCAGCACGACGGCGAGGCGCTCGGCCCGGGACCCGTTGGCGCGGAAGGGGCTCGCCGCATGGCCGGTCTGCGGATCGTGGACGGCGCGCCGCGCCGAAACGACGGCGTCGCCTTCCACGAAGCCGAACCGCAGCACCACGTCGCCGGACACGGTGAGGGCAGGTTGCGCAGCGGGCACGGCCGGTTCGAGCAGCGCGGGCGAGAGGGGATGGAAGTAGGAGAACGAGATCCTCTCGTCGATCGGTTGGACGGTCGCGCCCACGCCGAACGCGTGCATCGAGCTTCGGACGTCCGAGACCCACCCCCGGTGGGCATAGGTATGGAGTTCGGTCCCGGGCGACAGCCGGCCGACCGATGCGGCGGCCCGCCCTCCGGAGCCGAAGAGGCGCCTCCAGCGCGGGACGGCACAGACTTCCAGGTAGCAGCCGCCGGCGACGATCAACGCGCCACCCGCTCGACCAGGACGCGACAGCGGGTGCGGTCGACCTCGATGACCCGGGCCTCGTACCGATGCCCGGCCCGCAGGCAGCCGAGGAGTTGGTCCAAGCCCTCCATGCCCGCGAGCGAGCCGACGATGTCGGCCGCGGGCCGCGTGCGGCACACGGCCGTCTCGAAGGGATCCTCCCGGTGCAGGGTCACGTCCAGGACGTCCCGCTCGCGGACCGTCGCCACCGCAGGGGTCCGGACGCCCGTCAGGTCGGTGTCGTAGCGCAGGTTGCATGGGTCCGCGCTCCCGCCGAGCCCTTCGACGCCGCCCTGGCCCTCCTGCCCCCGGGGCGACACCGGTGACGGCGTACCTGGCCCCAGACGCGGGCCCCTGCGTGTGCTGGACTTGCTACCGCCTGACATCGCGATCCCTGGACGCAAACCTAGACGATAGTGGCCTCTTTCGCCGGCCGCCGTCAAACGGGACCCCGGCCGATATTCCTCATCGCCCGCCACATCACCGCGTCGAGCAGGGACGGCCTGGCGCCGAGCGCCCCACAGAACTCCAGGAAGCGCCGCTCCAGCGCCTCGTAGTCGCGCGGCACCCGCATCGAGCGGTCGAAGAGGCCGATCAGGAGACCGGCCCGGATGATGTGAATATCCAGGATCGCGACCTCGTCGCTGCCCAGCCAGTTGCGGGTGATCCAGGATGCGGTCTTCGGCCCGATGCCCGGGATCCGCATGAGGTGGCGGCGGAACCCCAGGGCGTCGTCGGTCGGGGGCGGCTCATCCTCGATCATCCCCAACGCGACCGCGAGCCGTCGGGCCCGCTGGTGCGGGAAGCGGTAGCGGACCGGGCGGCCGCCGAGCAGGACCGGCTGCAGCAGGAGAGCTTCGATATCCGCCTCGGCCGGGCGGCGTCCCGGCACGAACACGCCGGCCTCCACCAACCGGTCGTGAACGGCATGGTTGACCTCAGCCGTGATGCCGTAGCCGCCGAGCAGGCAGAACCCGACCTCCTCCTGCAGGGAGCCGTCGCGGTTGACGAACCCGTCGGACTGCTCGCTGGCGCGGCTGACCATGTCCGCCCAGAACGCGGCACTCGGCACCCACTCGGGCCGACCCCAGCGGACCCCGGGCACGACCTCGGCATCCGGATCGGGCAGCGTACGCCGTGCAGCCTTCGGGCGGCCGTCCGCTTCGAGCAGCATAGTCGCGATTCCCCTTGACGCCGTCCCCGGATATTCATTTTCATTCAAACCATGAGAGGACGCAAGGCAGGATCCGGCGACGGAGAGCGCGCCACCATCGCGGCGGCGCTGGAACGAGCCCGCCGCGAGGACGGCCTGAGCCAGGACGCGCTCGCCCGCACGCTGGGCTCCAGCCAAGCCAACATTTCAAAACTCTTGCGCGGTCGACATACCCCCCGCCCGGAGCTGGAGGCAGCGATACGATCCTACCTCGGCGGCCGGCACAAGGGCGCCGCCCTCCCGTCGGAGGCATGGACGCGGCGCCTCCTCGCGGCCTGCGAACGCTCGCAGGCCTTCCGCGACGTCGTCGACGCGGCGCTGCTGCTTGTGGATGAAAATGAATATCCCGACCGAACATGACGGCGACCCGGGGGCCTCCGGCGTTCACGACCGACGACGCTCCCGGGTCGTCCGTCGCGGTCGACGGCCGGGTGCGGGCCGCAGCGCCCGGTCCGCATTCCGGCGGTGAGCACCGACGTGTCAGCCGCCTGAGCGGCTCCGACCACGCGGCAGGATGCACCTGAGCCGCCTCGGGAAAGCGGCACCGGCCCGGCTGCTGAACCGGCTCGGGAGCAGGGGGGGGGGGACGCCGCCGTGCCGCCGGCGCAGGCCCCGTTTCGGCGTCGGTCCCTGGCCCGCACCGGCCGATCACGTCCGCACGGACGGCCGCCTGCCGGGCTCGACCGCCGTCCTGCCGGCGACGGAAGAGCGCCGGCCACGAAGATGTGCGGGCATGTTCATCCCCGTCTCGCTTCCGCCAGGTTCCCGCGTTCGACGTCCGCCGCCAGCGCCCTCCGGCTCCGGCCGTGGCGTGCGGGCCGGCCACGCGCGCTGCCTACGCGACGTGCCTCATGCGGCAGCCGCACGCCATCTCCGCGACGGAAGGCGGCAAAGGGACCGGATCTCTTTCGAGGCATGGAGGACGACGCATCCGCGCGCCGCCGGAAGGGCGAAACCCGCCTTCGCGAGATCCCACCCTTGACCTTCCAACGATGGGAAGCCCCATTTCCGGCGGCGTCCGGTTCATGACACCTGAGGAGTTGGCCGATGGAGGCTCAGTCCAGGCCGAGGAAGGCCGCGGGAACGACAATCAGCCTGCCTGTCGAGGGGATGAGCTGCGCGTCCTGCGTCGGCCGTGTCGAGCGGGCCCTAGGCAAGGTCGAGGGCGTCGAGGCCGTCAGCGTCAACCTGGCTACGGAACGCGCAGATATCCGGGCCAGTGGTTCGCTCGATCCTGAGCGATTGGCGCAGGCCGTCGAGGCCGCCGGCTATTCCGTGCCTGCACAAGCCGTCGAGCTCTCCATCGAGGGCATGACCTGCGCATCGTGCGTCGGACGCGTCGAGCGCGCGCTCAAGGCGGTGCCGGGTGTCGCCGAGGCGACGGTGAACCTCGCGACCGAGCGGGCGAGCGTGCGCGGCACGGCCAACCTGCACGCACTCGCCGCCGCCATCTCCGCCGCGGGCTACACCGCGCGTCCGGTCGGCGGGTCCCCCTCCGTCGACGATGAGGCCGCGCGGCGCAGGGAGACCGAGCGTTCGGGCCTCGGGCGCGATCTCTCCATCGCCGCCGTGCTGACGCTGCCCATCTTCGTCCTGGAGATGGGTTCGCACCTCATCCCCGGCATGCACGCGATGGTCGCGCGGACCATCGGCATGCAGCAAAGCTGGTACGTCCAGTTTGCGCTGACGACCTTGGTCCTCGCCGTGCCCGGCATCCGCTTCTACGTGAAGGGCATCCCCGCGCTGGTTCGCCTCGCGCCGGACATGAACTCGCTCGTGGCGGTGGGCACGCTCGCGGCCTACGCCTACTCAGCCGTCGCGACCTTCGCGCCATCCTTGCTGCCCGCGGGGACGGTCAACGTCTACTACGAGGCGGCGGCCGTCATCGTCACCTTGATCCTGCTCGGCCGCTTCTTGGAGGCCCGGGCCAAGGGACGCACCTCCGAGGCGATCACGAGACTGGCCGGCTTGCAGGCGAAGGTCGCCCGGGTCCGGCGCGGCGGCACCTCGGTCGAGATCCCGGTGTCAGACGTCGTGGCCGGCGACATCGTCGAGGTGCGCCCCGGCGAGCGCATCCCCGTGGACGCCGCCGTGACCGACGGGGAGAGCTACGTCGACGAATCGATGATCACCGGCGAGCCGGTCCCGGTGGCGAAGACCCGAGGCAGCACGCTGGTGGGCGGGACCGTCAACAGGCAGGGTGCGCTCACCTGTCGCGCGACGGCGGTCGGCGAGGCGACCGTGCTGTCGCAGATCATCCGCATGGTCGAGGAGGCTCAAGGCTCGAAGCTGCCGATCCAGGCCTTGGTCGACAAGGTGACCATGTGGTTCGTGCCAGCCGTGATGGCGGCGGCGGCGCTGACTTTCGCCGCTTGGATCGTGCTCGGGCCGTCGCCGGCGCTGACCTTCGCGCTCGTCAATGCGGTGGCCGTTCTCATCGTCGCCTGCCCCTGCGCCATGGGCCTCGCCACACCCACCTCGATCATGGTCGGCACCGGTCGGGCCGCCGAGCTGGGCATCCTCTTCCGCAAGGGTGAGGCGCTCCAACTCCTGAGGGATGCCAAGGTCGTCGCGGTCGACAAGACCGGCACGCTGACCGAGGGTCGTCCCGCCCTGACGGATCTGCAGGTGACCGCAGGCTTCGACCGTGCGTACGTACTGGGGCGGATCGCGGCCGTCGAGGACAGGTCCGAGCACCCGATCGCACGGGCCATCGTAGCGGCGGCGCAGGCCGAGGCCATTCCGCTACCCGAGGTCCAGGCCTTCGAAGCCGTCGCCGGATTCGGCGCCAGGGCCGAGGTCGACGGCGAGCGGGTGGAGATCGGCGCCGACCGCTACATGCGTGAGCTCGGGCTGAACGTCGGGGCCTTCGCCGCGGCCGCGGCGCGGATGGGCGACGAGGGCAAATCCCCGCTCTACGCCGCCATCGGCGGGCGCTTGGCCGCGGTCATCGCGGTCGCCGACCCCATGAAGGACACGACCCCAGCCGCGGTCGCCGCGCTGCGCGCCCTCGGGCTCAAGGTCGCGATGATCACGGGCGACAACCGCCGCACGGCTGAGGCCGTCGCGCGGCGGCTCGGCATCGACGAGGTGGTCGCCGAGGTGCCGCCCGCCGGCAAGGTCGAGGCGGTGCGTAGGCTGAAGGCGGAGCACGGTAAGCTGGCCTTCATCGGCGATGGCATCAACGACGCGCCCGCACTCGCGGAAGCGGATGTCGGCTTGGCAGTCGGCACCGGCACCGACGTCGCCATCGAGGCCGCCGACGTGGTGCTGATGTCGGGCAGCCTGGGCGGGGTCGCGACCGGCATCGCGCTGTCGCGCGCGACCATCGCCAACATCCGGCAGAACCTGTTCTGGGCATTCGCCTACAATACGGCCCTGGTCCCGGTGGCAGCAGGGGCGCTATACCCCGCCTGGGGCGTCCTGATGTCGCCGGTCCTCGCCGCGGCCGCGATGGCCCTGTCGAGCGTCTTCGTCCTCGGCAACGCGCTGCGGCTGCGCGGCTTCCGTCCGGAGGAGGCGATACCGCGCGCCGGCCTCCGCCAGGTCGGCGCGCCGGCGATGGGAGGAACTCCATGAACATCGGTCAGGCAGCCAGGGCCTCCGGCGTCTCGGCCAAGATGATCCGCTACTACGAGCAGACCGGCCTGATCCCGCCGGCCGGCCGCAGGGATTCTGGCTACCGGGACTACTCGTCCGAGGACGTGCACATGCTGCGCTTCGTCCGGCGGGCCCGGGACCTTGGCTTCTCCATGGCCGCGATCAACGAGCTCCTCGACCTGTGGCGCGACCGGTCAAGGCGGAGCGCCGACGTCAAGCGGGTCGCGACGGCGCACATGATCGAGCTTCGCGAGAGGATCGCCCACCTGAGCCAGATGGTCGCCACGCTCCAGACATTGGTTGATTGCTGTTCGGGCGACCACCGGCCGGATTGCCCGATCCTGGCCGACCTGGAGGAGCCCGCCGAGGAACACCCCCGGAAGCATCCGTCAGGCGCCCTGCAGCGTCCCAACCCACGGCCTTGATCGAGCTGGACCCGGGAGCGTGCCGCCCGGCCCGCGCCCCTTCCCCTCGTCGCGGCGCCGCACCCCGTCGACCGGCCATCTCCAAGGGCATTCCGGTCCGGGAAACGCGCCCGCGCCCCGATGGGACGTGGTCGGCGCGCGCCCTGGCCACACGGCCATGCTCGCACGCAGTCACCATGCGTTGCCGCCCGCCGCGCGCTGCCGTGGGTTGATTGACGCCCGACCTCGGCCCGGTGGCCAGGGGTGGTGGCGTCCGCCTCGGCGCAAGGTCGGTTCCGTGGACAAGGCCCGGCAACTCGCGAGGCGCCCCGGCCTCGAAGCCGGGATCGCGCGGGCCGGACCAGGACGATCCGGGGCACCTCGGCGCCGGCGGCGCACGATGGGCACGGTCGGGGCTCCTAAACCGGTTCGTCCGGTCCCGCCCGTCCCGGCCGGGTTCCTCTTCACCCGCCACGGTGGCGAGGGCCGCAGGGCCCCATTATCACGGTCGTGCTTGCTCGCTCCGGGCAAGGCCGGTCGGCGCGCCCGCGTGCCGCGCCGGCGGCCGTGGCCCCGTGCCGGAGGATAGCGGGCGCAGGTCTGCCAGGATGCTGGACAGGCGTGATGCGAGGTTCCTGTCGAGGCTCCCCGCATGCCCCTTGGCCATCCTGCGGAGATACCTCTCCAGGCCAGGCCCGACGGCCTGCTGATGTTCGAGGAGGATCCGTAACGCGCGGACCACGACCCCGTGCGGGTTCGGGTTCTCTTCCAGGTTGGTGTCGACGACCGCGTCGCGCAGCCAGGCCGTGAAACGCGGCCCGTGGTGAACCTGGCGGGAGCCGCACAGGTAAACCACGGCGTCGCAGTCGAAGAAGGTGGTGTGCACCAGGTCGGCCAGATGGGCGGCCTGCACGTGGCCGGACCGGACCGCCCAAGTGGAGGGTAGGGCCCACACGTCGTACGTGTGGCGGCGCCCGGCGATGCGGTAGCCGCCGAAGCGGTTCCGAACGGCCGCGCCGTCCCGCATCAGCTCCGCCAAGCGCGCCGGCGGCGCGTGCACGACCAGGTCCACGTCCGACGCGAAGGCCGCAGCCCCGCCCCGGGCGAGGTCCCGAGCCATGCCGCCGAAGATCGCAACCTCGCCCACCTGCCCGAGATGGCCGATCAGATCCGCGATCTCGGGGCCCCCGCGAGCCTCGTCCGCGAGGAAGGCCTGCATCCGCCGGCACAGCTCCGCGCCGTCGCGGACGGGGGAGCCAAGGTCAGCCATGGTGCCGCCTCAGGTCGTCGCGCAGGGACACCGCGAACGTGTCGGTCATACCCGAGATCATGTCGGTGACGAGCTGCAGTTCGCGGTAGCGCAACGGCATCGCGTTCCCGGGCGCCTCGGCGACGCGCCGGTAGTTCTCCGAGATCCGGGAATACACGTAGGCCGGCAACGCCTCGCGGTCGGAGCGCAGGTCGTCCGGATCCTTGCGCCCGACGATGGCCTTCCAGAACATGTCCATGAGCTCGTGGACGGTCCGGTGCCCGTCGAGCTCGACTTCGAGGACGCTGCGGTGGCGGTAGACGTGAAACTTGGCGAAGCGCTTCAACGAGGTCCACAGCACGACCGCCTCGGAGGCCGCCATCAGCTCCCTGTCGAACGCGCCGGCCATGATGGCATCCCGGTTCGCCACGAACGCCCCGACCGCGGCCCGCACCATCTTCCCGATGGCGTCGACGCGGAACATCTGCATCGAGATGTCGTCGAGTTCACCGGGCGACAATCCCGCGTCCCGGAACTCGGCGTGGCTGCGCTCGGCCCGCTCGCAGACGTCGAGCGTCAACTCGTCGTCGCAAGCGTCGTGACGCAGCCAAGCCATCAGCACGTTGAAGTTGATCAGCTTCTTCTTGGCCGCGTCCTCGACGTCCACCACCGAGTACGCGATGTCGTCGCAAGCCTCCATCACAAAGGTCAGGGGATGGCGGACGCCCTGCCGCAAGCCGGTCTCGGCCCAGACCTCGGCGGCGATCTCGGCCTCCGATTGGAAGAAGTTGAACTTCTTTCTTGCCTGGGAGGTCTTGTCGACCGCGTCCGACGGCACGGGGTACTTCATCAGGGCCGCCAGGAAGGCATAGGTCATGTTCAGGCCGAAGTCGTCGTTCAGGATCTGCAATCGCGTCAGCAGCCTGAACGCCTGTGCGTTGCCCTCGAATTTCAGGAAATCACGGCGCATCGGCTCGCTCAGGTCCGGCGCGTCGAAGATGTCGAACGAGGTCGGGTCATCCTTTCGCCGGGCGGAGTGGCGCTTCACCCAGGTCTGGATCGCGGTCTCACCCTGATGTCCGAATGGCGGATTGCCGAGGTCGTGGGCGAGCCCGATGGCCTCAAGGAGGGCGGGCACGTTGCGCAGGGGCTCGACCTCCGCGGGGAACCCCAGTGCCCCGCCGTGCACGAAGGCGAGGGTGGTCCCCATGCTCCGCGCCATGTTCGCCACCTCGTGGCTGTGGGTCAGCCGGGTGCGGACGCTGTCGTTGCGTTCCAAGGGGAAGACTTGGGTCTTGTCCTGGAGGCGCCGCACCGGCGTCGAGAACAGGATACGGTCGTGGTCACGCTCGTGCTCGGTCCGGTCCTCGCCCAGCCGCGCCGTGTAGGCTCTGCCTGCGGCCTTACCCTTGCGCCGCTGGGAGTTGAGGAGGCGTCCCCAGTCGAGTTGATCTGCCATCCCTCGATCCCGTTGCGGCGAGGACGCCCGGTCCACCGCCCACCCACAACACCGTGCACCCCGGTCTACGTTCCGGCCCGCCGACGCGTCACGCCGGGATTCCGCTGTTGTCCACGGATTCCGTTCGGAACGGTGCCACTCGCGCCGGCAAGACACTAGGGCAGGCGCACCAGGATTGGAACATAGGGCGAACGAGATCGGCGGGGACCGGCCGCTCCGGAGGGCTCGGCCTAGCCCCGCCTACACCGAACTCGGAGGAGCGGCGCATGCCAGCGCCCTGCGCGACCGGCGTGTCCTGCTCGGAGCCCGCACCCTGAGCGGAAGCGGCGCGCGGCGACGCGTCGTCTGCATCGCCAGCCGTGCCCGCCGGCAGCCACACCCGGCGCGCGAACACACAGATGGCCCGCCCCGACGGCACTGGCGGGCCGGGCGAGGGGGCACGAGCGGGCCCGGCGCGCCGCCGCGGCCCTCACGCCGGTTCCGGGCGCTCCTGTGGCTCGCGATCCGGGCCTTCCGCACCCGGCGCCGTCACGGCTACGGCGACCGCAGCACCGACGATGGCGCCTCCCAGGGCCGCCGCGGCCAATGCCGCAGGTGCCGGCGACCGACCCTTGAGCGCCTCGGCCAGGACGGCCTCCGCTTCGGCCTCGCTCTCACGCACAGCGAGCATCAGCTTGGGACCGAACTTGAGGACCGATCCGGCGCCCTCGTGGTGGATGGCGGGGCTCGGCGGCTCGACCTCGCGGACCCGTTCCGCGCTGACCATCATCTCGATGGCCCCCTCGGGAGGGGTCAGCCGAGCCATGGCAGCCCCGGCTGCGGCGAACTTCGCGGCCAGGGAAGCCACCGTTTCCACGGAGTAGATCCGGTCACCTGTGATGCGGAGCATCACCGCATCCTTGAACTCGTGGTCAAAAGCCTGACGCATCCACAGGAGCTCGTCCGGAGCGATATACTCGACGTCGCCACCCGGCATCCTGACGATCACCATGTCGGCTCCCCCTGTCATCTAAGCTCGACAACAACATGAGTTCGAGCTTGGTGTCCATAAGGCGCTGCGTGCTTTCACCGGCTGCCGGACCGTCGGTCGCGGGAACCTTGGCCGTTTCCAATGCCCGCGCGGCTGGGCGACATCCCGAGGCCTCGCCACCGGCAACGCGAGCGGCCGTGGAGCATGCCCGCGGCCGTTCCATCCGCGTCCGATCCCGGCACGCGCCCGGCCATGGTAGGTGCGGCCCGAGGAACATGGCGCCGCCGTGCCGCCTCGCGTCGCTTCAAGAGGACAGGGGGAACCGGAGAGTGCCCGCTCGATCCCTCCTACGATACTGTGCGGCCCGAGGCTTCCGTCGCCACGTGCCGAGCCGGCAGGGCGGCTGCCGACCGGTGCCGGCGCGCCCCGAAGGCGCCCCGGTTCATCATCGAACCCGGACCGGCGACGTCGGCCCGGGGCTTGCGCCGCTCGCGCTATGTGGGGCCGGCGCCCGCGACATCGGCCGGCCCTCCCTTCAACCCGCGCCCGGCAGAACGCCGTTCAGGGCAAGGGGCCTGTTCCTGGATCGGGCGCGGCCGACCGCGTCATGAAGAACCGCTCCTTTCCCTCCACCCACGCGAAGCCGACGCGCGCCAGTTTGGAGACCGCTGGTCCACCGTCGTCGGCGGCGAACCGCAGGGTCACGCCCTCGGCGTCGGCGGCCCGGACGAGCCAGTCCGCGAAATCCGCCGGAAGCTGGCCACCGGCGCGGCAAGCGATCACGAGCTGGTCCTCCGCGTAGGCATCGAGCACGAAGCCGTCGCCGCCGTCCCGTTCCAGGATGCGGCGCATCAGGCGGAAGGAGGAGGTGTCGAGTTCCGGCGGCACATGGGCGTCTAGACACGCGTCCACCTCGGCCCAGGCGGGCCGGTCGGCCCGGTGGCCGGGCCCGACGAGATCCTCTGCCCTGTGCTGCATCGAGCCGAGCTGAAGGTCGAAGCAGGTGGCGACCGCAAACCGGATCCCGTGTCGCGCCAGGATAGCCCGAGCCCGCCCGGACAGGTCGCCGCTGCGTTCGACGGCGACCTCCATGACCTCCAGCCCGGGATGGCGCCGCAGCACGGTTTCCAGCGCCTCCCCCAAGCCGCCCCAGATATCGCCCTGCAGCCCTTCGAGCAGGCGACGACGCCAGGGCGGCCCCTCCAAGCCCCGCTTCCTCGGTCCCCCGACCGGGGGCGACCGCAGAACCGGCGCGGCCCGGGCGAACGACGCGCTTCGGACCGCTCCTAACTCCGCCTCGAAGATGGCGTCCGCGAGGCGCACCACGAGGGGCGCGAGCGCCTTCCGCGCCGTCTTGCGGAACTCATGCGCGACCGACCGCACCTGACGGGCAAGCGTGTCGTCGCGTGCCCCCGAATCGTACCCGACCGCTCGCGAGCGGCCCGCCCCCTGGGCGAAGGTCCGGGCTTCGAGGGCCTCGACCGCGCGCATCAGGATCGGGAGCGCCTCCAGGAAGCGGACGGCACCGTCGAGGTGATCCCGCGCCGTGGTGTGCTCCGGGACCTCGCCCGCGATCTGTCCGACAGCCGCGAGGAGGCCGGAGACGTCCCGCGGGTCCCGCAGTTGCGGCAAGGCGGAGAAGGCGGCGCGATGGAGTGGGTTGCGCGACCTGGCGAGCGGCATGACGACCCCGTCGAGCCACGTCTGCCTGAGGTGCTTGCGTAAGCCGACGTCCAGGCCGTGCAGCTTGGACCGCAGGATGCCTCCCGCTTGGCTGGCAGTGAGAAGGTTGTCCAGCAACACGTTCAGGATCATGCTCGATTCGGGCGCGCAAACCGCGAAGACGGCCCGCATCGCCCGACGGATTTCCTCCTCCGAGACGGGCGGGATGCCGGCGGTAGAAGCGTCGGACGCGTTGAAGGCACACGGAACTTGGCCGGAAGTGGGCATGCGGGCACCGGAGAGTTGGGACGGAGCCGCCCCGCCGCGGATCAGGCACCCTCGCGGGGCCCGCCGGGACCGCTGCTCGCGAGTGGCGCGGGCCCGAATCGGCAGAGTGCTGCTCCGCCCGGGAGCACGCGTTGATCGTCCGGGCGGTCGTGAAAGGGACAAGCTGCGGCCCGCCCTCCGATCCTCGGCCGCAAGCGGGGACATCCGTGTGCCAAGCAAGGCCTGGCCCGCGCGGTCACAGGATTGCGTGGCTCTCAGGCCGAGCGCTGGTCTCGCCTAACTCCGGTGAGGGCGGTGACGCGGACGGGGAGTTGAGCGGGGTCTGGACCTTCCGCGTGTTTCACAACCGCTCGGAACCCCTGACCGGGATCGGGGATCTGCTCGCGGGGAAGGGCGCGCTCACGGTCGAGCATGCTGCGGCACCTGGCGCGTTGCCAGCTTATCGCTCGGCACCTGCGGGGCCCTGATCGAGTCCTTCGTCCTTAACGCCATGCACATGCGGTGGAGCTTGGTACCGCGCGATCCCGCGAGCGGAGAGCCCACCTTCCTCGGGCGTCTCGACCACGAGACCGGCGGCGAGTGGCTGCTTCCCCCTTCGACTTCCCGGGCGAGTTCTGCTCCTCCCATGTGCAATTCGGTGCCCTGGCGTCTTCCCGACCGGGTCGACCAGCGCATCGGTGACTGGCTCGACGCCCACGAGGCCCTCCAATCCGAGGAGGTGGCGGCCGCGGAGGTCGGGGGACATGGTTCGCCGATGGCGCCGGGTCAGGAACCGTGGCCCGGGCCGCCGGGTGCCCGAGGCGGGCACGTGCGTCTCGACGAGGAGGGGTGCGCCGGGCGCTCCGCACCATCCGACCGGCCGGAGGGCGAGGGCGAGCCCGGCGGGGCCGCGGTCGTGCCGGGCCCCGTCGGTGCATCGCTGCAGCGGCGCGGGGACGGCGACGCTCGTGCCCACCATCGCGCGCCCCTGCCCCCGCCTCGACGCCTTCTCAAAGCGCCTGTCGGTTGCGCCCGGCGAGCGGCTTGGCTTCCGACGGCCCCTGCCACTCGGCGAGGGATTGCCGCGGCCCGATGTCCGCTGGGGCCGCGAAGCAGGGACATCGGCCCCTGGATTGGGCGCGCCTCGCCCTCCGGGTCGGACGTCAGGGCCCGGCGGGCGACGGCGGCCCATGGCCCTGCCGGGCCTAGCGGCGGCTTGCCGCCATCCGGTCGACCATGTTCCGGCCGGCCTTGCCCCGCAACGCCCAGGCATGAGCCCGCGACGCTGCCGGCGGGCCGGCGGGCGGGACGGTCCGCATCGGATCCACGTCACGGCTGCGCGGGGACGCGTAGCACGCGGCGATCCAGGCATGCACCGCGCCGACGAGCGCCGCCATGGTCACGGCGCTTCGCCCTTGACCGTCCCGACAGGCCCCGGACCGGCCCAACAGGGCGTTGAGGTGCGCCTGTCCCGGAAGTGCACGTGCGGGCCGGTGCAGGACCTGGATCCCCATCCGCCACGCGGCCTCGTGGAAGCCCGTGTCATGGTACCCGACGGCGTGGTCCACCACGATGACTTCCGGCACGCCCAGGCACGGCCAGGCCGCACCGAGCCCGCCCGCCGCGCCCGAGCCGTCACCGAACAGCCTGAGGACATCGACCGGTCTGCGCCGCTCCGCGTCGAGGGCGGCGGCGACGACTAGGCCCGTGCCCTCGTCGCGGCCCAGCGTCATGTGGACGACGTCGAGGCCGAGGTCCGCGACGCGAACGGCGAGGGCTGCCTGGCTGATGCCTACGCACGCCAGCGCACGCGGGGAGGGGACGTTGACCGGCCTGTACCGGTCGTGCGCGTCCGGCGGCACCTGGCGGCACGATGCTGCCCGGGCGGGATCATCGAGGGCGGGAGGGGAGGCGTTCGTTTCCTGGTCACGGGTCTTCATCACGGAACTCCGGCATGACGGCCGCGGGGCGGCCCGTCGCTGGACAGGGGACTCCCCCGGCCTGGGCCGGGGGAGGGGAGCGAACCGCGGTGCGGACGCTCAGCGGTCGGCGTCGTCCCCGTCGGAGGGGCCCCGCCCGTCGATGTCGGCGGCCCGGCGGCCCAGGGCGCGCGCGATGTCGCCGTCCCACCGGTCGAAGTCGGGGTCGAGGAAGGCAGCGGAGACGGGGTCGTCGTCGGTGAGGCCACCGAAATCCAGGTCGTCCATGGGTCTTGTCCTCTCGCAGGCGAAGGGACCGGGCCCGCGCCCCTCGGGGGCGGGTCCTCGGCGATGGTCGCCAACGGGATCCAGGACGAACGCAACGAGACGCTTGCGCAGGCGCGCATGTGCGGCTAGTGTACTCTCGTCGATCCGAGCGGCCTGGCAGCCTCTCGGAGAAACCCGCTGGCCTTGGCTGGCCAATCCCGAGCCTTTGGGCGCGGGATGCCTGACACTCGCGGCAGCTGCGACACTGAGAGGCGAGTTCAGGGTAAAGCGCGCGGCCCATGGGCCGCGCGTTTCTTTTTGCCCGTCCGAGACTTGAGGTCCCGGGTCAGCCCGACCCAAGGGCGGGCCACGAGCCCGTGCCCGCCCGACCGGCCGGTCAGCCGCCGGAGCATGCGGGCGAGAGGTCAACGCCCGCTTGAGGTGACTGGCCGCCATGCACGCCTCCATCATCCAAGTCGAATAGTACCATGTTCCGGCAAGTTTTTACACCTGCGGTGTAGCTTGCCCGGACTGACTTTTCCCGGTTGGTTAAGGTTCAGGCACCCGCCCGCCCCGACTTCTCCGGCCGCCGTCATCTGGCGCCTACTTACGCCGGAGGCAGCGCGTACCACCGGCGAGCAAGCTCATCGTGGCGGACCAGGCCCAGGCGCTTCAAACGCGTCTTCGCCTTCTCGGAAGCGTCCTTGCTCATCTTGGCGTCTCGGACGGCATCGTTCAGCTCGGTCCCGGACAGGCCGGCCTCTCCAGCCCGCTCCAGCGCCTCCACGATCACCGTGGCCGCACGACCTAGGACCAGGGAAGGCGCCCCCGTCCGCACGGGCTTCGCCGGCGCGGGGGGCGAGGTCGGCGTCACGGGCGAGGGCATCGGGACAGGCTCCGTCCCCGCCTTTGCCAACAGCTCCTCCATGCGCTCCTTCTGAAGGTAGAGGACCGCCAGACGCGACGCGGTCGAGCGCAGGAACCTGTTCTGCTCCTCGACGACCTTCTCGATCTCCTCCTCGATGCGCCTGACGGCGGAGCGAAGGTCGTTGAACATGGCGTGCTCCCCTGGCCTGAAGCGGCGCAGCCCTGAACGAAGCTGCAGGCCAGGGCATCCATGGCCATGGCCATACCTACGGCACCCGGCGACGGACGGCAAGCATTTCGGACCATGGCCCGCCAGCGAATGGCGGTAAGGTTAAACAAGCCTTTCAGCGGATGCGTATCGCCCTCCGGAGCCATCTCGGCCGCGCCTCGGCGCGCCACCCGAATGGACACCGGGCCGGACGCGGTCGCCCGTTCCGACGCGACGCCGCTGGAGCCCAGGGCCAGGTGCCGGTGCGGAGCCTCCCTCGCGGCAGCGCTCGCTCGCGGACATTGTGCCGAACACGGCCATGGCGCCGTCGGGAACCGGCGCCGATGCAGCCCGGCCCTGGGGTAGACCGGCCATGGCCAGGCCCCCGCTGGGCCCTGCGTGGGTCGGCGGGCCGAGGCCGCGCGGCTCAGACCGCGGCTCCCGCAAGTCGCGTGTCGCGACCGTTTCGAGGGAAGGCCGGCCGGGGGACGCGGCATGCCGCGCGAGCCCACGCCCCGGCCCACAAGACGCCGGCGCCCTGTCATGGCCAGTCTAGCGAGGCGGCCGGGCCAGAATGCCGGACCAGAACCCCCCGTAGGTATGCCTTAACGGTTGACGGCGATACGTTTGCTTGAACGGCGGCGCAGCGAGCCGCCCGCCCCTCCCGATGAAGGCCGGTCGAACGGCCGGGCACTGGACGAGCGCATGATCCCGCCTGCCGATCACGAGGCCGAACGCCTGACGGCCTTGCGCAGCCTCGGCATCCTCGGTTCGCCGCCCGATCCCGATCTCGACGCCATCTGCCGCCTCGCCGCCGAGATGCTCGGCACGCCGACCGTGGCCGTCTCCCTCGTCGACGCGGAACGGCAGTGGTTCGTGGCGGGCGTCGGGACCTTCGCGGTCAGCACGGCCCGGAATGCCGCCTTCTGCAACCACGCCATCCGGTCAGACGACATCCTCGTGGTCGAGGATGCCGGCCTGGACCCGCGCTTCGCGGGCAACCCGCTCGTCACCGGCGCGCCCGGCATCCGGTTCTACGCCGGCGCGCCACTCAGCCTGAAGCACGGCCTGCGGCTCGGCACCCTCTGCCTCATCGACACGCAGCCGCGGGCGCTGGATGACGCGCGGAGGCGCCGGCTCCGCGACTTCGCCGCACTCGCCGTCTCGCACCTTCGCCTGCAGGAGACGAAAGTCGCCCTGCAGGCGCGCGAGAACGAACTGCACCGGGCAAACCGCGACCTCGGCATGGCGGAGCGTTGGGCCAAGATCGGCCACTGGCGCATCGCCTTCCCCAGCGAGCGCATCACGTGGTCGGACGGGATGTACCCCATCTTCGGCCGTCCACCCGGGGCCGGGGCGCCGACGAAGCAAGCGGTGCTCGACACGTTCCATCCGGAGGACCGCGAGGATGTGCGCGTCGCCCTTGAGAGGACCGCCATGGGAGGTGAGGCCTACGAGCATCGTCCGCGCTTCGTTCGTACGGACGGCGAGATCCGCGTCGTGCTGGCCCACGCGGTCGCCGAGCGGGACGCCGCGGGCGAGGTCGTCGGGCTGTTCGGCGCCTGCATGGACGTGACCGACCTCGTCCGGGTCGAGGACGACCTGCGCGCGACCTCGGCGCTGCTCCGCGCGACCTTGGAGCACATGGACCAGGGCCTCCTCATGGTGGACGCCGCACGGCGTGTCCGCGTGCACAACCGGCGCGCGCTTGAGCTTCTCGACCTGCCGGGAGAGCTCCTGCGCGGCGAGCCGAGTTTCGAGGCGGTGCGGCGCCATCAGGCCGCCCGCGGCGAGACGGCGGACCCGGCCGAAGCGCCGCGTCCGTCGGGACGGGAGCAGGGGAGGGAGGCCGACAGCCGGATCCACGAGCGGGAGCGCCCGGAGGGGACCATCCTTGAGGTCCGTACGGTGCCGCTCGAAGGCGGCGGAATGGTGCGCACCTACACGGACATCACCGCGCGCAAGCGGGCCGAGGCCCAGATCGCCCACATGGCGCACCACGACGCGCTGACCGGCCTCGCGAACCGGACCCGCTTCCGCGAGTGCCTCGACCGACGGCTCGCGGAGGTCGGCCACCACGACGCGACGTGCGCCGTGCTCTGCCTGGATCTCGACCACTTCAAGGCGGTGAACGACACGCTCGGCCATCCGGCCGGCGACGCGCTGCTACGGTCCGTCGCTGCCCGGATGCGCGACCGCCTGCGGGAGGGGGACGTCCTGGCGCGGCTCGGCGGGGACGAGTTCGCCGTGCTGACCGCTCCCGTCGCCAACCCGGGGCAGGCCGCCGCCGTGGCCGCGCGCCTGGTCGAGGCCCTTCAGGCGCCGTTCCGCATCGAGGGACACGAGATCACGGTCGGGGCCAGCATCGGGATCGCGCTCGCGCCGGAGCACGGCCGGGACGGCGACACGCTGTTCAAGAACGCCGACCTCGCGCTTTACGCGGCCAAGGACTCGGGCCGCGACGGGTATCGGTTCTATCACCCTGCGATGGGCCAGGCCGCGAGCGGCCGGCAGCGGCTGGAGCTCGACCTGCGCGGCGCGCTCGCGCGGGACCAGTTCGAGCTGCACTACCAGCCCGTGGTCGACGCGCGCTCGCTGGCGGTCACCGGGTTCGAGGCGCTGATCCGCTGGACGCACCCGACCCGGGGCCGCGTCCCGCCGGACGCCTTCATACCGGTGGCCGAGGAAACGGGGCTCATCGTGCCGGTCGGCGAGTGGGTGCTCCGCAACGCCTGCGAGGAGGCGGCGCGATGGCCGGGAGACATCCGCCTGGCCGTCAACGTCTCGGCCGTCCAGCTGATGCGGCCCGGCCTGGTCGAGGGCGTCGTCGCGACGCTGGCCGCCACCGGCCTGCACGCCGGTCGCCTGGAGTTGGAGATCACCGAGACCGCGCTCCTGCGGGACAACCCCGCGGTCCTGGCCTTCCTGCACGAGTTGCGAGGCCTCGGCGTGCGCTTCGCGCTCGACGACTTCGGCACAGGATACTCTTCGCTGAGTTACCTGCGGAGGTTCCCGCTCGACCGGATCAAGATCGACCGCTCCTTCGTCGAGGCGGTGGACGATCCGGGCACGGCAGCCATCGTCGGGGCCATCGCCGGCCTAGGGGCCTCCCTCGGCGCTGCGGTCACGGCCGAGGGCGTCGAGACGGAGCGGCAGCTCCACGCGGTGCGGCTGTCCGGCTGCGGCGAGGCGCAGGGATACCTGTTCGGCAAACCCCTGCCCGCGGCCGAGGCCGCCGCCTTCCTGCGCCGGAAGGCCGGGACGAAGGCCGCATGACCCGGGCAGCCCTGGGACCGCTGCGGGCGGGGCAGGTCACGATGCGGACCGCCCTGGCCTGCGCGCCGCGGATGATCCGGCGGATGCCGCGCAGCTAGCTTGGCGGTAGGCGACACGGCCGCTTAAGATTCGTTGCGGTACGCTCGATTCGGCGAACGTCCGTCACGTTCGTCGCCGCCGTCGCAGGGTCGGATACCCGGCCGGCACTTCGCGGTTACCAAGACAGCGGAGGCGGTCGGAGGCGCCCATGGAGGCTCGGCCGACCACGGCGCTCGACGAGACCTCGCCGGCGGACCTGTTCGCGGCCTCACCGGTCGCGGCCGGCCGCCCCCCCAGCACGTTCCGGCCAGGCTGAGCCGGCGGGCGTTCTCGGGAGCGGGTTCGTCGGACCCTGGATGCCTCTCGAAGTTTTAACGGCAGCCGGTCCACCCCTCGGCCCAGCCGCGACGCCTCCCGGCCAGCTACGACGCAATGCAGAGGTGCATGCGTAGATCCCTCACCGTGGTGACGGCGAACGCAAGACGCCGACCCGCTCGTCCGGTCGCGCGCGCCCGCACTCGTCCCGGACCCGCTTCTCGACCGCTCGGGCGCCGGGGCCACGTGTTCGACCTCTCGCCGCGCACGCGCGCCTCGCCGGCCTCCTGTGCCGCACGCGCGGACAAGGAGCCCCTCGAAGAACGCCGCGCATCCGTGGCACCCGGCGGCACCAGCAGCCGCCGGGATTGGTCCTGTGCGAGCGTGCATGGACGCACCGCGACCGTGCAGCCGCCGCCCCGTCGCGCGTCGGCGCGGATTGCCCCAAATCCGACGACCGCCTTCGCCGGCGTAAGCCGGTCAACGCAGCGTTCCCAGGGTTTCGCGCGGGCCTTGGCCGCTCGCGTAGGGCTCCGTCGAGGCCGCGGAGGTTAGGATCTGCCTGCCGACGACGCCGCACGCCCCCGCGACGGCGATGGCCAACAGGATGCGCAGGAACGTCCTCCGCGCGGCCGCCAGGACGCCCGGCCGCACACGGCGCCTTCGCCCGGCGTTCCTGGATGTCCAGGCATGGCGTTCCGGGCCCATTCGAACTCTCCGATCTCGCGGTAAACCAGCCGAGGGCTGCGGGAGGCTGCGCGTCCGGCCTTTCAGCGGGGCGGGTCGAACGAGTACGGGAAGCTTAGCGAATGCTGCAGGCCGGCCGTGACGCGGAAGTCCTGCCGGCGGTCGCCGCCGAAGCCGACCCCGACACCCCCGGTCAAGACTGTCTGGGGCGTGACGATGTAGCGGGCGCCGATCTCAGCCAGGTTCACCGCGCGCCCCCTTTCGCGGTCGGTCTCGCGGAAGATGTCGGCGACCAGCACTACGTTGTTCGACACCAGCTGGCTGTAGCCCACCCCGACACGGTAGCGGTCGCGCCGCTCCGCCTCGCGCCCTGTGGTTGGGTCGTAGTTGTGGAACCATGACGCGTTGAAGTGAATCCGGCGCGGCACGTAGGAGTAGGGCGAAAGCCCCTCCGGGTCCGGCGTGCCGATGCTCTTGGTCGCCAGGAACTTGAGCTCGGTCTCGGTCCCGCCCGCCATGCGGCCGTAGGGGGTGTTGACGCCGAGCGCGACCGCCAGGGCCGGCAGGACGAGGTCTTCCTGGTTGAAGTTGTAGAAGCCTTGGGCCCGGAACGCTCCCTGGTCGGTGTCGCTCGCCGTGCCGACCCTGTAAGGCGCCTCGACAGATAACTGGAAGTTCTTGAAGGCCCCCCACTCCACGCGGGGCACGGCCATCAGGCTGCTGAGGCCACGCGGGTCGTTCCGGGTGCGGTTATACTGGAAGTAGGACTGCACTTCGAGGCCGTTCTCCTTGATCGGGTAGGCGTCCTCAACGGTGATGGGCAGCCCCTCCTCCAGGTTGGTGTGATCCGCGGCGAGCGCCGGGCCGGCGGAGGCGACGAGGGCGGCCGCGAGGACGGCGCGAACGATCTTCGGCATGGCGCGGGGCTCCTCAGCGCACGGCGACGCGGGCCGGGCCGAGGCTCGGCTCGACGCCCATGTCGATGGGGGCCACGTCCGGGATGCGGGCGGCCTTGGCCTTCCAGGCGGAGACCATGTGCTCGACCATCATGGCCGGCGTCTCCCCGGGCTCGGTCGAGCCCGGCATCATCCGCATGCCGGGGGCGACCTGCATCAAGGCGTCGTGGAGCGAGCCGGGAACCTCGCCGGGCTCGATTCCGAGCCGGCCGTTCATCATCATCTGCCGCATGACGGCGGCCTTCCGGTCCTTGGAGAGGCCGCCCGGATACATCATCGGCAGCATCTCCATGAGCATGTCCATCATGATCATGCCCATCGCGCCCTGGGGCGAGCGCACCCAGGCCGGGTAGGTGCGCGGATCGTATCCTGGATACGGCTCGCGGAACTTGCGCGCGTAAACCTCGTCGCCGGGCTGGTAGCCCATGGCCTCGATGACGCGGTACATCTCCGCCCGCTTCTCCTCGACCGACCAGCCCTTGTAGGCCAGGATCGAGTAGGCGATGCCGTGCAGCATGTGCAGGTTGTCGAAGATGTTTGCGCTCTCCGGGCTCATTCGGGAGTAGCGCGGCATGATCTCGCGCGAGAGCACCATCCGCTGGGGGCGGTCGGGCAGGACCTCGCGGTACATGGTCTCCTCGACGGCCTTGATCGCGGCCTCCTGGTCATGGTTGCCCGAGATCATCTGGGCTTCGTAGACGGCCGGATGCCACCAGTGGGCGACGTAGAACAGGCTCTGGTCGAGCGGGTAGAAGTTCCGGAAGTTGTTCAGGTAGGGCTTCATCATGATGCCCGCGCGCCGCATCGTGAGTTCGAGCGGCGCCACGCTGCGGGGCACGCCCGGCGTCTGCATCTCAAGGTAGTAGCGGACCGTGCGGTCCGTCCAAACCTTCTTCTCGGCCCAAGGGATCTCACGGAACGACATCACGTCGTAGGTCTGCTCGTGATGCATGTGCGTCCAGTCGATCGTCCGGAACAGCGTGTGCATCGCCCGGTCGACGTAGCTTGAGTAGTACGGCATCTCCGGCTCGGTCGCCGGCGGATCGCGCAGCCACTCCTGGGCCTCCTTGTCGAAGCGGGCGTCGACGGCGGCGTGGTCCTCGAAGCGCGTCAACTGCAGCAAGTCGTGCTGCTTCGAGTGGAAGAAGTGCATCCCGGCGCCGATGCGGTACGCGCGGTTGTGCCGGTAGAAGAAGGCGAGGTTGTAAGGCCCCTTGAGGAAGCTCACCCCGTTGCGCTGTTCGAGCGCGAGGGCCCGGCCGACGCCCCGCGGCAGGGATGCCGCCGCGCCGAAGACCCCGGCGGCGCCGGTGAGAAGGGCTCGTCGCGACATACCGGCCATCGGCACCTCCGTTATACCCCTCATGGGTAAACGCGCCGACAATCGTTCGTCAAAGCCAGTCGCGAGTTAATCCGCGGCTCCTGGCCGGATCCGGCGGGATGTTGCCAAAGTGCGACAATCCGGGCGGCGGGGCAGGCTGCCCCGGCGCCATCGTAACGCCCCATGCCGGGCAACCTCCGCGATGGCCAGCCGGCAGAATGCAGCGCCGGACGGCAGCTACGGCGGCGCCATGGCGCGCCTCTTGCCCGGACTTCCAGGCGCGGGACCTTGAGCGGGCCTGGCGGGAATGCCGGAGGTGTCAGACGATGCGAGCGATGAGACCGCCGACCTCGTCGGCCAGGCGCTGCCGCTCGGTATCCGAGAGGTTCCCGGCCAGCGAGGATTGCACCAGCGCGTGCATGTGGTCGCGCACCATGTCCGACTGCACGCGCCTGAGCGCAGCGACCACCGCGTCGATCTGGTGCGCGACGTCGATGCAGTAGCGCCCGTTCTCGATCATCTGCTGCACGCCGCGCACCTGCCCCTCGATTCGACGGAGCCGCGGGATCTGCTGCCTATGGTCGACCGGGACGCCTCCATGGTCCTCTTCGGAACCTGCCATGCTGCCGTGTACCTCTGATGGTCGGGCGACCGCTGGCCCTGGGACCCGGAACAATACCCCGGTTGGGTATGTTGACATTCGCGACGCCCCGGCCTCGTCGGCCTCGGGGCTTCCCCTGATAGTAAGGCTTAGCATCCTCCCGAACAATGCGAGCGACGACATGCATCAGATGAGCCACGATATGCAGGCCTGCATCGACGAGTGCCTGCGCTGCTACCAGACCTGCCTCGGCATGGCCTCGAACCACTGCCTGCCCGCCGGCGGCAAGCACGTCGAGCCCGGGCACCTGCGCCTGATGCTTGCCTGCGCCGAGATCTGCCGGACTTCGGCGCACTTCATGCTGCTCGGCACGGAGCACCACAAGCATACCTGCGCCGAGTGCGCCGACGTCTGCGAGGACTGCGCCCGCAGCTGCGAGCAGGTCGGCGACATGCAGGCTTGCGTCGAGCAGTGCCGCCG
The DNA here is from genome assembly GCF_050591105.1 of Methylobacterium endophyticum. Lineage (NCBI taxonomy): Bacteria > Pseudomonadati > Pseudomonadota > Alphaproteobacteria > Hyphomicrobiales > Methylobacteriaceae > Methylobacterium > Methylobacterium endophyticum. The sequence continues at coordinate 45,665 of NZ_JBNHES010000021.1, forward strand.
CTGTGCCGAGAGCTGCCGCAAGATGGCCGCCTGAGCCCGAGGGGCTCTCCCACCACAGCATCGTCGCGAGACGGAGAACATCGATGCGTCAGCTGTCCCTCGCGCTCGCCGGCCTGCTCGCCGCGGCGCTTCCCGGCGCCGCCTCCGCGCAGGTGCCCGCCAGGCCCGGCGTGCCGGGATCCGCCGAGCCCGTGGTCACGCGCACGCCGGGCACGACCGGCAACGACCGGAACGTGGTGGTCGCCCCCGGTCCGACCGGGGCATCCACCCTCCAGACCGACTCGGCAGCGGCTGGCAACGCCGGCCAGCCGGCGCGCGCCGTCCCGCAGGGCAGCGGCGGCGGCAGTCGCTGAACGGGGCATTCCGCCCCCTGCCGGGCCTGCCTCGTCAGGATCGCCGCCGCGCAACGGGGTTCCCGAAGCGGGGCAGGCCCGCGGGGAGCGGTCGTCCGGGGCGACGCGCGACCGGGGCGGGCACGCCAATCCGGCTAGTGCGGTGCGCCTCGGTACCCGCGCCGGATCCGTGCTCGATGGTGGCGCAACCCGAGGAAGGGTCGACGCCTCGCACCGCCCGCTTGAGCGGCCGCCGCGCTCGCCGGCTGACTGAGGTCGGCGCATCGGCTGCGAACGCTCCGGGCGGCCCTTGACCTTCCAACGATGGGAAGCCCCATTTGGGCGGGGTCCTCAAGAAGGAGACCCTGAATGTGTTGCTGCACGAACAACTCCGTCGCCACGCCGTTCCCGGCACGCCGGCCCCAACCCGACACGGTGGTTCTTCGGGTCGAGGACATGACGTGCGGCCACTGCGTGCGAGCGGTGACGGCCGCCATCGTGCGAGACCTGCCCGGCACGCGAGTGACCGTCGACCTAGGAAGCAAGACGCTCACCGTCGGCGGGACGGAAGACGCGGCCGCCGTGGCACGGGCGGTTGCGTCCGCCGGCTATACCCCTTCACCGGCGGCATGACGCCGCGGTCCCGGTGCGAAGGCCGGACAGTGGGATGCGATGTCGTTCCGCACCGGGACCCTTACCCTGCGACGGCCCATCAGCCTTCCAGCTAGGCGGTCGCCAAGCCCGGCTCGCCACGGGTGGTGGGTCATCTTAAATTCGTTCCCCCTCGTCGCCGGAAGCCAGCGTCCTGCCGCGATCAGGTTTGACCGTGAAGACGCCCGCGCCCATCCGGGAAGAAAGGGGAACACTCAGCCGCTGCGGAAGGCGAAGGGGACGCACCGTGTCCGGCACCGTCTTCGCCGACCAGTTCTGGTCGGCGGGCTCGGCCACGCCGGCCAACTCTGCCGTCTGCCCTGCAATGCCGCCATCGAGGCGCGCGTCCCCTTCGCCCACGCCTTTGCCCACTGCCTCTCCGTGAGGTTAGGCGGATGGAAAGGGCCCTACCCCGGCGCCTGAGACGTCGCCCAGGTTCCTGCACGTACCAACTGCCGTCGGCCCGAGCCGGAGCTGACCCGGCCGTGCGAGCGCCTCCCGGTCCTGCGCTCCTTCCCGTACTCCATGCTCAACAATGCCGTCGCCGAGGGCTGCCGCGCCAGGGTCCAGTGCGTGCGGGACCGCGTCATGACCAGGGAGGCGGGCAGGCCGCTGCCGAAGCTGCGCTTCCGCGGCACCGACGACTGGTCGGTCACGACAGACAACTTCTGGCTGCTCCGCGTCGGCACCGATCATGCCCATCGGCCAGCCAAGGCCGAACACGCGTGCACGGTGACCACGGAGCGCAACCGGGCGCGCAGGGCCCGCAGGATGGCTGCCCGCGAGACCTCGTGGGCTGACGAACGCGAGCGGGCGACGGTGCTCAGGCTGGCGGAGCGCGGTGCCAACCGCTCGCTCACCCGCGCCCGGCAAAACGCGGCCCTGCTCATGCGCGACGTGCCTGTGCTGGTCGCCACCGACCCCACGCGCATGGTGCCGCCGCTGCTGCGGCTGGACGGCCCGGCCGAGCGCCGCGCCCGCCGCGAGGCGGGACTGCCGGTGCCCGCCCTGCGCGGGATGCGCCGCGAGGAGCGCCGAGCGAGGGCCATTCGGCGCAACACCTGCGCGCCACCCGTTTAGCCCTGCTCATCGACCTGCTAGCGGCGGCAGCGGATAGGATTGGCGCGATCCTCGTCATGCCCGGCCGCCGGGACACGACGGCGGGCTGCTCGGCCTGCACGAGGGTGGAGCGAAAGCCGCGGGGCGAGCGTTGGCACTGCTGCACGTGCGGTCCTGTCCTGCGGCGAGACCAGGCCTCCTCCGTCGAGACGCCCGGGTCAATTCAAACCGACTCGCCACTTCGCCACGCGCGAGTTGGCTGCGGGCGGTGCCGGGCTCCCCGGGCGAGCCGCGCGCCTGCGCACGTGCCTCGCCGGGACCTCCCGGGACCTCACAACGATGGCGATACCGCGGGACCGGAGATCGTCGCCCTGATGACGATCAAGGCTTCCTGGCGGCGCCTGCGCACGGCGACCCGGCACCGGGGCCGTGGCCGGTGCACGCGCAAGGCCCGCAGCCCGGTCCGGCTGACCGGCCGCCGTGGTCCGAACGACGGCCAGGCCGTTGCGCCGTTGCGACACCGCCGCCGCGATCTCGGCGGCGCCGGAACGACTCGGAGTTGACCTAGTGGCGTCGGATACCGGGCCGGGGCATGCTCCGCGGCGGAAGCCTGGCTCGGGTCTAGGAGGGGGGACGGACGTGGACGAAGCCTGGGTCGGCAAGCTCCTCCGGCACTGGCGCGAGGATGCCGGCGCTTCCTACAGGACGTGGTTCCTGTGGGAGGAGCGTATCAAGAACTTCCGCTCGATCCGGCGCGGCATCCAGGCCGTCGTCGAGGAGATCCGGACCGGCGCCTTCGGCAATGCGTACCGAGGCTCCTCGCTGGAGACGGTTGTCCACTCCATCGCGGAGCAACGCCAGGTCTTCAAGGGCGCCGACCACGCCTTCCTCTGGAAGCCGAAGCTGCGCATCCCGGATATCTACGAGAACCGCGACAACCAGCTCGCCTTCGGCCGGTTCCTCGACACGTGCCTGTGTTGCAACGCCGAGGCGCATGTCCTGTCGGCGGTCCAGGCGCTCGACCGGGCGCGCATCAAGGGCCTGGGCCCCGCGGCCGCGAACCTGCTCTACTTCCTGCACCCGACCTGGATGCCACCGTTCAACACCGCCATCGTGAAGGGGTACAACGCCCTCGCCGGCGCCAACGTGAAGCTCGGCAGGTGGGACGAGTACCTCGCCATGCGCCGGGGCATCCTCGCCCTCAACGACGCCCACCGGTCGCTTCTCTCGAACGACCTCGGCGCGGCCGCCGGCTTCCTGTTCGACGTCGGCTCCGGCCGTTACCCGCTGCCGGAACGCGACACGGCGGGGGCGCTGGAGCGCTGGCGCGAGGACCTCGGCCGCGTCCGGGCGGAGGCCGCCGGCGCCTCGAAGGCCGTCGAGGCCGCCCGGGACGCCGACCACACACACACCGAGATCCAGGGCTGGCTGCGGGATCTCGGCCTCGCGCTCGGCTTCGGCGTCTGGATAGCCGCGAACGACGCGAGCCGGCCCTACGCCGGCGGCCGGCTATCGGACGGATGCCTGGAGCGCCTGCCTGCACGGCTGACCGCGAACGGCTCGGCCGAAACGGTCCGCCTGATCGACGTGATCTGGCTCGACGGGGCGAGCGGCGACGTCGCGGCGGCCTTCGAGGTCGAGCACACGACGAGCATCTACTCCGGCATCGTGCGCATGCTCGACCTCGCGCTGGGCATCGAGGGTGGAACCGGCCGCAACTTCTTCCTCGTGGCCCCGGACAGTCGCGAGGGCGACGTCAGGGCGCAATTCGCCCGTCCGGCCTTCTCCCGGGTGGGCGAGCTGGACTTGCGCTACCTTCCCTACAGCGAGCTCCGCGACCACCGCGCGAGCATCGCGCGCTTCGGCAGCGGCCTGAAGGGCGTGCTGGCCATCGCGCGTCCCGTGACCGCGCGCCTCCGGCCGTAGGCGGGGTCCCGAGGCCGCGCCGCTCCTCTCGCTGAGCGAGGCCTGCGAACGTCGCCGGCCGAGCGCCGACGACAAGTTCGCCCGCCGTCGCGGACCCGCAGGACGCGGCACGATCCACATCGGAAGCGTCCCGGACCGGCGCAACAAACCCTCCCACGGTATCCGATGCGACGCAGTCGTCCCGGCCCGAGCCTCGAAGGTTCCGTCGCCGACCCTGCGCACCCGGTCGCGTCAAACGGCCCCAGATGGAGGAAAAGCGGGAAACAATGCGGCAAATGCCGGAGTTCTAGCGAGGTGTACCCTGCAGGGGTATGTCCGGTTAGTACCACACGCCGGCGGGTTGCACGCAAGCTCCCTCGAACAGCGCAGGGACCCGGCAGATGACGCACAATCGGCAGCATCAGAGCTCCCACGACGAACCTGCCAGCCAGCTGAGCTTCGGCGACCACAGGCTGTACATCGGCGGGTCCGGCCTCGACGCCTATCCCGGGACGGGCGCGATGGACACCGCCTTCGGCCGGGGCGCCGCCGACTACCTGGCGAGCCGCGGCGAGAACGACGACCTGCTCGGGGGCAACGGTCGCGACGTCCTGGTCGGCGATGGTGGCATGGACCACCTCGATGGCGGCAGGGGCGCCGACGTGCTCATCGGCGGCGACGCGGCCGACGGACTCCGCGGTGAGGACGGGCGCGACTACCTCGACGAAGGGGTCGGCCACGGCGACCTTGAGGGCGGCGCCGGCGATGACATCCTGATAGGCGGGCCCGGCGGCGACGCCTTCGTCATCAGCCCCGACAGCGGCGACGACGTGATCCAGGACTTCCAGGGCGGCCCCGGCATGTTCGACCACCTGGCCGTCCGCGGCCTGAACGCCGAGGACCTTCGCTTCGAGGACACCGACGCCGGCGTGCGGATCAGCTGGGATGTGGGCGAGGGGGGGTCGGTCCTCCTGGCCGGGTTCGAGAAGTCGCAGCTCGCCCAGGACGACTTCATGTTCACCGACGATCGCCAGGTCATCCGTCCGACCGGCGCCGACGCCGAGACCGTCACGGCCGACAAGTTCATCAAGGACGAGGGCGGCAACCTCTCCGCCCCCGACGCGGGCAGCGCGACGACCGCCGAGGATGCCTTCCGCTTCGACGAGTTCAACGTGAAGGTCGGCACGGCGGGCCGGGACGCCTTCGAGGGTACGGCCGACCGCGACTTCTACTATGGCCAGGATGGCGCCGACCATCTTTCCGGCGGCGCGGGGGACGATGACCTGTCCGGCGACGCCGGACGCGACGTCCTCGACGGCGGAGAGGGGCAGGACCACCTCATGGGGGGCCGCGGCGCCGATCAGCTCTACGGTGGGGACCAGGCCGACAACCTGATGGGCGAGAACGGCAACGACGTGCTCTACGCCGGGGCCGGCCACGACATGCTCGACGGCGGCCGGGGCGACGACGTGCTGAACGGGGGCGACGGCGCCGACGCCTTCATCGTCGGTCCGGACACCGGCAACGACATCGTTTCCGGCGGCTTCGACGCCGGTCCGGGCGCGTTCGACCATATCGCCTTCCGCGACATCACGCCGGACGAGGTCACGGTCGCCGACGTCTCGGGCGGGGTGCGCGTCAGCTGGACGACGACGGAGGGCGACGGCTCGATCCTGCTCCAGGGGCTGAAGACGAGCGATCTCGCGCAGGACGACTTCATGTGGAATGCCGACGACGGGACGAGAGGCTCCTTCATCGACGACCCGGCCATCACGGGCGAGGGCTCCAGGCTGATCTTCCAGGAGACCGCGACGGCGTCCGCCAGCCCGGAGCACGACTACATGCTCGCCTGAGCGGGTGCGGCCCCGCGCTCATGCGTGGGGCCGCGCGGCCGGGTGCTTCGCGCTGCCCGGCCCGCACCTGGAAGGCCGCCCGGCCATCCCGCGCCAGCCCCCTCGCATGAGGCAGAACGACATGCAGCCAACCGCGCTCGCGAACAACGCCGTGGCGGCCAACGATGACGAACCGTCTTCCACGACGGCCGAGGTGCGTCCCGGCATCGGGGGCGCGCTCCTCGGCGTCGGCTTGCTGAGCGCCCTGGTGAACCTGCTCTATCTCACCGGCTCGCTGTTCATGCTGGAGGTGTACGACCGGGTGCTGCCGAGCCGCAGCGTGCCCACGCTGCTCGGGCTCGCCGCCATCGTTCTCGTCCTCTACGGCTTCCAGGGCCTGTTCGACGTGCTGCGCAACCGCCTCCTCGTCCGGATCGGCGCGTCCGTGGACCGGGCGTTCGGGCGCCGCACCTACGACGCCGTGGTGCAGGCCCCGCTCGTCGCCTCGCGTCACGGCGACGGACTGCAGCCGCTGCGCGACCTCGACCAGGTTCGCACCTTCCTGTCGAGCCCGGGGCCGGCCGCCCTGTTCGACCTGCCCTGGATCCCCCTCTACCTGCTGCTCTGCTTCGCCTTCCACCCCTGGATCGGCGCGGCGGTGCTGGGGGGTGCGCTGCTTCTCGTCTCCATCACCCTCGTCACGGACCTCCTGACCCGCCGTCCGTCGCGGGCAGCGGCCGCAGCGGCCGGACAGCGCTACACCCTGGCAGAGGCCGGCCGGCGCAATGCCGAGGTTCTGCGGGCAATGGGTATGGCCCCGCGCACGGGCGACATCTGGGCCGAGGCGAGCGAGCGCAACCTCGTGGCCCAGCGGCGCATATCGGACGTCGCCGGCGGGTTCGGGGCCCTGGCCAAGGTGCTGCGCCTTACCCTGCAATCCCTGGTGCTCGGCGTCGGCGCCTACCTCGTGATCGCGGGCGAGGCGACGGGCGGCATCATGATCGCGAGCTCGATCCTGGTCGCCCGGGCCCTGGCCCCGGTGGAGCTGGCGGTGGCGCACTGGAAATCGCTCGTGGCGGCCCGACAGGGCTGGGGGCGCCTCAAGGCCTTCCTCGCCTCGTTCCCGAGCGAGCGGTTGAGCGTCGCCCTGCCGCCCCCCTGCGAGAGCGTCCGGGTCGAGGCCGTGACGGTCACGGCCCCCGGGCTCGAACATGCCCTCGTCGAAGACGCCACCTTCTCGCTGCGGGCCGGCGAGGGGCTCGGCGTCATCGGTGCCAGCGGCTCCGGCAAGTCCTCGCTCATCCGTGCCCTGGTCGGGATCTGGGCGCCGCTCCGCGGCTGCGTCCGGCTCGACGGCGCCACCCTCGACCAGTGGCCGCCGGAGGTGCTGGGCCGGCACATCGGCTACCTGCCGCAGGACGTCGAACTCTTCGCCGGCACGGTGGCGCAGAACATCGCGCGCTTCGACCCGGACGCGCCCTCCGAGGCCATCGTCGCCGCCGCACGCGCCGCCGGCGTCCACGACCTCGTGTGCTCCTTGCCGAGGGGCTACGACACGCCCATCGGCGAAGGCGGGGCCGCCCTGTCGGGAGGGCAGCGCCAGCGCATCGCGCTGGCGCGCGCCCTCTACGGCGAGCCGTTCGTCGTCGTCCTCGACGAGCCGAACTCCAACCTCGACGCGGAGGGCGAGGACGCCCTGAACCGCGCGATTCGGGACGTGCGCGCCCGCGGCGGCACCGTGATCATCGTAGCCCACCGCCCGAGCGCCCTCGCGGCGGTCAATCGCGTGCTGTTCATGGCGGACGGCCGGGTCCGCGCCTTCGGGCCCAAGGATGAGGTCCTGTCCGCCCTGAAGCGCCCGGCCGCGGCCGCGAGCGCCCGGCTGCCTCGGGTCGAGGGCAAGGAGCGCCCGCCATCCGAGAGACCGGTGCCGCTGCGCGTGGTCGCCGACGCCGAAGGGGCCCTGTCAGAAGGAGCGCGGGCATGAGCGCGCAGCGCCCTTGGGACATCCGCCGCTCCGTCCGGCGCCACCTCGTCCTGAGCCTGGCGGCCGCCGCCCTGCTCACCGTCGGCCTCGGGGGGTGGGCGGCCACCACCGAGCTCGCCGGCGCTGTCGTGGCACCGGGGACGCTCGTCGTCGATTCCTTCGTCAAGAAGGTGCAGCACCCCACCGGAGGCGTGGTGGGCGAGTTGCGGGTCCGGGACGGCGACCTCGTGCGCGCCGGCCAGGTCGTCATGCGGCTGGACGAGACCGTGACCCGCGCCAACCTCGCCGTCGTCGACAAGAGCCTGGCCGAGCTGACCGCGCGCCAGGGCCGCCTGGAGGCGGAACGCGACGGCGCCCCCCGGGTCTCGTTCGCGGCCGTCCTCCGGGGCCGCGCCCAAGGCGACCCGGAGGCGGGGAGGGTGATGGCAGGCGAGACCCGGCTGTTCGAGCTGCGCCGGGACGCCCGCGCGGGCCAGAAGGCGCAGCTGAAGGAGAGGACCGGCCAGCTCCGGGAGGAGATCCAGGGCCTGACGGGCCAGATCGCCGGCAAGCGGCGCGAGACCGAGTTGATCAACCGCGAGCTCGAAGGCGTGCGCGACCTCTGGCGCAAGAAACCTGGTCCCCATCCAGCGCGTGACCGCCCTGGAGCGCGACGCCGCCCGCCTGGAGGGCGAGCACGGGCAGCTCGTCGCCTCCGTCGCGCAGGCGAAGGGAAAGATCTCCGAAACCGAGCTCCAGGTGATCCAGGTCGACCAGGACCTGCGCAGCGAGGTGGCGAAGGAGTTGAGCGAGGTGCAGGGCAAGATCGCCGAGCTCGTCGAGAAGCGGGTCGCGGCCGAGGACCAGCTCAAGCGCATCGACATCCGGGCCCCGCAGGACGGCATGGTCCATCAACTCGCCGTCCACACCATCGGCGGGGTGGTCAGCCCGGGCGAACCCATCATGCTGATCGTCCCGAGGGCGGACACGCTCGTGATCGAGGCGAAGGTCGCCCCGAAGGACATCGACCAGGTCCGGCTCGGACAAAAGGCCGTGCTGCGCCTGACCGCGTTCAACCAGCGGACCACCCCGGAGATCGAGGGCACGGTCAGCCTCGTCGCCGCCGACCAGATCACGGACGAGAAGACGGGCACGAGCTTCTTCAAGGTCCACGTCAAGCCGGAACCGGACCACGTCGCGCGGCTCAAGGGGATCAAGCTCGTGCCGGGCATGCCGGCCGAGGTTTTCATCCAGACGGGCGAGCGGACGGTGCTCTCCTACCTGACGAAGCCCCTCAACGATCAGGTCCGGCGGGCGTTCAAGGAAGATTGAGGAAGGCCGGGGCGTATCCCGCCGTCGCGACATCGGTTCCAGGCGCAGGGGCGGTGCGGTCCCGTGGCCCGGGCCTGGCGAGCGAAGCCCGTCGAGGGAGGGGAGGAGCAAGGATGGAACCGCTGCCGGGGTCGACCGTGAGCGACTACGCGTTCGTGGCGCTGGTGCTGCTGATGACCGCCGGCCTCGCGCTGCTGGCCGCGGCGGCATTCGCGCGGGTCCCGAGGCGGACGAGCCGTGCACCCCAGGCCTGGGCGCAGTTCCGCTTCGGTTACGCCGTATACGCGCTGATCTTCCTCGCCTTCGATATGGAGATGATCTTCATGTATCCCTGGGCGATCGTCTTCGCCGATATCGGCGTGACCGCGTTCCTGGACATGCTGGTGTTCATCGCGCTCCTCTCGGCGGGCATCGCCTACGCCTGGGGCATGGGCGGCCTGCGATGGGAGTAGTGGCGAGCGCCGCGGCGGTGCTGGCTGCGCTCCTCGGAGGCGCCGCCCTGACCCTTGCGGTCGAGCGCCTCTTCTCGCGGCGGGGCCTGGAGGCCGGGCCGGCGCGCGACGTCGACCTCAGGCGCGGCCTGGACCTGCCCAACGCCGACCGCTGGCTGCTGCCGGCCGGGCCGGCGGTGGCGCTCGGCGGGGTCGCGCTTGCCATGGTGGTCATCCCGTTCGGGCCGGGTCTGATCGGCCGGGATCTCGGCGTCGGCCTCTTCTACGTCATCGTCGTCGTCGACTTCGTCGTACTTGGCCTGGCGCTCGCCGGCTGGGGCGCGAACACGCCCGACGCCGTGGAGGCCTGCTACCGCATCGTGGCCCAACTCGTCGCCTACGTGGTGCCGCTCGGCCTGGCCTATGTCGGCGTGGTCATGATGGCACGCTCCTTGTCGACGGTCGCCGTCGTCGAGGCGCAGCGAGACCTGTGGTTCGTCGTCCTGCAGCCCACGGGCTTCCTCCTCTACCTCGTCACGGGGCTGATGCAGTCCTACCGCGCCCCGTTCCTGGAGCCGTTCGCCGGATCCATCGGCGGCGGCGTGCTCGGCGCGGCCGGGGGCTGGTCCGGCCTCCTGTGGCGGGTCGCCCTCGCCGGCGTGCTCTTCGTCGTCGCGGCGGTCGGGGCGGTGCTCTACCTCGGGGGGCCGTCCGGGCCGTGGCTGCCGGGCTGGGCCTGGATGCTGGCCAAGACCTACGCCCTGATGGCGCTGATGCTGGGGCTCGGACGCTGCGTCCGGCCGTTCTCGACGGCCGGGATGCTGGCGCTGTCCTGGAAGGTCCTGATCCCGGCGGGTCTCGTCAACGTGCTCCTCGTCGGCGGCCTGATCCTTCTCGGCGTGGGACCACGGGCATGACCGCCGCCTTCGAGCTCACCGCCTTTTTGGTCTGCGCCTTCGTCGCGGTCGCGGGCGCGCTCGGCATGACCACGACCATGAGCATGTTCCGCTCGGGCATCTTCCTGATGGCCTCCTTCATCGGGGTCGCCGGCCTGTTCATCCTGCTGTCCGCCGACCTGATCGGGCTGCTCCAGGTCATGATGTACATCGGCGGCTTCCTCGTCATGATCCTGTTCATGGTGCTGGTCATGCACGACCCGGGCGGGGCGATGATGGCTGGCATGGACATGGCCCCGCTGGAGCGCTGGTTCAGCAAGGGGCTCGTCCCGCGCCAGCCCGCGGAGGTCGGGCAGGACGGCCACCGGCAGGGCGAAGCCGGCGACCAAGCCGCCGCCACCGGACACCACGAGGGCCACTCCGGCGGCCACCGGCCCCGGCACGGCGGCGCGGCGAGCGGCGACCACGCCCACGCGCACGACGGGGCGGCGAAAGCCATGCCGCACGAGGCCCAGGGCGGGCACGGCGAGCGCGCGGCCCACCAACACGGACAGGCTTCCCACGGGCACGACCACGCGCACGGGGGCGGTCATGGCGGCATGGACATGGGTGGCATGGACATGTCGATGGTGACGCCCGTGCGCCCCGTCGCGGCCTGGCTCGCCCTCTGCGTCGGGGCCGTGCTCGTCGGGATGCTGGTCTTGCGGCCGGCCTGGCCGGCGATGCCCGAGGCGGTGCCGGACGCGGACTCGGCACGCCGGGTCGGGCATCTCCTCATGGAGAAGTACATGGTCGCCTTCGAGGGCGCCGGCTTCCTGATCCTGATCGGCATCTTCGGCGCCGTGCTGCTCGCCCGGCCCTCGGCCTACCCGGACGACGCCTTGCGCGCCGCCAAGGTCGCTGTCGACGCCAAGCCCGAGCCGATCCGGAACGACCGCCTCGCGCCGCTCGCGACCCCGGATCGGGTGGCGGAGCGCCCGGACGAGCAAGAGGCCCACCACCGGAACGGGGGACATATCGGATGACGGTACCGCTGACCGCCTACCTCGTCGTCGGCGCGCTTCTGTTCGCCATCGGCCTCTACACCGTGGTCGCCCAGCGCTCGGCGGTCATGATCCTGATGGGCGTCGAAGTGCTCCTCAACGCCATCGGTCTGAACGTCGTCGCGTTCTGGCGGTTCACCGCGCCGGGCGACTATTCCGCGCAGATCCTCGCCATCCTGGTCGTCACGGTGGGCGCCGTCGAGATGGCCATCGGGCTCGCCCTCGTCCTGCTGCTGTACCGGCAGCGCCGGACGTCCGAGGTCGACGCCTACGCCGACCTGAAGCGATGACCGTCCTGCTCGCCATCCCGCTCCTGCCGCTCCTCGCGGCCACGGCCGCCCTCGGCATCGGTCGCCGCCTGCCCTGGGGCGGCGGGGGGCTCGTCGTGGGCGCCGTCGCCCTGTCGCTCGCCAGCCTCGCGTCGTTGCCGTCCGATGCCGCCCTGTCGGCGACCTGGTTCGAGAGCGGCGGCTATCGGCTGACCGTCGGGCTCGCGGCGACGCCGCTCACGTGGTTCGTCGCGGCGGTGGTCGCGGGCGTCGCGTTCTGCGTCGGCCTCTACAGCCTCGGGTACATGGCCGGAAGGGACGACCGGCCCCGCTTCTTCGCCGAGCTCGGCCTGTTCGTTGGCGCCATGCTGGCGCTCGTGCTGTCGAACTCCCTCGCGCTCCTGTTCGCGGCCTGGGAACTGGTCGGGCTCGCCTCGTTCCTCCTGATCGGCTTCGACCATGCGGAGCCTGGCGCCGCCGAGGCCGCCGCCAAGGCGTTCCTGATGACCCGGATCGGCGACGTGGGCCTCCTGCTGGGCTGGCTCCTGGCGCTCGCCGCCGTAGGGACCACGGACGTCGACGTCCTCGTCGGTGCCGTCGAGGGGGGCCGGATCGCCCCCGGCACGGTCACCGCCATGGCGCTCCTCATGCTGGCCGGCGCGGTCGGCAAGAGCGCCCAGCTACCGCTTTCCGGCTGGCTCCCCGACGCGATGGTCGGGCCAACCCCGGTCTCGGCCCTGCTGCACTCCGCCACGATGGTGGCCGCCGGCGTGTTCCTCGTGCTGCGCCTGTACCCGGTTTTCGCGGCGTCGCCCGTCGCGCTCGACACCCTCTTCTGGATCGGGGCCGCGACGGCGCTCGCCGCCGGCCTCATCGCGACCGCCGAGGCGGACCTGAAGCGGGTGCTCGCCTGGTCCACCTGCTCGCAGCTCGGCGAGATGATGGTGGCCCTCGGCCTGGGCGGCCCGCGCGCGGCCGCCTTCCACCTCGCGGCGCACGCCGCCTTCAAATCGACCCTGTTCCTCGCCGCGGGCATCGTGCAGGAACGGGCGGGCACGCGCGCCCTCGGTCGACTCGGCGGCCTCGCTCGCGCGCTGCCGTTCGCCGGCGCCGCCTTTCTGGTCGCGGCCCTGTCGTTGGCCGGCGTGCCGCCCCTGTCCGGGTTCCTGAGCGAGGAGGCAATCCTCGCGGTCGCGTCGCGGCACGGCCCGGGGACTGGGTCCCTGGTCGTCCTGCTCGTCCTGCTCGGCGGGATTTACATCGGGCGTGCGGGGGCCGCGACCTTCCTCGGGAGGCGCCGCGGCACGGTCGGCCCGCGCAAGCCCCGCTGGGCGATGCGGACCGGCATGGGTTTGCTCGCGCTCGCCGCCGCCGGCCTCGGCTGGCTGTTGGCCGGGCGGTTCGGCGCCGCTCTGCCCTTCGCCGCCGCGCCCGAGACGGAGGCCGGGTGGCGCAGTCTCGGCCTCGCCGCCGGAATCCTCGGGCTCGGTCTCGGCGCGGCGAGGGGGTGGAGCGGTGCGCCCGCGCTCGGCGCGCTCCCCGCGCGGCTCGCCTCCGGGCTGGAAGCCGCCACCGAGGCCCCGGCGCGCCGCGCGATGTGGCTCGCCCGGACGGTTTCGGCCACCGAGGGGGCGCTCGATGCCGGGGCCGGCGCGGTCGCCGGCGGCTCCCGGCGGGCCGCCGGGTGGGCCGGGCGCATCGAGGCAGGGGGCTTCGGGCGCGGCGGCGACCGCCTCGCCGCCGGGCTCGCCGCCGGGGGCGAGCGGCTCCGCGCCCTCCAAGCCGGTCGCCTCTACCTCTACACGCTCGGTCTGTTCGCCTGGACCGCGGCGGCGCTCGCCGCCGGCGCCCTGATGCTCTGGCCTTGAGGGGACTGGACCCGATGCTCACCGCGACCATCCTCCTGCCGCTCCTCACGGGCCTCGCCGTGCTGGCGCTGCCACGTCACCGTCCCGGCCTCGTCCGCCGCGTCGCCCTCGCCGGTTCCGTGCTGACACTGGGCGCGGCGGTGGTCCTCTGGGCCGGCTTCGATCCAGGGGCCGGCGGCCTGCAATGGCGGATGACGCTCCCGTGGATCCCGTCGCTCGGGGCGAGCTACGACGTCGGCGTCGGGGGTCTCTCCCTGGCGCTGATCCTGCTCACCGCCATCCTGCTCACGGTGGTGATGGTCTACGTGCTGGGCGAGCACGACCGGGCACACGCCCACGCCTTCCTCTTCCTCCTGCTCGCGACCGGGCTGATCGGGCTGTTCGCGGCGCAGGACCTGCTGCTGTTCTACCTGTTCTTCGAGGTCGGCCTGGTGCCGATGTACTTCATCGTCGGCATCTGGGGCGGGGAGCGGCGGCGTTACGCGGCGCTCAAGTTCTTCCTCTACACCCGCGCCGGCAGCCTCGCGATGCTGCTCGGCTTCCTCACCCTCTATCTCGCCATGGAGCCCCACACCTTCTCGCTACCGGCCATCGTCCAGGCGAGGCCGCTGGACCGGACCCCGCTCGCGGGCGGCCTCGTCTTCCTGGCGCTACTCCTCGGGTTCGGGGTCAAGCTCCCGGTCGTGCCGCTGCACAACTGGTTGCCCGACGCGCATGTCGAGGCACCGACCGAGGGCAGCGTCGTGCTGGCGGGCCTCCAACTGAAGATGGGCGGCTACGGCATGCTCGCCGTGCTGCTGCCGACCTTGCCGGACACGGTCGCCCGGTTCGGCTGGCTCCTGGTCGCCCTGGCCCTGGCGTCGCTCCTCTACGGGGCCCTGGCGGCACTGGCGCAGACGGACATGAAACGGCTCGTCGCCTACACCTCCGTCAACCACATGGGCTTCGTCACGCTCGGCGTCGCGGTGGCGGCACTGGCCGGTAACGAGGGCGTCCGCCGGCTGGCGCTCAACGGCGCCGCCGTGCAGATGGTCAGCCACGGCTTCCTGACCGGCGGCATGTTCCTCTTGGTGGGCATGCTCCAGCATCGCGCCGGCACGCGGGAACTCGCCCGCTTCGGCGGCCTGATCGGCTCGATGCCGGCCTTCAGCGGCCTGTTCGGCCTGCTCGCCTTCGGCTCGCTCGGGCTCCCGGGCCTGTCCGGCTTCATCGCTGAGTTCCAGGCCATCGGCGCCGCCCTGCAGCTCTCCGCCTGGGTCGCCGCGCTCGCCGTCCTCGCGCTCGTCGTGACGACCGCGGTCTACCTCCGGCTCGTGACGGGCCTGCTGATGGGTCGGGCGCCGCCCGACATGCCGGCGCTGCCGCCCCTGACGGCGGCCGAGGCGGGCTCGGCGGGGGCGCTCGCGGTCCTGGCGCTCGGCCTCGGCGTCCTGCCGTCCGTCCTCGTCGCGCTGCTCGACGGCACGACCGCAGCCCTGGCGCACCTGCCATGACCGGTGGGCAGACGATGGGCGGCTGCATGGATCTCGGCGCCGTCGCGCCCGAGATGGTGCTGGCCGGGACCGCCCTCGCGCTGGTCCCGGTTGCCGGCTGGGTCCGGGGCCGGTGGCGCCGCCTGCCCGCCGCCGTCGCGCTCCTCGCCCTGCTCGTCGCGATGGGCCTGACCGCGCCGATGCTGACGGCCCCGCCGCGGGAGACCTTCTGCGGCACCTACGCCGTCGATCCGTTCCGGGGCTTCTACCAGCTGGTGATCGAGGCCGGCGCCCTGGTGAGCCTGCTCTCGCTCGGCTCCCACTTCCGCGCGAGCGAGCAGGAACCGCACTACCCGGTCGCGCTGCTCATGGCGACCGTCGGCGGCATGGGGCTCACGGCGGCCACCGACCTCGGCCTCATCGTCCTGTTCCTGCAGATGGTGAGCTTCCCCTCCTATCTGCTCGTCCTGCTCGTGCGGAGCGACGGGCCGGCCCAGGAGGCGACACTCAAGTACTTCCTCTACGGCGCCGCCGCGCTGGCGGTGATGGCCTACGGCCTGACCTTCCTGTTCGGCCTCACCGGCAGCCTGAACCTGCGGGCCATCGGTGCGGGGCTGGCCGGCGCCGACCGGGCCTGGGTGGCGCTGGCCTTCGGCCTGGTCCTCGTCGGCTACGGCTTCGAGATGACGCTGGTGCCCTTCCACGTCTGGGCCCCGGACGTCTTCCAGGGAGGGACGGCTCCCGCCTCGGGCTTCGTCTCGGTCGTGCCGAAGGTGGCCGCGTTCGCCGGCCTCCTCCGATTCCTGCTGGCGGCGATGCCGAACGGCCTCGCCGCCTGGCCCACCGTGCTCGCGCTCCTGGCCGCCGCGACGATGACCTTCGGCAACTTGGTGGCCCTCCGCCAGGCAAGCCTGAAGCGCCTGCTGGCCTATTCCAGCATCGCCCAGGCCGGCTACGTGCTGATGGCGGTGGCGGTGGCCGGGCGGGCCCCGGAGGCCCTGCCGGCCGTAGGCTATTACCTCGTGGCCTATCTCCTGATGAACCTCTCGGCGTTCGCGGTGGTCGCGCAGGTCGAGCGCATGACCGGGAGCGACGGATTCGCCGCGATCCGCGGCCTCGGACGGCGGGCGCCGGGGCCGGCGGCGGCGCTGGCGCTCGCCCTCCTGTCGCTCGCGGGCGTCCCGCCGCTGGCGGGCTTCGCCGGCAAGGTCTTCCTGCTCGTGGCCGCCATCGAGGGGGGCTTCGCCTGGCTCGCCGTGGTGGCCGCCGCCAACATGGCGGTGGCGCTCTTCTACTACGCAGCCGTCATCGCGGAGGC
This sequence comes from Methylobacterium endophyticum, assembly GCF_050591105.1. Classification (NCBI taxonomy): domain Bacteria; kingdom Pseudomonadati; phylum Pseudomonadota; class Alphaproteobacteria; order Hyphomicrobiales; family Methylobacteriaceae; genus Methylobacterium; species Methylobacterium endophyticum. The sequence continues at coordinate 62,039 of NZ_JBNHES010000021.1, forward strand.
GTACTTCAGGGAACCGGAACGTATCGAGCGGCCGGCATCCGGCGCCGGCTACGCATGGGCGCTCGGCTTGTGCACGGCGGGAACGCTGGGCTTCGGCATCGCGCCGGGCCTGGGGCGCGGCCTGGCACAGCTCGGCTCGACGCTGCTGCGGTAGGCGCGGTCGCGCCGGGTGCGTCCCGGAGGATGAGGGGGTTGCCGGCCTTCGGGGACCCGCGGCCGGGGGATCGCGTCGTCGGGCGGGGCCGGACGCCTCCTCCCGGCGAGGCTCCGGCGCTTCCCGGCTCCGCTCAGGCCGCTCGAACGGTCCGGTCGCGCACCGGCCTCTCCGTCGCGCGTTGCTCTTGCCCGGCCGGCCCAAGGGCCTTGGTGACCTCCTCGAAGCGTGCGCGCGCGTCGGACCAGTCCTGGGCGAAGTCGAACAGCTCGCGCATGGCCGGGGCGATCTCCTTGTAGGCGGCCAGGGCGGCGACGAGCGCGCCGAGCGAGAGCCGCCCCTGCACGACGAGGTAGCCGCCGATCGAGAAGAAGAAGAACGGGGTGAGGTTCGCGGTGTAGTTGTAAAGGCCCTTGAGGCGACCCTTCAGGTCGTTGATTTCGATGCGCACCCGCTCAAGGCCCCGGGCTTGGCGCATCTGCCGGCCCAGGCCGGAGGGCTCGCACGCTTCGCCGCCGGCCGGCCGCGCGACCACGGGAGCGGTGAGCAGCGCCCCCAGCTCACGGGTGGCATGCACCCTTTGCCGAACCTTCGCGTTCAACCGCCGCTGCAACCGCGGCAGGATCGTCAGCTGGACCGGCAGCATGATCAGGGCCGCGAGGGCCAGGGCGGCGTTCTGCAGGAGGAGGAAGACGATGCTGGTCACGAGCGTGCCGCCCTGGACGAGCGGCACCACCACGAGGCTGCCGCCGAAGTAGCCGATGGGCTCGACCTCCTGGACGGCGACGGCGGCCAGCGTGGCCCGCCGTTTGGCGGAGCGCTCGCCGCGCGCGCGCCGGACGATGGCGAGGCGGAGGCGGCGCACGAGGCGCTCGTTCACGCGCCCGCGGACCCGATTGACCGCGTACTTGGCGAGGCCGCTGAGCGTGAGCACCGCCAGGTAGCTGGCGCACAGCGCGAACAGCAGCTCGACGCGGCCCAGATGGAGGCCGAGGAAGGCCATCTTCGGGTGACCGTCGCCCGCGTCATCGGCAAGGGCGTGGTTGATGATGTGCTTGGGGATCTCAAGGAGGAGCCAGGCCGCCGGCAGCGTCAGGACGGAGAGGAGCACGAGACGGACCTGCAGCCGTGACGTCGCACGCACGACGTAGGCCTCCAGCGGCACCGCGCCGGTCTCACGGGAACCTGGCCGCCCCGCGGCGCCCGTGGACGCGGCGGACGAGGGCACCGCTCTCCCCTTGCGGACACGATCCCGTCGGGCGGCGGCCCAGCGCAGGCCCGACCGGGCCGCGAGCCAAGCGGTCCAGGCAGGCGCCACGACGAGGACCACCACGGTGACGAGGTCGATCCACCAGTGGGCGTGGGCGTGGTCGAGGCCCAACGTCCAGTGGATGAGGTCGTGGATAATCGGCGGGGTGAGCAACGGGTACTCCTGGCGACGGACTCTGGCTTCTATGCGGGCAGGGGACAGGGCCAACCGGGCAATCGGCCCCCCTCCGATGGCCCCGGCGGCCTTCACCCCCACGGGCCCCCTGATCGCGCGCGGCGGGGCGAGGCCCGACACGGGACCAAAGGCCCTTTACCGGCCTCTTCGAGCGCTCGGCGCAAGGTCCAGGTTCGGAAGGGCGATGGCGGCCTTACGCGGGAGCCCGGCGGTGGCGGCTCCCGGGTGCCGCAGGCCGGGCGCCCTCAGCCAGGCGGCGGACCGCCCCCATCGGTTCCCGACGCGCGCGCGTCGTCGGCGACGGCGCGGACGAAGGCCAACGCGTCGCGGCGGCGCTCGCCGGGCGTTTCGTAGAGGCAGGCCGCCGCGGGCTCCCTGCGGATGCGCAGGGCCTCGTCGATGACGCGATGCCACTCCGGCGGGAAGGTGATCAAGCCGTACAAGCCGGCGTCGCTCTTCGAGGGCACGACCCTTGTCGCGAGGATGTAGTGGAGCCGGCACATGCCGAGGACGGCCCGTTCGACCCCGTCCGCCGCGAGGAGCGTCGCCTCGTCCGCCGTGTCGGTTCCGAGCCATCGGCCCCGGCATTCATCGACGCCGGCGAGGGCCCACCGTTCCAGGTGGGCCGCTCCGCGCCAGAGCCCGGTGCCCGCGCAGAGCGGACCGCGAACGGTGACCGCGCTGGTCCCCAGGACGCTCCAGGTGAGCGGATGCCGGTCGTGGCATCCGGACGCGAAGAACCGTCCCCGCTGGACGCAGGGGCCGTCCGGGATGCCGACGGGGCCGTCCCGCAGGTCGTCCCAGGTCAGGTAGATGCCGTCGAGCGCCGGGGTCGGTCGCTCAAGCGCCAGGCGGGCGTGGGCCTCGGCGAGGGCGACCAGCTCGCCGTTCCCGGGACGAGCCTGCGTCACCGCCACGAAATCCACGTCGCTGAGGGACGGACGGAAATCGCCCATGGCGGCGGAGCCGACGAGGTACAAGGCCTCGACGAAGTCCGGGACGGCGGTATCGACCGCGGCGAGGTGGGCGTCCGCGACGCCGAGTGCGAGCGGGTGCGTGATCATCGTCTCCACGGGCTCATGCAGTTGCTCGGAGGAGCGAGGGGAGCACGTCCCCGGATTCGTCCGCGGGGCTTCCGGCACACGGATCGGACTGGCCCCTCGGCGGAGGGGGGCGGTGCGCATGTCATGGTCCTGGCTCAGCCGATCCGCGCCGTGCGGAGGCGCAGGGCGTTCCCGATCACGCTCACCGACGAGAGCGCCATGGCGGCCGCCGCGATGACCGGCGAGAGGAGGATGCCGAGGAACGGGTAGAGCAGTCCGGCAGCGACCGGCACGCCCAGCGCGTTGTAGATGAAGGCGAAGAACAGGTTCTGGCGGATGTTGCGCATCGTTGCCCGGGACAGGCGCCGGGCCCTGACGATGCCGACCAGGTCTCCGCGAAGCAGCGTCACGCCCGCGCTCTCGATGGCCACGTCGGTGCCGCCGCCCATCGCGATCCCGACGTCCGCGGCAGCGAGGGCCGGCGCGTCGTTGACCCCGTCACCAGCCATCGCCACGACCGCGCCCTGGCCCTGGAGCGTCCTGACCACCTCCGCCTTCCTGTCGGGAAGGATCTCGGCCTCGACCTCGTCGATGCCCAGCGACTTGGCGACGAACTCGGCCGTCGTCCGGCTGTCGCCGGTCAACATGACGATGCGCAAGCCTTCCCCCCGCAGCCTTCGCAGGGCCTCGAACGTGCTCGTCTTGACGGGGTCTTGGATGGCGATGACGCCGGCCGGCTTCCCGCCCACGGCGACGAGGACCGCCGTCGCGCCCCGGCTCCGCACCTCCTCGGCCCGCGCCTGGAGGAGCGTCACGTCCGTCCCCTGCTCCTCCAGGAAACGCCCGTTGCCGATGGCCACGCGCCGTCCTTCGACCGTGCCGAGCGCCCCCTTGCCGGTCGGTGCCTCGAAGTCGGACGCCACGGCGCCCGGGATGACCCGCGCTTCCGCGGCCCGGACGATGGCGAGGGCCAGGGGATGCTCGCTCGCGCGTTCGACCGCCGCGGCGAGGCGCAGCACGTCGGCGTCCGTGAAACCGGGGGCCGGGAGCACGGCGGTGACCTTGGGCTTGCCCTCGGTCAGGGTCCCCGTCTTGTCGATGACGAGCGTGTCGACCTTCTCCAACCGCTCCAGGGCCTCGGCGCTCTTGACCAGGACCCCGTCCTGGGCGCCGCGGCCGACCCCGACCATGATCGACATCGGCGTCGCCAGGCCGAGGGCGCAGGGGCAGGCGATGATGAGGACCGCCACGGCCGCGAGCAGGGCGTAGGTGAAGCGTGGCTCCGGCCCGAAGGCCATCCAGGCAACGAAGGCGAGGGCGGCGACGGAGATGACCACGGGGACGAACCAGGCCGCCGCATCGTCCACCAGTCGCTGGACCGGCGCGCGCGAGCGCTGGGCCTCGGCGACCATCGCGACGATGCGGGCCAGGGTGGTCTCGGCCCCGACACGCGTCGCGCGCATCACGAAGCCCCCGGTCGTGTTCAGGCTCCCGCCAACCACGAGGGAGCCGGGTTCCTTCGCGACGGGGATGGGCTCGCCGCTGATCATCGCCTCGTCCACGGCCGAGCGCCCCTCGACGACCTCGCCGTCGACCGGCACCTTCTCGCCGGGCCGGACGCGCAAGCGGTCCCCGACGGCCACCGCCGAGACGAGCACCTCCTCGTCGGTCCCTTCCGTCCCGAGACGCAGGGCCTTCTGTGGGGCGAGGTCGAGCAGCGCCCGGATCGCGCCCGAGGTGCGCTCGCGGGCCCCGAGTTCCAGCACCTGCCCGAGCAGCACCAGGACGGTGATGACCGCCGCGGCCTCGAAGTAGGCCGGCACCGCCCCGCCGTGGCCGCGCAGGCCTTCGGGGAAGAGCCCCGGCGCCACGGTCGCGGCGACGCTGTAGAGGTAGGCCGCGCCGGTCCCGAGGGCGATGAGGGTGAACATGTTGAGGCGGCGGTTCACCAGCGACTGCCAGCCCCGCTCGAAGAACGGCCAACCCGCCCAGAGGACGACGGGCGAGGCGAGCAGCAACTGGACCCAGTTCGAGGTTTGCAGGCCGAGGCGGTCGACGAGGCCCGTCAGATGTCCCCCCATCTCCAGGGCGAAGACGGGGAGGGTCAGGACGAGGCCGATCCAGAAGCGGCGGCTCATGTCCTTGAGCTCGGCGTTCTCGACCGGGCCGCTCGTCGGCGTGAGCGGCTCCAGCGCCATCCCGCAGATCGGGCAGCTGCCCGGTCGGTCGCGGCGGATCTCCGGGTGCATGGGGCAGGTGTAGACCGTGCCGGCAGGGGTTTCCGGCGGCCCTTTGTCAGCCGTCAGGTAGCGTGCCGGCTCGGCCACGAACTTCGCGCGGCATCCCGCCGAGCAGAAGTGGTAGGTCGCGTGGTCGTGCTCGGCGTGGTGGGGCGTAGCCGCAGGATCGACCCGCATTCCGCAGACGGGGTCCGTCGCGGCTTCCCCGGCCGCGTAGGCCGCGCCGTGGCCGCGACGGTGCCCGTGGGCATGATGCACGTGGTGACCGTGGTCCATGGGTTCAGACCTCCATGCGGCCGCCGCCGGCGGGGCGGACACGCGACTTGACGGCGGGCGGGACGGGGCTGGGACGGACGTTCAAGTGGCTTGCTCCGACAGGTTCTCAGCCGCCGCCCATGATGCGGTCGATGCGCGCCCCGATGCCGCGGACACGGGCCGCATGCTCGGCCCACAAGCGCCGCGCGATTGCCGAACGGGGATCCCGCTCCGTGAGGCGTGCCGCGGGAATCCCGCGGACGCCTTCCTGGAAGGAGGGTAAGGCGGTCCCGGCGAGCGAAGCGTCGGCCGCGGCGAGGCGGACCCGCACCCGCTGGCAGTAGGTGGCGGAGCGCGGGCTCATCCGCTCCTCGCCATGGCCGGCCCTGTACTTCATCAGCGTGCGGCAGAGATCGCCCTGCGCGAGCTTCCAAGCTTGTGCGAGGTAGGCCACGCCGAAGCGGATGTTGGTCGCGGGATCGAGGAGGGCCCCGGCGGTACCCGTGTGACCGAGCATGGCCGCGGTTGTCGGCCGGACCTGCATCAGTCCGAGCTCGCCGACCCCACCGACCGCGCCGGCATCGTACCCGCTCTCCACATACGCGACGGCATCGGCGATGGCCGGGGGCAATCCGCGCGTTTCGGCCTCGCGTGCGAGCATCCGCCGGTAGCCGGCCTGACCCGACGCCGCGTGAGCCGCATCGCCGGAGGACGACGGCGCGGCAGGGGCGGACGCGCCCGCGGGTCCATCCCCGGCAGCGACGGCCGGGGATGAAAGGAGGAGCGCCGCGCAGAGCACGAGGAGCAGCCGGGGTCGAGGACGTACGAGCGCGCCCGGCAGCCTTTGCCGCGCGCCGGCGGACGCTCCCCCGGGCGGGGACGCCGCCCTCATCATGTACGGGTGCCTCATCGCGCCTTCCGGAAGCGCGCGACCCCGAAAAGCGGCATCTCCGTCTCGGCCATCGAGCGCATGCCGGTCGAGGTCATCCGTGAGTTCCCTTTGTGGGTTAGTCCGGGGGCGGGCGGGGTTTGGTTACAGGCGGGTCCCATCACCGCCCTCCCGTGTCGCGCTTGCCGCCCATGCCGGGCATGTTCATGCCGGGCA
>NZ_JBNHES010000022.1:0-65833 GCF_050591105.1 Methylobacterium endophyticum
CGCCTCGCGCGCAACATCTTGGCGTCACACCCGTCCGACCTGCCCATCCGCAAGAAAATGAAGCACGCCGCGTGGAGCAAAGACTATCTCTTCAATCTCTTTACTCATGTGCGATAGCCCTGCCCGCAAAGGGGGGAGGGAAAACAGGCGGCGCCGGACCGATCAATCTGAAACGGTCTCAGACCCTCACGCGCACATAGGTGCCGGGCGCCGGCCCGAGGGAGGGCAGGGCGCCGCTGCCGGGGATGCGCGCGGGCACGCGCTCGGGGGCCTGCGCCTCCAGCCAGGAGAACCAGTAGGGCCACCAGGAGCCCTTGTGCTCGGTGGCGGCGGCGATCCAGTCCTCGAGCCTGCCGGTGGCGGGGCCTCCGGTCCAGAAGCCGTATTTCGCCTTGGCCGGCGGGTTGACCACGCCGGCGATGTGGCCCGATCCGGCGAGCACGTAGGCGACCTCGCCGCCAAACTTCGACGAGCCCTCGAACACCGAGACGGCGGGCGCGATGTGGTCCTCGCGGGTGGCGAGGTTGAAGATCGGCACCGTCACCTTCCCCAGGTCGAGGCGGATGTTGCCGAGCACCATCCTGCCCTGGGAGAGGGTGTTGTCGAGGTAGCAGTTGCGCAGGTAGAACGAGTGGTTGGCCGCCGGCATGCGGGTGGCGTCGGCGTTCCAGTAGAGCAGGTCGAAGGCGGTCGGCGGCGTGCCCTTGAGGTAGTTGTTGACCACATGCGCCCAGATCAGGTCGTTGGGCCTGAGCATGTTGAAGGCGTTGGCCATCTTGGACCCGTCGAGGAAGCCCTTCTCCTGCATCCGCGCCTCGATGGCCTGGATCTGCTCCTCGTCGGCGAAGACCTTGAGGTCGCCGGCATGGGTGAAGTCCACCTGCGTGGTCAGCAGCGTGGCGCTGCGGATGCGCCGGTTTCCGGTGGCGGCCTGCATGGCGAGCGTCACCGCGAGCAGCGTCCCGCCGACGCAGTAGCCGGCCGCGGCCACCTCGGTCTCGCCGGTGGCGACCCCGATGGCGTCGATGGCCGCCTCGATGCCCTCGCGCATGTAGCTCTCGAAGTCCTTGCCGGCGTGGCGCTCGTCCGGGTTGACCCAGGAGATGCAGAACACCGTCAGACCTTGGCTGACCATCCAGCCGATGAAGCTCTTCTGGGCGTTCAGGTCGAGGATGTAGAACTTGTTGATCCACGGCGGCACGATCAGGAACGGGCGCTTGAGCACCGTCTCCGTCGTCGGCGCGTACTGGATCAGCTCGATCAGCTCGTTGCGGAACACGACCTCGCCCGGCGTCACGGCGACGTTGCGGCCGACCTCGAAGCCCGAGGGGTCCGTCTGGCGCACCCGCAGCTCGCCCTTGCCGGCCTCGATGTCCTCGGCGAGCATCTTCATGCCGCGCACGAGGTTGGCGCCGTTCTCCTCGACCGTCTTCCGGATCAGCTCCGGGTTCGTCATCACGAAGTTCGAGGGCGAGAGCGCGCCGACGAGCTGGCGCAGGTAGAACTGCGCCTTGTGCCGGGTGTGCTCGTCGATCCCCTCGGCGTTGTCGACGAGATGCTCGGCCCAGCGCGAGGTGATGAGGTAGCTCTGCTTCAGGAAGTCGAAGACCGGGTTCGTGGACCATTCGGCATGGGCGAATCGGGTGTCCTTCGCCTCCGGCTCGGCGACGGGGCCGGTGGCCTCCCCCTGGAGGCGGAACCAGGTCGAGCCCCACAGGCCCATGAAGGCCTCGCTCAGACGGGTCTGCGCCTCCACGGCCTTCTTCGGGTCGGACATCCACTTCTCGGCGACCGTCGAGAGGGTGCGCACGATCTCGGCGACCTCCTCCGAGCCGGCCTTCGGCGGCTTGCCGTCCTCGGGCGGACGGAAATAGGAGGCGGCGGTGCGCCCGATCTGCTCGACCAGCAGGCTGGCGTTGCGCGACAGGGCCTCCACGTCCGGACCCTGCGGTATCGGCTCCTTCATGTTCACGCGTCGCTCGCTCCCTGGGATCCGCGGGCTTGGCGCCCGAGGCGGGTTCGCCGGGACGTCCGTCCCGCGAGCCTCGTTTCCGACAAATTAACGCGCCACCTCGGGATTTGCCCAGTGCGCGGCATGCTTTTGCAGAGACATACATCAGTCCGATGTCGGCATCCCGCTTTCCCTTGCGCGCCGGCCCGCGGGCCGTGGCGATCGGCCTCCTCGCTCTGATGCTGCCTCTGGCCGGGGCCTGCTCGAGCGATGTCAGTGCCATGCGCGACGGGCCGCTCGGCCTCGGCCCCAGCGTCAAGCCGATCCCGGCCCCGGATTTCGTGGCGAACTCCCGGCCGGCGGGCAGCGACTACATGCCGGTGGGCGTCTCGGCCCCGAAGCGCTCGCTGCGGGCGAAGTCCTCGGAGAGCCAGAAGGCGTTGGAGGCGGAGCTGGAGGGCGCCCGCAACCGCAACGAATCGCGCGGCCGGGCGGCGGAGGGCGTCGCCAAGGCCCAGCCCAAGGCGCCCAAGCCGAACGCCGCGCCCCCCGCCGCCGACGCGGCGGAGTAGCGAATTTTGGGGTCGGCCTGCGGCCCTCGAGGTGCTAGACGGGACGACTACGCCAAAGCAGAGCGCCGGACCCGGAATCCCGCGCCGACGGACAGTTCAAGGCCATGACCGATTTCCACCGCATCAAGCGACTGCCGCCCTACGTCTTCGAGCAGGTGAACCGGATCAAGGCCGCCGCCCGCGCCAACGGAGCCGACATCATCGATCTCGGCATGGGCAACCCCGATCTCGACGCGCCGAAGCACGTCATCGCCAAGCTCGTCGAGACCGCCGGGCGCCCGCGCACCGACCGCTATTCCGCCTCCAAGGGCATCGCCGGCCTGCGCCGGGCCCAGGCCGGCTACTATCAGCGCCGCTTCGGCGTGAGCCTCAACCCCGACACCCAGGTGGTGGCGACGCTGGGCTCGAAGGAGGGCTTCGCCAACATGGCGCAGGCCATCACGGCGCCCGGCGACGTGGTGCTGGTGCCCAATCCCAGCTACCCGATCCACGCCTTCGGCTTCCTGATGGCGGGCGGCGTGATCCGCTCCGTGCCCGCCGAGCCGACGCCGGCCTTCTTCCCGGCGGTCGAGCGCGCCATGCAGCACTCGATCCCGAAGCCCGTGGCGCTCGTCGTCTGCTATCCCTCGAACCCGACCTCCTACGTGGCGGGGCTCGATTTCTACAAGGACCTCGTCGCCTTCGCGAAGCGCCACGAGATCATCCTGCTCTCCGACCTCGCCTATGCCGAGGTCTATTACGACGGCGAGCCGCCGCCCTCGGTGCTCCAGGTGCCGGGCGCCATCGACTGCACGGTGGAGTTCACCTCGCTCTCGAAGACCTATTCCATGGCCGGCTGGCGCATGGGCTTCGCGGTGGGCAACGAGCGCCTGCTCGCCGCGCTCACCCGCGTGAAGTCGTATCTCGATTACGGCGCCTTCACGCCGATCCAGGTCGCCGCCACCGCCGCCATCAACGGGCCGGACGACTGCATCGCCGAGATGCGCGCCACCTACAAGAAGCGCCGCGACGTGATGGTCGAGTCCTTCGGCAAGGCCGGCTGGCAGATCCCGCCGCCCGCCGCCTCGATGTTCGCCTGGGTGCCGATCCCGGAGAAGTACAAGGCGATGGGCAGCCTGGAATTCGCCAAGCTGCTTCTGGAGAAGTCCGACGTCGCCGTGGCGCCGGGCATCGGCTTCGGCGAGTTCGGCGACGATTACGTGCGCATCGCGCTCGTCGAGAACGAGCAGCGCATCCGGCAGGCCGCGCGCAACGTGCGCCGCTTCTTCGACAACGCCGACAAGACGCTCCACAACGTGGTGCCCATCGCCCAGGCGAGCTGAGGTCCATCCGCCTCCCGGTCCGAAGTGCCTTCCGGCCATGTGGCCGGGGGGAGACAGGCCCTGCCAAACGGGCGCGGGAACGGGCGCCGCGCTTGCCAGCGGGTTCCGCGATCCGCAGGATTTCCGGGAGACGCCCGTCGATCCGCTCCCGAGAGCTTCATGCGCCGCCTGACCCTGCCCGCCGTCCTCGCGATCGCGGCCGCCTTCACGGCCTCCCTGGCGGCCTGCGCCCCGAACCCCATCGTCGCGCGCGATCCTGTGCCGGCGCCGGGACCGGACGCGGCCTATACCTGCGGCACGCGGCCCTTCGTTCTCGGCGCCCAGATGACGAATTGTGAACCGGTCCTGCGCGAGCGTCAGGTGGTCGTGCGGGCGAAGGGCTGACCGACCGGCCGCGACGAACGACTGAAGAGGCGGACCGCTTCCGGCCCGCCGCCGCCACTGGGAGGCCGCGCGTCTTGAGTTCCGCTCCGCTATCGATCGCCGCCGCGATCGCCTTTCTCGGCCTTGCCGCGCCCTGCGCCGCTCAGCCGGTGCCCTATTACTACGGCGGCCCCGGCGGCCCGACCGTTCTCGACGTGGACCGCGACTCGGGGAGGCCCATCGTCCCGCCGACCCGGCCGGACCTCGCCTCGCCGCCGGCCGTCCCGGTGCCGCATGTGATGAACGGCGGCGGCTTCGGCATGACCGGCTTCGCCTATTACAACGACGGTCCCGGCGAGGGGCAGCTCGGACGCGGCCACCGGAGCCCGCATTACGTGATCGCCCCCGCCTACAAGGGCCCGCTCGCGGGGCGCTGACCGCCCCCACGCGAGATCGCGGCGGCGCGGGGCGGCCGGCGTTTACACCGACCCGCCGGCCCGGTATCACGCGCCCTCGTTTTTCCGACACCCGAAGACCCGAAGCACCAGATGCGCGCCGAGATCGAACAGAGCTCGGATGCCGCCAAGCAGTCGATCGGACTGCTGAGGAGGCATCTTTGACTGGGATACCGTCGAGAGACGCCTCGCGGAGCTGAACGCTGCCTCCGAGGACCCGGAGCTGTGGAACGACGCCGCCGCGGCCCAGAAGGTCATGCGCGAGCGCACCGAGCTGGACGAGGCCTTCACCGCCATCAAGCGGCTCGAGCAGGGTCTTGAGGACGGCGCCATGCTCATCGAGCTCGGCGAGGCCGAGGGCGACGCCGACGCGGTCCGCGAAGGCGAGGAGGCCGTGCGCGCCGTCGAGAAGGAGGCCGCGAGCCGCCAGATCGAGACGCTGCTCTCCGGCGAGGCCGACGGCTTCGACACCTATCTCGAGGTCCATTCCGGCGCCGGCGGCACCGAGAGCCAGGATTGGGCGCTGATGCTCCAGCGCATGTACGCGCGCTGGGCCGAGCGGCGGAAATACAAGGTCGACGTGGTCGAGTGGTCGGACGGCGAGGAGGCGGGCATCAAGGGCGCCACGCTCCTCATCAAGGGCCACAACGCCTATGGCTGGCTGAAGACCGAGTCCGGCGTCCACCGGCTGGTGCGGATCTCGCCCTACGATTCGAGCGCGCGACGGCACACCAGCTTCGCCAGCGTCTGGGTCTATCCGGTCATCGACGACAAGATCGAGATCGAGATCAAGGAATCGGACTGCCGCATCGACACCTACCGGTCGTCGGGCGCCGGCGGCCAGCACGTCAACACCACCGACTCGGCGGTGCGCATCACCCACAACCCCACCGGGATCGTGGTGGCCTGCCAGCAGGAGCGCTCGCAGCACAAGAACCGGGCGACCGCCTGGAACATGCTGCGCGCCCGCCTCTACGAGGCCGAGCTGAAGAAGCGCGAGGAGAAGGCCAACGCCGAGGCCGCCTCCAAGACGGATATCGGCTGGGGCCACCAGATCCGCTCCTACGTGCTGCAACCCTACCAGCTCGTGAAGGACCTGCGCACGGGCACGCAGTCGACGGACCCGGACGAGGTGCTCGACGGCGCCCTCGACCCGTTCATGGAAGCCTCCCTGGCGCAGCGCCTCTACGGCGCCACCGAGGTGGTCGAGGACATCGACTGAGCGGCGGCCGGCCCGGCGCTCAGCGGGTCTCCTCCGTCCGCAGGGCCTCGACATCGGCGCCCGCCTCGAGGAAGCCCGCGGGGTTCACCGGCTCGCCGTCGACGCGCGTCTCGTAATGCAGATGGCTGCCGGTGGAGCGGCCCGTCGAGCCGACGAAACCGACGATCTCGCCGGCGGCCACCCGCCGCCCCGGATGCACCGCGAAGCTCGCCAGATGGGCATAGCGCGTGACGACGCCGTGGCCGTGGTCGATCTCCACGAGGTTGCCGTAGCCGCCGGCCGGCTCCGCCGCGATCACGCGGCCCGCCGCCGTGGCGCGGGCCGGCGCCCCCGTCTCCGCCTTGAAGTCGATGCCCGTATGCAGGGCCAGCCCGCGGGTGAACGGATCGAGCCGGGTGCCGAAGCCGCTGGACAGGCTCAGCTCCCCGAGGACCGGGCGGCCGAGCGGCAGCTCGGCGGCGAGCTTGGCGAGCCGGCTCTCGTCCTCGCGCTGCCGCTGCGCCCGAGCCAGCGCCTCGCCGAAAGCGTCCGCGATCACCGGCACCAGCGGACCGCCGATGCCGCCCTTCGGCCGCTCGAAGCGGGCGAGGTCGAGGCCGGTGCGGGCGAGGGCGCCGCGAAGACGGTCGAGCCCATGCCGCGAGCGGGCGCCGAGGCGCTCCACAATATCGCCCTGCGCGGCGCCGAGGGCGTCGGCGCCCCCTTCGAGGGCCGCGAGGTTCAGTCCCAGCGCTTCCGAGCGCCGGCCAGGCGCCGAATGCCCGCGCAAGGGAAGGAGATCGCGCCCGCCTCCGCGATCCGGCAGCGCGCCGGTGACATCCGGGTCCATCCGCGCGGGAGGAGGGGAGCCGGCCAGGGTCGCGAGGGCGGCCTGCCGGGTTTCGAGCCCCGACAGGCGCTCGGCCAGGGCGGCGAGCCGCGCCTCGGCGTCGTCGGTCTCGCCGCTGCGCTCGCCCGAGACCCTCTCCAGGCGGGCGCCGACCTCGGCGAGCCGCGCCTCGTAGGCGGCGCGCAGGGAATCCTGCTGCGCCAGGAACCGAGCGACCAGGGGATCGCGGAACAGCAGGTAATAGCTCGCCCCGAGCGCCCATAGGGTGGCGAGCGCCAGCCCGGCGAGGAGCACCGGAATCTCCCAGCGCCGGGGGCGCATGCGCATCGATCCGTCGGGCTGGGCTTGTGGGCGGCTCATGGGGGAACCCGCGTCGCGAGCCGCCATTCAACCCCGGTTAGGGTTAAGGAAGCGCCAAGGCCCGTCCCGCTCGTCGGGCTTGGCTTGCGGGCCGTCAGGGCAGGGCGCGCGCGGCGGCCAGCACCTCCTCGGCATGGCCGGGCACCTTCACCTTGGGCCAGATCCGCGCGATCGTCCCGTCCCGGCCGATCAGCACCGTGGTGCGCTCGACGCCCATGTACTTACGGCCGTACATGCTCTTCTCGACCCAGACCCCGTAGGCTTCGAGCATGCCCTTCTCCTCGTCGGCGGCGAGCGGGAAGGTGAGGCCGTGCTTGGCCCTGAACTTGTCGTGGCTCTTCACCGAATCCGGCGAGACGCCGATCACGATGGCGTCAGCCTCCGCGAAGGCGTCCTGCTGGGCGTTGAAGTTCTGCGCCTCCAGCGTACAGCCGCTGGTGTCGTCCTTGGGGTAGAAATACAGCACCACCTTCCGGCCCGCGAGGGCGCCGAGGTCGATGGTCTCGCCGCCGGCGCCGGGAAGGGTGAAACCAGGGGCCTGCATGCCGGGCGCGAGGGTCATCATGCCTTCCTTTCGGCCGATTGATGATGTGTCTGCTCGTCGAGCCATCCACGGGACTGACAACGTGAACACGCAGCCCGGATCGCCGCCCGGTTCTAGGACGCCGGGGCGCTCCGATCCAGCGGTCAAGGTTTGAATGGTTGAGGATACGGCCAAGGAAGCTGCCCGGAACGAGCCCTGCGTCCGGCGTCGGCGCGGGCCGGTCCGCCGCTGGAGCGGGGCGTGCCTGCTCTGGCTCGGCGTCCTGGTCCTGGTGGCGGCGGCGGGCATTGGCGTCGGAATCGTCCGCCTGACCTACGGGCCGCTGCGCATCGACGGCCTGTCCGAGCGCGTCGGCGCCGCCATCGCCGAGCGGATCGGTCCGGGCTGGACGGTCAGCCTGCGCGACAGCGCCCTCGAGCTCGATTCCGAACGCTCCCTGGCGCTGCGCGTCTCCGGCCTCGACATCCGCAACCCGCAAGGGGCGGCGGTGGTGAAGGCGCCCCTCGCCGTGGTGAGCCTCGACACCTGGGGGCTCGCCAGGCTCGCCGTGCAGCCGCGCTCCATCGAGTTCCGCGACATGCAGATGACGGCCCTCGTCCACCGGGACGGGTCGATCGCCTTCGCCGCCTCGGAAGCCGCCCATCCCGGCGAGACCAAGCCGCATACCCTACCGAGCGTCGACCCCGCGCGCGGAACGGTGTCGCCGATCTCGGCGGCGGTGGCCTCGATCTTCGGCGTCGTGCTGGATTCCGCCGGCGTGGTCGGGGCGCTGGACCGGGCCCGCATCACCGATGCCCGCCTCACCCTCGTCGACGAGGACGGCCGCGAGCGCGCCGTGTTCGAGCACGTCAACGGGCTGTTCGGCCGCGATCCCGTGAAGGACGCGCGCCTGTTCGAGCTGCGCATCGACGGGCCGCATGGCGAGTGGCGCTTCGGCGGAACCCTGCGTGAGGCAGGCGGCGCCAAGCGGGCCGGCGTCATCACCCTCGACGACCTGCCGGTGACGGACCTGCTGCTGCTCTCCGGCCAGTCGCGCCTGCCCGTGACCACCGACCTCAAGGTCTCCGCGCGGGCGGACGTCGCCCTGGACGGCGGCCGCATCGAGGACATGAAGGCGAGCCTGCGCACCAGCGACGGCAACCTCCTCATCGAGGAGAAGGACTTCAACCCCGTCACCATCGAGAGCGTCACCGCGAGCGCGAGCTGGGACGAGATCGGCCGTGCCCTGAAGCTCGACGCCCTCGACTATCGCGGCGCCGGCAACAGCGTGCACCTCTCCGGGGCCTGGACCGAGAGCCCGAAGGGCGCCGATTCCGACTGGACCGCGTCGCTCACCGGCCGGGACGCGACCCTGCGCGGCGCCGGCCCCCAGGACGCCCCCGTCAAGGTCGCTACCATCGACGCGCATCTCACCGGCCGGGCCGGCGGCGTCGCCGTGGACGACCTGCGCATGACCGGCGAGAAGTTCGGCGGCCGCATCACCGGCACCATCGGCACCAGCGGCGACGACGACGGCCTCACGCTCCACATCGTCGCGAACGACACCGAGCTGCGCACCGGCCTGCGGCTCTGGCCGGAGCACATCGCGCCGGGCGCCCGCGACTATCTCGTGGACGGGCTGCGGAGCGGCAGGCTCGACAGCGTCGACATCGTCCTCGACATGTCGGCGGCCGAGCTCGCGGCGGCGACGCGCGGCGATCCGATGCCCGACCAGGCGCTGCGCATCGCCTTCTCCGTCTCGGACGCCACGCTCCAGGTCTCCACCGACGCGCCGCCCCTGAGCCGGGGGCGCGTGAGCGGGGCGCTCACCGGACAGACCACCACCATCCGGGGCGTCACCGCCGACATCCGCATGGATGACGGCCGCGCCCTGTCGATCACGGATGGCAGCTTCGTCATCCCCGAGATCACCCCGGAGAAGGTCGTCGCCAAGATCGGGCTGCATCTCGGCGGCGGCGCCGACGCCCTCGCCGGGCTGCTCCAGACCAAGCTGTTCAAGAGCCTGTCGGGCATGGACATGGACCCGGCGACCATCAAGGGCATCGCCGACCTGCGCATCGACTTCCCGCTCAACCTCAAGCACGTCCCCGACCTGCCGGACATGCCGGTGACGTTGACGGGCACCCTCGCCGACCTCTCCGTCGACAAGGCGATGGGCAAGGACAGGCTGGAGGCCGGCCGGTTCGCGCTCGCCTACGACCGCAACGGGTTTTCCATGAAGGGCGACGGCCGGCTCGCCGGCGCGCCGCTCACCGCCGAGATGCGTCTGCCGAAGGCGGGCGCGCCCGGCGAGGCGACGGTGACGCTGCTGGCCGACGATGCCTTCCGCGCCAGGAAGGGGCTGCCCTCCGGGCCTCAGCTGAGCGGACCGATCCCGGTCAAGGCGGTGATCCCGCTGGGCCGCCCCGGCCCCGGCAAGCCTCCGGTTCGGGTCGAGGCGGATCTCGCGCGCGCCGGCATCGACGGGCTGATGCCCGGCTTCGTCAAGGCCGCCGGCAAGCCCGGAAAGCTCGCCTTCAGCTTCGTCGACAACGGCCCCGGCAACGCGACCGAGCTGCGCGAGATCGCCCTCGACGCCGGCTCGGCGAGCGCGCGCGGCAGCGCCACGCTCGGCGCGGAGGGCGGGTTCGAACGGGCCGAGATGACGAGCGTGAAGCTCTCTCCGGGCGACGACATGCGCGTCACCGCCGAGCGCAACGGCAACGGATACCGCGTCAGCGTGAAGGGGGCGGTGGGCGACGCGCGCCCCTTCCTCAAGAGCCTCGGCGGACCGGAGCAGAAGGGCGCCAAGGACCCGAGCCCCAAGGACATCGACGCCGATATCGCCCTCTCCATCCTCGCCGGCTTCAACGACGAGGCGCTGACCAATGCCAGCATGAAGCTGGCGCTGCGCGGGCGGGACCTGCGCTCGGCCAGCATCCAGGGCCGTTTCCGCGCCTCCCCCTTCGTGGCCACCGTCAGCCGGGGCGAGCGCGGCATCCCGGTGCTGGCGGTGGAATCGGCGGATGCCGGGGCGACGCTGCGCTTCGTGGACGTGTACCGGCGCATGCAGGGCGGCAAGCTCGCCGCGAGCATCAACCTCAACGACGGGCCGCAGGCCGGCGTGGTCCAGATCCGCAACTTCGCCCTGCGCAACGAGCCGGCCCTGTCGAGCATCGTCTCGCAGGGCGGCGGCGAGGTCACGGACCCGTCCGGCCGCCGCCGCGCCGTGGCCGGGGACGGCGATGTCGGCTTCGACCGCATGCGCGCGAATTTCGTGCGCACCGGCAGCCGCGTCGATTTCCGCGACGCCGCGATCTCGAACGCGGCCATGGGCTTCACCCTCGGCGGCTATCTCGACACCGGCCGGGAGCGCACCGACATCAACGGCACCTTCGTGCCGCTCTACGGGTTGAACAACGTCGTCGCCCAGGTGCCGCTGTTCGGGCCGCTGCTCGCCGGCGGGCACAACGAGGGGCTGTTCGGCGTGAACTTCCGCGTCTCCGGCAAGCTGCCCTCGCCCGACGTCTCGGTGAACCCGCTCTCGGCGGTGGCGCCGGGCTTCCTGCGCAAGCTGTTCAGCGCCGGGGGCGGCAACGACGCCTTCGCCGACGGAGTGCCGGGCGCGCCTCCGGGAGACCGCTGACCGTCCGCGTCTCCGGCACCCCGCAAAAGCCGGCGCGCCGTGCTATCGGGGCTCGGCGGGACCGATGGTGCGTCCGTGAACGGCAAAGGGCGAGGCGGGATGGCGATGATGCGCGCGATCGGGTTGATGAGCGGCACCTCCCTCGACGGCGTGGACGTCGCCCTGATCGAGACCGACGGCGAGACGATCAAGGTCGCGCGCGGGCACAACAACTTCATGGAGCCCCTCGGACCCACCGGCTATCGCGGCTACACGGACGAGGAGGAGGCGCTCCTGCGCGCCGCGACGAAGGACGCCGAGCGCATCGAGCGGCCGGACGACCGGCCCGGCCATATCCCGGAGGCGGACGCCTTCGTCACCCGCGCCCATGCCGAGGCGGTGGAGCGCTTCCTCGCCGAGAACGGCCTGAGCGCGGCCGATATCGACGTGATCGGCTTCCACGGCCAGACCGTGATCCACCGCCCCGACCAGCGCATCACCATCCAGATCGGCGACGGGCAGGCGCTCGCCGACCGGCTCGGCATCGCCGTGGTCTCCGACCTGCGCCGGGCCGATATCGAGGCGGGCGGGCAGGGGGCGCCGCTGGTGCCGGTGTTCCACCGGGCGCTCGCGGCGGCGGCGGGCTTCGAGGGGCCGCTCGGCATCCTCAACATCGGCGGCGTCGCCAACGTCACCCTCATCGACCGCTCCGGCGGCATGATCGCCTTCGATACCGGCCCCGGCAACGCCCTCATCGACGAATGGATGAAGGAGCGCGAGAACAAGAATCTCGACGATGGCGGCCGCACCGCCGCGCGCGGCCGCCCGGACGAGACGCTGCTCGCCTGGCTCCTCACGCATCCGTTCTTCGCGCGAAGGCCGCCGAAGTCGCTCGACCGGAACTGGTTCTCGCACAAGCTCGCCGGCCAGCTCTCCACGGAGGACGGCGCGGCGACGCTCACCGCCTTCACCGCCCGCGCCGTGGCCCGCGCCGTCGACCACGCCCCCGAGATCCCGACCCGCTGGATCGTCGCCGGGGGCGGCGCCAGGAACGGCGAGCTGGTGCGGCTCCTGAACTACCACCTGCGCGCCGAGATCACGACCGCCGACGCCATCGGCTGGTCCTCGGCCTATCTGGAGGCGCAGGCTTTCGCCTATCTCGCCGTGCGCTCCGTCCAGGGGCTGCCGAACACCTTTCCGAGCACCACCGGCGTGCGCGAGCCGGTGAGCGGGGGCGTGCTGTCGCGGCCGGGCGGTGCAGGATAGGCGCCGACCGTTTGTGACTCCGCGCATCCCGCGCTAGAGCGGGCGCGCGATGTCCCATAACAGCTTCGGCCACCTCTTCCGCGTGACGACCTTCGGCGAGAGCCACGGGGTGGCGCTCGGCTGCGTGGTGGACGGCTGCCCGCCCGGTCTCGCGCTCGATGCCGAGGAGATCCAGGCCGAGCTCGACCGCCGCAAGCCCGGCCAGTCCCGCTTCACCACGCAGCGCCGCGAGCCGGATCAGGTGAAGATCCTCTCCGGCGTGTTCGCCGACGACCGCACGGGCGGGCGCCAGCTCACCACCGGCACGCCGATCGCGCTGATGATCGAGAACACCGACCAGCGCTCGAAGGACTATTCCGAGATCCGCGACAGCTACCGTCCGGGCCATGCCGATTATGCCTACGAGGCGAAATACGGCATCCGCGACTATCGCGGCGGCGGCCGCTCCTCGGCCCGCGAGACCGCCGCGCGGGTGGCGGCGGGCGCCGTGGCGCGCAAGGTCGTGCCGGGAGTGACCATCCGCGCCGCGCTGGTCCAGATGGGCCCGCACGCCATCGACCGCGCCAACTGGGACTGGGACGAGATCGGCAACAACCCGTTCTTCTGTCCCGACGCCAAGGCGGCGGCCCTGTACGAGACCTATCTCGACGGCATCCGAAAGGACGGCTCCTCCATCGGCGCGGTGATCGAGGTGGTGGCCGAGGGCGTGCCGGCGGGGCTCGGCGCGCCGGTCTACGGCAAGCTCGACGCCGATCTCGCGGCGGCGATGATGTCGATCAACGCGGTCAAGGGCGTCGAGATCGGCGACGGATTCGCCTCCGCCGCCCTTACCGGCGAGGACAACGCCGACGAGATGCGCGCCGGCAACGACGGCCGCCCGCGCTTCCTCGCCAACCATGCCGGCGGCATCCTGGGCGGCATCTCGACGGGCCAGCCCATCGTCTGCCGCTTCGCCGTGAAGCCGACCTCCTCGATCCTGACGCCGAGGAAGAGCGTCACCCGCGACGGCGGCGAGGTCGACCTCGTCACCAAGGGCCGCCACGACCCCTGCGTCGGCATCCGCGCGGTGCCGGTGGCCGAGGCGATGATGGCGTGCGTGCTGGCGGACCATTATCTGCGTCACCGGGGGCAGGTCGGCGGCTCATAATCGGCCGGACTGCCGTTCCCTCCTCCTTGAGGGGAGGGTTAGGGTGGGGATGGTGCAGGAGGCACCGCCCACGCTCGATCCGGCACCACCCCCACCTCCGGCTCCTCCCCGCAAGGGGGAGGACAGGCGCATGTCACGACCCGAAAGGCCTGAAGTGTCCCATTGCAGCGTCACCGAGGCCATCGAGGCCTTCGCCCGCGGCGAGATCGTGGTCGTCACCGACGACGACGACCGCGAGAACGAGGGCGACCTCGTCGTCGCCGCCTCGCTCTGCACCCCCGAGAAGATGGCCTTCATCATCCGCAACACCTGCGGGATCGTCTGCGCGCCGGTCACGCGGGGGGAGGCGCGCCGCCTCCATCTCGACCCGATGGTCGCCTCGAACGACGCGCCGCTCGGCACCGCCTTCACCGTCACGGTGGACGTGAAGCACGGGCTCACCACCGGCATCTCGGCCGAGCAGCGCTGCAACACCGTGCGCGCGCTCGCCAACGGCAACATGGGCGCGGCCGATTTCGTGCGGCCCGGCCACGTCTTCCCGCTGATCGCGCGGGACGGCGGCGTCCTCATGCGCTCTGGGCATACGGAGGCGGCGGTCGATCTCTGCCGGCTCGCCGACCTGCCGCCGGTGGGCGTGATCTGCGAGCTCGCCAACGACGACGGCACCGTGATGAAGGGGCCGCAGATCGACGCCTTCGCGCAGGCGCACGCGCTGAAGCGGGTCTCCGTGGCCGATCTCATCGCCTACCGGCAGGCGCGCGACCGGCTCGTCGAGCGCGTCGGCCATTTCCCGGTGAAGACCGAGTTCGGTCCGATGACGGGCTACGCCTACACGACGCCCTTCGAGTCGATCCAGCAATTCGCCTTCGTCCACGGGGACATCCGCGACGGGCGCGACATGCTGGTGCGGCTGCACCGCTCCAACGTCGTCGCCGACGTGATCGAGGGCGGCCGCCAGATCGAGGGGGTGATGCGCCGCTTCGCCGAGGAGGGCCGGGGCGTGCTGGTCTATCTGCGCGACGGCACCGCCGGGGTGCCGCTCTCGCGCTATGCCGAGGAGGGCTCGGAGGCCCAGCGCGTGCGCCAGTGGCGCGAGGTGGGGCTCGGCGCCCAGATCCTGCGCGACCTCGGCGTGGTCTCGATCCGCAACCTCGCCACCTCGGCGCGCTCCTATGTCGGCCTGTCGGGCTTCGGCATCGAGCTTCTCGGCAACGTTCCCCTCGACGGCTGAGGGAACCGGCGGGCGCCGCCCCGCGTAGCAGCCAGACCATGAGACGCGCCCCTTCCGACGCCATGCCTCAGCGATGACAGAGACGTACGACGCTCCCGCCGGGCGGGACGCCGAGGATCTGGCCGTCGCGGAACGCCGGCTGCGCGACAGCGAGCGGCGCTACCGCACGCTCTTCGACGCCATCGACGCGGGGTTCTGCGTGGTGCAGGTGGCGTTCGAGGGCGAACGGCCCGTCGATTACCGCTTCCTCGACGTCAATCCGGCCTTCGAGGGGCAGACCGGCCTCGTGGGCGCGCAGGGGCGCTTCGCCCTCGACCTCGTGCCGAATCTGGAGCGGTTCTGGATCGAGACCTACGGGCGCGTGGCGCTGACCGGAGAGCCGATCCGCTTCGAGAACGGCTCGGAGCCCATGGGCCGCTGGTTCGACGTGCACGCGTTCCGGGTCGGAGAGCCCGAGGATCGACATGTCGCGATCCTGTTCAACGACATCTCCGACCGGCGCCGGGCCGAGCTCGCCCTGCGCGAGAGCCAGGATCGGCTGCGGCAGGCGCTCTCCGCCGGCCGGGCCATCGGGACCTGGGACTGGGACGTCGCCGCCAACCTGGTGACGGCCGACGAGCGCTTCGCCGTCCTCTACGGCGTCGATCCGGCCATGGCCGCGCGCGGGGCGCCCATCGGCGACTTCTTCGCCGGGATCCATCCCGACGACCTGCCCCGCGTGCGGATCGCGGTGGAGGCGGCCCTGCGCACGGGGGAAGCCTTCTCCGAGGAGTACCGTCTGCTCCAGGCGGACGGCTCGGTGCATTGGGTGGCGGCGCAGGGGCAGTGCAGGCTCTCCCCCGAGGGTGCCCCCCTGCGCTTTCCCGGCGTGAGCTTCGACATCTCGGACCGCAAGGCGGCGGAAGGCCGCCAGCTCGCCCTGCTGGAACTCGGCGACCGCATGCGCGACCTCACCGACCCGGCCGCGCTCGCCTTCGCCGGAGCCGAGGTCCTCGGCAAGGCCCTCGACGTGAGCCGGGCCGGCTACGGGGTCATCGACACGGGGGCCGAGACGATCACCATCGACCGGGACTGGAACGCGCCGGGCGTCACCACCATCGCCGGAGTGCTGCGGTTCCGGGACTACGGCTCCTATATCGACGACATCAAGCGCGGCGAGACCGCGGTGGTGGCCGATGCCCGCACCGACCCGCGCACCCGCGACACCGCCGCCGTGCTCGAGGCGATCAACGCGCGCTCCTTCGTCAACATGCCCCTGCGCGAGCGCGGCGATGTCGTCGCGCTGCTCTACGTGAACCACGCCCGGCCCCGCGTGTGGTCGGAGGAGGACGTCGCCTTCATGCGCGACGTCGCCAACCGGGTGCGCGCCGCGACGGAGCGGGTCCGCTCGGAGAAAGCGCGGCGCCAGAGCGAGGAGCAGTTCCGGGTCTTCGCGCAGGCGGTCCCGAACCAGATCTGGGCGGCGCGGCCGGACGGGCATTTCGACTGGTTCAACGACCAGGCCTATGCCTATAGCGGCGACGGGCGCGGCACCCTCGACGGGCCCGCCGCCTGGGAGCGGATCGTCCATCCCGACGATCTCGGGCCGGCGGCGGCGGCCTGGGAGCGGTCGCTGCGGCAGGGCAGCGTCTACGAGGCCGAGTTCCGCATCCGCCGGGCCGACGGCGCCTATCGCTGGTTCCTGGTCCGCGCCGAGCCGGTGCGCTCGCCCGAGGGCGAGGTGGTGCGCTGGGTCGGCACCAACACCGATATCGACGATCGCAGGCGGCAGGCCGCCGAGCTGGAACGGCTGAACGAGACCCTGGAGGACGAGGTCGCCGAGCGCACGCGCGACCTCATGCGCACCGAGGAGGCGCTGCGCCAGTCGCAGAAGATGGAGGCTGTGGGCCAGCTCACCGGCGGCATCGCCCACGACTTCAACAACCTGCTCACCGGCATCACCGGGAGCCTGGAGCTGCTGAGCGCGCGCATCGCGCAAGGGCGGCTCAACGACGTGGAGCGCTACGTCACGGCCGCGCAGGGGGCCGCGCGGCGCGCCGCCGCCCTCACGCACCGCCTGCTCGCCTTCTCCCGCCGGCAGACGCTCGACCCGAAGCCCACCAACGTCAACGCCCTGGTGGCGGGGATGGAGGAGCTGGTGCGGCGCACGGTGGGGCCGGGCATCGCGATCGAGGTGGTCGCCGCCGGCGGCCTGTGGGCGACGCTGGTCGACCCCAACCAGCTCGAGAACGCGCTGCTCAACCTCTGCATCAACGCCCGCGACGCCATGCCGGAGGGGGGCCGCCTCACCATCGAGACCGCCAACCGCTGGCTCGACATCCGCGCCGCGCAGGAGCGCGACGTGCCGGCCGGGCAGTACATCTCGATCTGCGTCTCCGACACCGGCACCGGCATGGCGCCGGACGTGGCGGCGAAGGCCTTCGATCCATTCTTCACCACGAAGCCCCTCGGCCTCGGCACGGGCCTCGGCCTGTCGATGATCTACGGCTTCACCCGCCAGTCCGGCGGCCAGACCCGGATCTATTCGGAGCCGGGCGACGGCACCATGGTGTGCATGTACCTGCCCCGCCATTACGGCGAGGTCGACGAGGGGGAGGCGCTCCCGGAATTCGCCGACGCGCCGCGCGCGGGCGAGGGCGAGACGGTGCTCATCGTCGACGACGAGCCCACCGTGCGCATGCTGGTGACGGAGGTGCTGGAGGAGCTCGGCTATGCCGCGATCGAGGCGGGCGACGGCGCCTCGGGGCTGAAGGTGCTGCAATCGGACGTGCGCATCGACCTGCTGGTGACGGATGTCGGGCTGCCCGGCGGCATGAACGGGCGCCAGATGGCGGACGCCGCCCGCCTCTCGCGCCCCGGCCTCAAGGTGCTGTTCATCACCGGCTATGCCGAGAACGCGGTGGTCGGCAACGGCCATCTCGAGCCCGGCATGCATGTCATGACCAAGCCCTTCGCGATGGAGGCGCTCGCCTCGCGCATCAAGGATCTGATCGCGGGACGGTGACGCGCGCCGCGTCGTGCGGCTAACGGTGCGGTCAAGGCTGCGGCGAAAGGTGCTGTCGTCGCGCCCGCGCGCCGCTCTACCTCGCGGGTTCCTCACTGTGCGGGAATCGTCGCGGATGCATCGTCGAACCGTCCTTGGAATGCTGGCGGCCGCTGGCGCCGCCCCCCTGCTGTCGTCGCGGGCGGGAGCGGCCGAGGCGCCCCCCGTCGCCCGCAACGTCGTGCTGGTGCACGGGTTGTTCGCGGACGGATCGTGCTGGACGGAGGTGATCCCGCGCTTGCAGGCGGCGGGGCTGAACGTCGTCTCGGTGCAGAACCCACTGACGACGCTGGAGGAATCGGTCGCCGCCTGCCAGCGGGCGCTGGCGCGGCTCGACGGCCCGACGGTGCTCGCCGGGCATTCCTTCTCGGGCATGATCGTCAGCGAGGCCGGAATCGATCCGAAGGTGACGGCCCTCGTCTACGTCGCCGCGCGGGCGCCGGATGCCGGCGAGGATTACGCGGCGCTGGCCAAGACCTTCCCGACGCCCGCCGCGTCCGCCGGTATCGTCTTCGACGGCGAGTATGGCCGGCTCGGCGAGGCCGCCTTCCTGCGCGATTTCGCGGGCGACCTGCCCGAGGCCAAGGCGAAGGTGCTCCACGCCGTGCAGGAGCCGTTCAGGAAATCCCTGCTCGCGGGCAGGACCACGCAGGCCGCCTGGCGCTCGAAGCCGAGCTTCTACGCCGTCTCCACCGAGGACCGGACCATCGACCCGGACCTCGAGCGCTTCATGGCCAAGCGCATGGGCGCCAAGACCATCGAGGTGAAGGCGAGCCATGTCTCCATGATATCGCAGCCCGCCGTCATCGCCGGGCTGATCCTGGAGGCGGCCGGCAGGAAGGCGTCCTGAGGCCGGGATTGGAGACGCGTCCCATCGCCTTGCGACGGCCCGCGTCTCCATAATCTCTTGTCTTGCCGCGCACTCTTGCGCCGAACCGGCAACCCCTTCGGCGGAGTGCGCTCTAGCGCCCCATCAGAGCGTCGACATGGTGGGCCACCGACTTGCCCAGGCCCTCCAGCGAGTAGCCGCCCTCCAGCACCGAGACCAGGCGGCCGCCGGCATGGCGGTCGGCCAGTTCCATCAGCTTGCGGGTGGCCCAGCCGAAATCGGTCTCGTCGAGGCGCAGGTTCGCCAGCGGGTCGAGGTGGTGGGCGTCGAAACCGGCCGAGATCAGGACGAGGTCGGGGGCGAAGGCGTCGACGCGGGCGAGGACGCCCTTCTCGAAGGCCTCGCGGAACACCGCGCCGTCGTCGTTGGGCCGCAGCGGCACGTTGACGATGGTGTCCTTCGAGCCGCGCTCGGAGGCCGCGCCGGTGCCGGGAAAGAGCGGCATCTGGTGGGTGGAGGCGTACATCACGTCGCCGTCGTCCCAGAAGATGTCCTGCGAGCCGTTGCCGTGATGGACGTCCCAATCGACCAGCGCCACCCGCGAGACACCATACGCCTTGCGGGCGTGGCGGGCCGCGATGGCCGCCTGGTTGAACAGGCAGAAGCCCATGGCCCGCGTCTTCTCGGCATGGTGGCCGGGCGGGCGCATGGCGACGAAGGCGTTGGCGCATTCCTTGTTCATCACCGCGTCGACGGCGTGGACCGCGCCGCCCACCGCGCGCAGCGCCGCCTCCAGGCTGCCCGGCGACATCGTGGTGTCCGAATCGATGGAGACGAAGCCGCTCTTCGGCGAGGCGGCGACGATGGCCTCCACATAGTCCTCGGGATGCACGAGGGTCGCGACGGTGGGCTCGGCCAGCGGAGCTAGGACGCGCACAAGACCGGCGAAGCGCTCGTTCTCCAGGGTCCGCTCGACGGCGCGGATGCGGTCGGGCCGCTCCGGGTGGCCGGGATGGACCGCGTGGTCGAGGGCGGCGGGATGGCTCACATACAGCGTCGTCACTCTTCATCCCTCCCGTCGGGCGGCCGTTGACCGGCCTCGTTCCCTGTCTCTTCCCGGCAACAACGCCGGCAAATGCGTCCCCGCTCCGGCCCGGCGCCCTGCCGCGCGGCGAGGGCGGGGTTAATCTCGCCTGCGTCGCGGTTCGCATCCTTGCATGCCGTGGACCAGCCGGACAGACATCAATGCGCCGATCCCGTTCCCTCGTTGCGTTGTCCTTGGCGTTGTCCCTGCCCGCGATGCTGCTCGGCGCCTGCCAGTTCCAGGGCGTGCCCGATCCGAAGCTCTCCGCGCGCGACGCCGCCTTCATGGCCCTGGTGCCCGACGCGGAAGCCGACCCGCATTTCGCCCGCTACCTGATGAACGATCCCACCAAGGAGCCGCCGGGCACCATCGTGGTCGAGACCAAGGAGCGGCAGCTCTATCTGGTGATGCCGGGCGGCAAGGCCATGCGCTACGGCGTCAGCGTCGGCGACGAGGCCTATGGCTGGACCGGCGACGCGACGGTCTCGCGCAAGGCCGAATGGCCGGCCTGGAACCCGCCCGCCGAGATGGTCAAGCGCTGGCCGCATGTCCACCCCATGGAGGGCGGCCCGATGAACCCGCTCGGCGCCCGCGCGCTCTACCTCTCCGACAAGGGCCGCGACACGCTCTACCGCATCCACGGCACCAACGAGCCGGAGAAGATCGGCCGCGCGGTCTCGTCGGGCTGCATCCGCATGCGCAACATCGACGTGGTGGACCTGTTCGAGCGCGTGCCGGTCGGCTCCAAGGTGATCGTCCGCTAAGGATCGGCTCTCCTCCCCCTTGCGAGGAGGAGTTGGAGGTGGGGGTAGTGCCGGACGTGGCGCGGCTTCTCCGGAACCACCCCCACCCTCGGTCCCTTCCCGCAAGGGGGAGGGAAGAGCGGACCCTTCCGTCCTCGAGCACTGCCGGCAGCGCGCCAAGTAACGCTCCCGTAAGGCTGGATCGTGAGCACACTTTAACCTGAACGTCAGTTCAGACTTCCCCGTTAACCGCCCAGGCGATGCCGTCCCGCATAGTGGAAACACACAGGGACACAAGACCGGCGCCAGTAAAGGCCGGGGAGGCATCAAGCAATGAGCAACCTTTCGCTTCAGGACTTCTGCAACCGTATCGTCGCCGCCGGCACCGTCACCGGCGAGGACGTGGCCGCTCTCTCCCGCGACGTCCTCCCGGACGGCATCGAGAGCCGCGACCAGGCCGACCTGCTGATCGCGCTCGAGCGCAGCGCGACCGACGCGGACGGCGCCTTCGCCGATTTCCTGGTCGCGTCGGTGGTGAACTTCGCCGTGTGGGGCGAGCGCCCGACCGGCTATATCGACCGGGAAGTGGCCGAGTGGCTCGGCGCCTCGCTCGCCGGCCGCGCCGGCCCGACCCCGGTCGGCGCCCGCATCGCCGTCGAGGTGGTGCGCGAGGCCCAGTCCAGCGACGAGGCGATGATCGTCTTCGCCCTCGACGCCAACCGCTGGACCCGCCAGCCCGCCCCCGCCAAGCGCCCGGCCTTCCTCCTCGCCGCTTGAGGCCCGGCCGCGACCCGGCTCGGAAAACCGGGGCCCCTTTTCCAGGGCGAGCCCGGAGCCGGCTCAGGTCGACCACGGTTGAGCTTTCGTCCGCTGCGCATGTGCTTTATCGGGGGCTCTGGCCGGGGTGATCCCCAGGGGGCCACCCGACAGCTTTGATCCGAGTGCGGCGCGCGATGTTCGAGAAGATCCTGATTGCCAACCGGGGCGAGATCGCCTGCCGCGTCATCAAGACCGCCCGCAGGATGGGCATCAAGACGGTGGCCGTCTATTCGGACGCCGACCGCGACGCCGTCCACGTCGCCATGGCCGACGAGGCCGTCCATATCGGCCCGGCGCCGGCGGCGCAGTCCTACCTGCTGATCGACAAGATCATCGACGCCTGCAAGCAGACCGGCGCCCAGGCCGTGCATCCCGGCTACGGCTTCCTCTCCGAGCGCGAGGCCTTCCCGAAGGCGCTTCAAGCCGCCGGCATCGTCTTCATCGGCCCCAATCCCGGCGCGATCGCCGCCATGGGCGACAAGATCGAATCGAAGAAGGCCGCGGCCGCCGCCAACGTCTCCACCGTACCGGGCTTCCTCGGCGTCATCGAGAGCCCCGAGCACGCCGTCACCATCGCCGACGAGATCGGCTATCCGGTGATGATCAAGGCGTCGGCCGGCGGCGGCGGCAAGGGCATGCGCATCGCCCACTCCTCCGACGAGGTGGCCGAGGGCTTCGCCCGCGCCAAGTCGGAAGCCTCGTCGTCCTTCGGCGACGACCGGGTGTTCGTGGAGAAGTTCATCACCGATCCGCGCCACATCGAAATTCAGGTGATCGGCGACAAGCACGGCAACGTGATCTATCTCGGCGAGCGCGAATGCTCGATCCAGCGCCGCAACCAGAAGGTCATCGAGGAGGCGCCGTCGCCGCTCCTCGACGAGGCCACCCGCCGGAAGATGGGCGAGCAGGCCGTGGCGCTGGCCAAGGCCGTGAACTACGATTCCGCCGGCACCGTCGAGTTCGTCGCGGGCCAGGACAAGTCCTTCTACTTCCTCGAGATGAACACCCGGCTCCAGGTGGAGCATCCCGTGACCGAGATGATCACCGGGCTCGATCTCGTCGAGCTGATGATCCGGGTCGCGGCAGGGGAGAAGCTGCCGCTCTCGCAGAGCGAGGTGAAGCTCGACGGCTGGGCGGTCGAGAGCCGCGTCTACGCCGAGGATCCGACCCGCAACTTCCTGCCCTCCATCGGCCGGCTCGCCACCTATCGGCCGCCGGAGGAAGGGCGGTTCGGCAAGGCCATCGTGCGCAACGACACCGGCGTGGAGGAAGGCGGCGAGATCGCGATCCACTACGACCCGATGATCGCCAAGCTCGTGACCTGGGCTCCCACCCGTGCCGAGGCGATCGATTCCCAGGCTGAGGCGCTGGACGCCTTCGCCATCGAGGGCATCCGCCACAACATTCCCTTCCTCGCAGCCCTGATGGCGCATCCGCGCTGGCGCGAGGGCAACCTCTCCACCGGCTTCATCGCCGAGGAGTTCCCGGAGGGCTTCGTCGCCCCCGAGCCGAAGGGCGAGGTCGCCCGCCGGATGGCGGCGGCGGCGGCGGCGATCGATCACAAGCTCAACCAGAGGAAGCGCGGCATCTCCGGCCAGATGCGCGATTCGAGCCTGCTGCATTTCGAGCGCGACCGCGTGGTGGTGCTCGCCGGCGAGACCTACCCCGTCACCGTCGATACGCAGGACGACGAGCTGGTCGTCACGCAGGACGACGGCACCACGTTGACGGTCGCGAGCGACTGGCGGCCCGGCGAGCCGGTCTGGAGCGGCACCATCGGCTCGGATCGCGTGGCGATCCAGGTGCGGGGGCTCCTCAACGGCGTCGCGCTCCAGCATGCGGGCGCCGCGGCGGAAGCCCGTGTCTACACCCGCCGCGAGGCGGAGCTCGCCGCGCTGATGCCGGTGAAGGAAGCCGCCGGCTCCGGCAAGCAGGTGCTCTGCCCGATGCCGGGCCTGGTGAAGGCGATCCTCGTCAAGGAGGGCGCCGAGGTGAAGAACGGCGAGCCCCTCGCCATCGTCGAGGCCATGAAGATGGAGAACGTGCTGCGCGCCGAGCGCGATGCCACGGTGGCGAAGATCCACGCCAAGGAGGGCGACAGCCTCGCCGTCGACGCGGTGATCCTCGAATTCGCCTGAGCGGGACGCGCGGTGAGCGCGGTCCATAACGAGCAGACGAAGCTGCTGGCGACGGCGATCAACAATGTCGCCGTGGCCTTCATCGTCATCGGCGCCGTGACGCCGATGACGGCCGCGAGCTTCGGTGTCCCGACCGTGCCGACGCTGACCCTCGGCAGCGGTTTCTTCGTGACCATTTGGCTTTGCGCGGGCGCGGCCCTACATTTCCTGGCGAGACGTGCGTTGCGGAGCATGAAGCCGTGAATTCCGGCGAGATCCTCGTCACCTTCATCATCCCCGCGATCGTCGTCGCGGGCGCCTATCTCGCCGTGCTCGCCAACGAACGGGCCGTTCGGCGCAGCGAGCGGATGCCGCCGGGCGAGTAGGCGCGTCGTCGACGGTTTCTCGCGGCTGAACCCCGGACGGCATGCCCCTCTATTTCGCCTACGGCGCCAACATGGACGCCGCCGCCATGGCGCTGCGCTGTCCGGCCTCGACGCTCATCGGCCAGGGGCAGCTCCGGCGCCATCGCTTCATCGTCATGAAGGAGGGCTACGCCTCCGTTGTGCGCGATCCCGCGCGCACCGTCTGGGGTGTGCTCTGGAACCTGTCGCTCGCCGACGTGCCGGCGCTCGACCGTTACGAGGGCGTCTCCGGCGGGCTCTACGTCAAGGCGTCGCAGCCGGTGGCGGCGGCGGGCGGGGTAAAGCGGGCGCTGATCTATCTCGGCCGCAGCACGGCGCCCGGCGTTCCGCGTCCGGGATATCTCGAAGCGGTGCTGCGCGCGGCGGAGGCCGCCCAGCTTCCCGCCGCCTACCGGCGCGAGATGGCGGCGTGGTCCCGGCGCCAAGTGCTCTGAACCAGGTGCCCTGAACCGAGGCCGGCGGCGCCGGTCATGGGCGCCCGGCGCGTCACCGGAGGAGCGAGGAATGAGCGACAGGCGCACGGTCGAGATCGTCGTCGAAGGCCGCGTCCAGGGCGTCGGCTACCGTGACTGGACGCAGCGCCGCGCGGTCGCGCTCGGCCTCTCTGGCAGCGTGCGCAACCGCGCGGACGGCACCGTCGCCGCGATCGTCTCGGGACCGGCGGATGCCGTCGCCGCGATGATCGACGCCTGCAAGTCCGGCCCCGGCGCGGCCCGCGTCGACGGCGTGAGCGTCACCGAGCGCGGAGGCGAGCCGGTCCCGGACGGGTTCGCGATCCTCCACGGCTGAGGCCCCCTGTCCGAAGGATCGCGCGGCCCGCGCGGGACGCGGCGCCGGTCTGTCCGCCTTCCCCCTCGACAGGCCGGTCCGGCGCGGGCTAGCCAGCCTGCATCCCGCGTCGGCACCGGAAACCATGACGAACCTGACGGGCAACCCGAATCTCTCGCCGCTCGACCTCGCCGCATTGGCCTTCTTCGTCGTGGCCTGGGTCGGCTACGGCCTGTCCGTGGGCCGGCTGCGCGGGCGGTTGGTGTCGCTGTCGCAGCTCATGAACGAGCAGCGCCGGGAATGGGCCCGGCAGATGGTGGTGCGCGACAACCGCGTGGTCGACACCACCATCAACGCCTCCCTCCAGAACGGCACCGCCTTCTTCGCCTCCACCTCGCTCATCGCGCTCGGCGGCGTGCTGACGCTCTCGCGCTCGGGCGACGACGTGCTGACCCTGTTCGGCGCGCTGCCCTTCGGCGCGCTGGCGACGCGGGCGACCTGGGAGATCAAGGTCGCGGGGCTGGCGGTGGTGTTCGTCTATGCCTTCTTCAAGTTCGCCTGGGCCTACCGGCTGTTCAACTACAGCGCCATCCTCATCGGCGCGGTGCCGCCGAAGGGATCGAGCACCCCGGTCGAGGTCATGCATCGCGCCGCCCAGCGGGCCGCCGCCATGAACACCGCCGCCGGCAGCCATTTCGCGCGCGGGCAGCGGGCGTTCTTCTTCGCGCTCGCCTATATCGGCTGGTTCGTCGGGCCCTATCTGTTCATGGCGGCGACGACGGCCGTGGTGCTGGTGATGTGGCGGCGTCAGTTCGTGTCGGAGATCCGGGGCGTGCTGCTCGCGGACGCCATGGCCGAGAACGAGGACGCGCCGCGATGAACGAGGCCGAGATCGAGGAAACGATGCTGCGGCTCGTCGCCGAGCGCGGCAAGGCCAAGACGGTCTGCCCCTCGGAGGTCGCCCGCGCGCTCGGCGGCCCCGCTCCCGAGGACTGGGGGCGGCTGATGAAGCCCGTGCGGCGTGTGGCCGTGCGCCTCGTGCGCGAGGGCCGCGTCGCGATCCTGCGCAAGGGGCGCCCGGTGGCGGACCCGGAGGATTTCCGCGGGGTCTACCGGCTCGGCGTGCCGGGCTCGTCCGGTGCCGGAAACAGCGAATCGGAATAACCCGCCAGCCGGTAGGCGAGGAGGCCGACCCATTCCTTGGCGGCGATATCGAAGGCGAGCAGCCCGTCCGAGGCGAAGGTGTTGAAGCGGCCGAGGTCCACCCAGCCCCGCGTGCGGTAGTCGACCGGATAGGCCGTCACCGCGAAGCCGGCCTTGCGGAAGCAGCCGACCGCGCGCGGCATGTGCCAGGCGGAGGTGACGAGCAGCCAGCGCTCGCCGGGCTTCGGCAGCAGGAGCTGCGCGCTGAAGGCCGCGTTCTCGCGGGTGTTGCGCGAGAGGTTCTCCAGGATGAGGCGGCTGCGCGGCAGGCCCAGCGTGTCGCCGTAGCGGCTGATCATGTCGGCTTCCGAGACGCTACCTTCCTGGAGGCTGCCGCTGCCCCCGGAGAAGACGAGGCGGGCGTTCGGGTAGCGGCGGGCGAGATCGGCGAAATAGATGGGCCGCTCG
Source organism: Methylobacterium endophyticum (assembly GCF_050591105.1). Lineage (NCBI taxonomy): Bacteria > Pseudomonadati > Pseudomonadota > Alphaproteobacteria > Hyphomicrobiales > Methylobacteriaceae > Methylobacterium > Methylobacterium endophyticum. The sequence goes on from NZ_JBNHES010000022.1 coordinate 26,306, forward strand.
CCCGCGTCGTTGACGACGACCTGTCCGCGCGCGCTGGTCAGGCCCGCTTCCACCCCGCCGCCGAGGACGATGATGCCCGTGACGGGCCGGCCGTCCTCGGCGAAGGCGGCGAAGCGCTGCTCCAGCGGCAGCAGGGCGAGCGGGCTCAGCGGCGACAGGCCGGCGAGCAGGAGCCCGGCGAAGCCGAGGATCGCCAGCGCCAGACCCGTCCGCCGCCGCTTCGACACGCAGGCGAGGACGCAGCCGGCGAGTCCTGAGAGCATCAGGAAGTTCGACGGCGTGATCGCGAAGAACACGAGCTTCGAGAGCGGGAAGAACATCGCGCGGCCTGTCGCTTGATGGGAGGCCCGTCAGGACCTCGTGTCCGCCTCGAAGCGGGCGAGCGCATCGGCGTCGGGCGGCAGCAGCCCGGAGAGGCCACGGCCCGATTCGACCTCGCGCTGGAGCCAGATCTCGAGCCGCTGCTGGTCCACCGCCTCGAGCGCCACGGCCTCGGCGAACTCCGCCGGGCAGACCACCACGCCGTCGCCGTCTCCGACGACGACGTCGCCGGGATGCACCGCCGCCCCGCCGCAGGCGACGGGCTCGCCGAACCCGGCGAGCATCAGGCCGTGCCCGTGGCTCGCCGGCAGCGCCGATTGCCAGGAGGGCATGGTGCTCGGGCCCGGCAGCAGCCCGTCTGTCACGAACGCCACGGCGCCGCGCGCGGCGAGACGGGCGGAGAGGAGGGCAGCGAAGGGCAGCGCCTCGCGCGCCCCGCCGGTATCGGCCACCACCACGGCGCCCTCGGGCACCGCTTCGATGGCGTCGGCGAGCGACACCGCCGGCTCCCCGCGCGCCGGGATGAAGCGCAGGGTGAAGGCGGTGCCGGCCGCGCCCGCGCCGGTGCGGGCCCGCAGGCCCCTCAGCGAGCAGCCGGGCAGGCCGCGCCGCGACAGCGCCCGCGCGAGACCGGCGGTCGGCACCGCGAGGAGCGCATCGCGCAGGGTCGGGTCGAGGGTCATGGCGCTCCGGTGGGTCGGCGGTGAATCGTTGGCGCGAAGCTGTATCAGGAATGCGGGCCGGCAGGATCGCCTTGCGGGACCGCCCGCGCTCAGCTCAGCGGCTGCGTGACGACGCAGGCGGCGGCGGGCCGCGCGGCGATGCCGGAGAGCCAGCGCCGGATGTTCGGGCGCTCCTGCTTCTCCACCGGGATGTTGAGCCAGCGATGCGCGGCGCAGCCCACGGCGATGTCGGCGATGCCGAACGTCTCCCCGACCATGGCGGAGCGCCCTTCGAGATGGCGATCGAGGATCGCCGCGCATCGTTCCGTCGCCGAGATCGAGGCGGCGATCAGCATCCGGTCGGGCTCCGGCGCCCGGAAGGTCTGCCAGAAGGCGTCGCGCATGGCGGGGGTGAAGGTGGTCGCCTGCCAGTCGAGCCACTGCTCGAGGAGCGCGCGCTCGCGCAGGTCGCCGGGCAGCGCGAGTGGTCCGCCATGGGCGGCGGCCAGGTAGCGCAGGATGGCGTTCGACTCCCAGAGCGCGAAGCCGTCCTCCTCCAGCACCGGCACGAGGCCGTTGGGGTTGAGGGCCCGATAGGCGGGATCGTGGACCACGCCGTGCGCGCCGCCGGCGTCCACGCGCTCATAGGCGAGCCCGAGTTCCTCCAGCGCCCACATGGCCTTCTGGACGTTGACCGAGTTCGCCCGTCCCCACAGCTTGCGCATGGTCCTACTCCTCCCGCTGTCCTTCGCCGCCGGAGGTCGGCGGATACGCGTGCTCGACGCCGGACGGGTCGGTGACGCGTACACCCCCGGCCGTCTCCCGCAGGTAGCCGGGGCCGACCGGCACCTTGCCGTGGCCGCCGGGGATGTCGAGCACGTAGAGCGGCTGGGCCAGTCCCGAAAGCCGTCCGCGCAAGGCCCGCATCAGGTCCTGGCCCTCGCCGAGGCCGGTGCGGAAATGCCCGGTGCCCGGCGCGAGATCGCCGTGGTGGAGATAGTAGGGCTTCACCCGGTTCTCCACGAAGGCCCGCATCAGCGCCTCCAGCGTCGCGGCGTCGTCGTTGACGCCGCGCAGCAGCACGCTCTGGCTCACCATCGGGATGCCGGCATCGACAAGCCGCGCGATGGCGGCGATCGCGGCGGGGGTGAACTCGCGCGGGTGGTTGGCATGCAGCGCCACGAACACCGCCCGTCCGAATTTTTTCAGACTGGCGATGAGATCGGTGTCGATGAGCGCCGGGCTCGCCACAGGCACGCGGGTGTGGAGGCGCAGCACCCGCACATGCGCGATCTCCGAGAGCGCCGCCGCGATGGCGCCGAGCCGCCGGGGGGAGAGCGCGAAGGGGTCGCCGCCGGTAAGCACCACCTCCCAGATCGCGGGCCGCGCCGCGACATAGGCCAGCGCCGCCTTCAGTTCGGCCTCGGTGAGCGAGCCGAGCCCGTCGGGGCCGACGCCCTCGCGGCGAAAACAGAACCGGCAATAGACCGGGCAGACATGCAGCGGCTTCAGCAGCACCCGGTCGGGGTAGCGGTGCACGATGCCCGGCAGCGGCGCGTGCGCGTCGTCGCCGATGGGGTCTGCGAATTCCCCCTCGGCCGGGACGATCTCTTCCTCGCGGGGCAGGAACTGGCGCGCGATCGGATCGGCGGGGTCGGCCGGATCGATCAGCTCGGCCATGTCGGCGGTGAGCGACAGGGCGTAGCGCGCGCTCACAGCCTCCAGCATGGGCAGGTCGCCGGGCCGGGCGAGCCCCGCCGCGACGAGATCCGCCGGGCTGCGGATCGGGCGCGTCACGGCCCGGTCTCCGCCACCGGCGTCCAGATCACGTCCTCGATGCGGGGCGCTCCCGTGGCGAGCATCACCAGCCGGTCGAGCCCCAGAGCGACGCCGCTCGCTTCCGGCATGATGGCGAGCGCGGCGAGAAAATCCTCGTCGATTGGGTAGCGCTCGCCGTAGACGCGCTCCTTCTCCGCCATCTCCGCCTCGAAGCGGCGGCGCTGCTCGGCCGGATCGGTCAGCTCGCCGAAGCCGTTGGCGAGCTCGACCCCGCAGGCATAGAGTTCGAAGCGCTCGGAGACGCGGGGATCGCCCGGCTTCCTGCGCGCCAGCGCCGCCTCGCTGGCGGGATACTCGCAGAGCAGCGTCGGGCGGCCGATGCCGAGATGCGGCTCGATCTTGGCGACGAGCACCCGGCTGAACAGGTCCGCCCAGGTGTCGTCGGGCGCCACCCGCAGGCCGGCTTCCGCGACGGCGGCGGCGAGCGCCTCGCGGTCCGTCCCGCCGTCCTCGGCGATGCTCGCCAGCAGATCGATGCCGGCATGGCGCGCGAAGGCTTCCGCCAGCGTCAGCCGCTCGAAGGGCGCGAACGGGTCGCTCTCCCGTCCGCGCCAGCGCAGGACCGTCGCCCCGGCGGTCTCGGCGGCGAGCGCCAGGATGTCGGCGCAGTCGGCCATGGTGGCGGTGTAGGGCTCCTCGGCGCGATACCATTCGAGCATCGTGAACTCGGGATGGTGCAGCGGCCCGCGCTCGCGGTTGCGGAAGACCCGCGCCAGGCTGAACAGGCGCGGCTCGCCCGCCGCCAGCAGCTTCTTGCAGGCGAATTCCGGCGAGGTGTGGAGGTAGAGCGGGCGCTCCGACCCGTCCGCCCCGACGGCGCGCGTGGCGAAGGCCGAGAGATGCGCCTCGTTGCCCGGCGACACCTGGAGGGCGGCCGCCTCCACCTCCACGAAGCCGGCCTCCTCGAAATGCAGCCGCAGCCGCGCGGTGACGCGGTTGCGGACGAGCAGGGCGGCGCGGCGGTCGGCATGGCGGGGCGGCGCCCACCAGGGGGAGGGGGCGCTCAACGCGCCGCTCCCGCGTTCACGCCGGCCTGCCGGAATCGCGGGCGGATGCCTCGCCGGCTGGCAACCGGGACGCGGATAGGATAGTGGCGGGGCTCGCGACCTCTCGTTTGCGGGCGACCGCGCTCGGCGCATGCCCCGATCTTCGACAACGCAGGACCTATTTCCGTGAAGGTGATCGCCTCAACGCTCCGCAAGGGCAACGTCGTCGAGAAGGACGGCAAGCTCTACGTCATCCTGTTCGCCGAGAACATCCACCCCGGCAAGGGCACCCCGGTGACGCAGCTCGACATGCGCCGCATCACAGACGGCGTGAAGGTCTCCGAGCGCTACCGCACCACCGAGCAGGTCGAGCGCGCCTTCGTCGAGGACCGCGAGCATACCTTCCTCTACAGCGACGGCGAGGGGTTCCACTTCATGAACCCCGAGAGCTACGAGCAGATCGCGGTGCCGGAGGACGTGGTGGGCAGCGCCGCCCCCTATCTTCAGGAGGGCATGGCCGTGATGCTCTCGATCCATAACGCGGTGCCGCTCACCATCGAGCTGCCCCAGCGCGTCACCCTCGAGGTCACGGAGACCGAGCCGGTGATGAAGGGCCAGACGGCCTCCTCCTCCTACAAGCCCGCCGTGCTCTCCAACGGCGTGCGCACCACCGTGCCCCCGCATATCAACGTCGGCACCCGTGTCGTCGTGATGACCGCGGACGGCGCCTATGTCGAGCGCGCCAAGGACTGACGGGCGGCGGCCTCACGGGGGCGGCGCTGCCGTCCCCTCCGAGGCTTCGTAGCACTGCTGCGAGAGGCGCTGCGCCTCCAGCTGCTCGGCGGGCGTGAAGGCGCGCGGCGCGAAGGCCCAGAGCTTGTCCCGGCGCAGCGCGTCCGCCGTGCAGCGGGCCGCGATCCGGCAGGCGCCGGGCGAGCCGCCCGTGCGGATGCAGTTCGCGGCGTAGTCGCGGCGGAACTCCGGCATGCCGGCCTTCAGATTCGGCCCGGTCACGAAGGCCACGCCCGACAGCACAGCCAGCAGCAACGGCTGGTGCACCAGATAGATCGCGAGGCTGTGCCGTCCGGCGAGGGCCGCCGCCCGCGCGATCGGAGTCCGGGGATGCCACGCACCGAGGCGCGAGCGCGCCAGGACCGGCAGCGCGACCTGCCCGAGGGCCAGCCCGGCGAGCACCGTCCCGAACCACGGAAACAGCGGCACGTAGTCGTTGGTCTGCGGCGTCAGCCGGCCGAGGCCGAGGAAGAACAGCGCCGGCGCATCGAGCACCGGATGCGCCACCAGCCGGGGCGCCGCGATCACCAGGGCCGCGACGGTTGCGGTGATAGCCGGCGGCACGCGCAGGAAGGGCAGCGCCAGCAGGCTCGACACGGCGATGCAGTGCAGGATGCCGAAGAAGATGTAGCTGTCGGGAAAGGCGAGGACGGTCGCGACGGTGATGAGCAGCGCCGCCCCCGCGATCCGGCCGAAGCGGATCAGGATCGCGCGCGGGCGCAGGCCCGAGCGGTTCATCAGCACGAGCCCGATGCCGACGAGGACGAGGAAGCTGCCCGCGATGAGATGCGCGGCGACCTTGCCGGGGCCGCTCAGCGCGTGGTTTTCCGGCGTCAGGCGCAGGAAGCCGAGATCCCAGGTGGCGTGATAGCCTGCCATGGCGAGAAGCGCCGCCCCGCGGGCGACGTCGATGACGGCGAAACGGCCGCCGCGGGCATGGTCGGAGGGGCCGGCCGCTGCGGCGGGAAGTGACATGGACGCGGCCCTAGCATCCCCCGGCGCGCCGGGCGACCGTCGTCGCGACTCTCGGAAACGTGATCCCGTTTCGCGGTCGTCAGGGAGGTCGGGTCCGCCGAGGGGCGTCGTCTGCGAATCCGCGAGTCGGCGCATGCGCTTGCGCTCCGTGGAGCGGTCCTCCGCTGTGGCTAGCCGGCCCGGTTGCGGCGAATTGCGTAAGCGGACGGCGCCCCTGCCGGACAAACGGGCTTCCGCCGAGTCTAGACTTTGTTAATCTCGTTGCCGTGCCGCAGCGTGTGATTCGGGTTGGGTTGCTTACATGTCCGACGAAGCGGGATCACGGCTGGCCGATCTGATTCCGGCCGGCCGTCTCGATGCCGATCCGGCCAAGGCCGAGGACGCGGCGGGTCTCGATCTCGTCGAGGTCGCCGGCCACATCAAATGGTTCGACGTGGCCAAGGGGTTCGGATTCATCGTCCCCGACGACGGGCGGCCCGACGTTCTGCTCCACATCACCTGCCTGCGCCGGGACGGGCACCAGGGTGCCAGCGAGGGCGCGCGCATCGTGGTGGAGGCCGTGGAGCGCGCGCGCGGATGGCAGGCGTTCCGGGTCGTCTCGCTGGACCAGTCGAGCGCGACCCACCCGTCCGAGCTGCCGATGGCGCGCACGCATGTCAGCGTCACGCCGACGAGCGGGCTGGAGACGGCCGTGGTGAAGTGGTTCAACCGCCTGCGCGGCTTCGGCTTCCTCAGCCGGGGGGACGGCACGCCGGACATCTTCGTGCACATGGAGACCTTGCGCCGCTACGGCATCGCCGAGCTGAAGCCGGGCGACGCCGTGCTGGTGCGCTACGGCGACGGATCGAAGGGCGTTATGGCCGCCGAGGTCCGACTGGTCGACGGGGCGCTTCCGGCGTCGCATTGATGGGCGTCACTCGCATGCTGCACGGTCTCGTCCGTCCGGGCGTTGCTCTTCTCTGCCTCGCCCTCGCGCCGATGGCGGCGGCCCCCGTCCTCGCGGAGACCGTCCAGGCCGCTCCGGCGGCGGTGCGGCGCGAGCCGCTGACGATCGTCTCGGCGAACGGGGCGCACGCCTTCAGCGTGGAGGTGATGCGCGACGACGCCTCGCGGGCGCGCGGCCTGATGTTCCGCCGCAGCATGCCGGCGGACCAGGGGATGCTGTTCGACTTCGAGGTGAACCAGCCCGTCTCGATGTGGATGAAGAACACTTATCTCCCCCTCGACATGGTCTTCATCCGGGCCGACGGCACCATCGCCCGCATCGCCGCCGACACCGAGCCGCTCTCCACCCAGGTCATCCCGTCGAACGAGCCGGTGCTCTCCGTTCTCGAGCTCAACGCGGGCACCGCCGCGAGCCTCGGGCTCAAGCCCGGCGACAAGATCCGGCACCCGCTCTTCGGGAGCCGCTGAGCCGCTCGCGTCTTGCGAACGCATGGTGAACAGGTTGTTGACGCCTGTGCCGATTCAGGCCAATGTTCCTCTATTGTTCCGTCGCGTCGCGGTTCGCCGGACGCTGGCAGGGAGGAACGGTGCGATGCTGGACGAAATCGACCTCTGCGACCTCGTTCCGTTCCGTAACGCCGACTGGCTGGTCGGCGACGAGGGGATCGAGCACCGGGGAACCGGCTACTTCATCGCCCGCGACTTCGTCGCCCGTCGCCGCGACGGAGAGCTGTGGGAGTGGCCCCTGCACATGGCCGAGAAGCGCTGGTGCACGCCGAGCCTGTTCCGCGAGGCGTTCCTCGTAGCGCTCGATCGCTACGGCATCGCGCGGGATGCCGGGCTGGCGGAATCCTTCGCCCTCGGCTTCGGCATCCGCGCCGGTCGCTCGGCCGTGCCGGAGGCGGGATTCGTCATGCTCGGAGATCTTCTGCGTCCGCAAGGCGGCGAGCGCCGGCGCCGCGTTCCCTCGGCGGCGGAGGCCGGTACGGCGCGGGCGCCCCGGACGGCGGAGCGGATCGCCGCCCGCGTCTGATCGGCCGGGAACGGCTTGCCCCGGCGGCGCAGGCATGCTGCCGTCCAGGGTAACGGGAGGGCCGGCGGATGCAGCAGGACGACGGACGGAACGGGCGCGACGATCCGCGATCCGAGGGGTTTGGCGGCCTTCTCGTGCCGCCGCTCTCGCGCAGGGGCTTCGTGATGACGAGCCTGATGAGCGGGCTGACGCTCGCGACGACCCGCGTCGAGGCGCAGGCCATCCACACGGATGCGGCCGGGCTGGTCGCCGGCGAGGTGAGCATCCCCGCTGCCGGCGGGCCGATGCCGGGCTACCGGGCGATGCCGGACGGCGCCGGACCGTTCCCCCTGGTCCTCGTCGTCGAGGAGATCTTCGGCGTCCACGACTACATCAAGGATGTCTGCCGGCGTCTCGCCAAGGCCGGCTACTGCGCAGTGGCGCCGGAGCTCTACGCCCGCCAGGGCGACCTCTCGACCATGACCGACGTGCAGACCATCCTGCGCGAGGTCATTCTCAAGACCCCCGATTCTCAGTGGATGGCCGATCTCGACGCCGCCGCCGACTGGGCGGTGGCCTCCTCCCATGCCGATCCGGCGCGCAAGGCGGTGATGGGCTGGTGCCGGGGCGGGCGCGGGGTCTGGCTCTACGCGGCGCATCGTCGCGACCTGAAGGCGGCGGTGGCCTGGTACGGGCCCCTCGGCGGCGAGCGCAGCGCGATCCAGCCGAGGACGGCGGGAGATGTCGCGGCCGAGATCCGGGCGCCGCTGCTCGGGCTCTACGGGGGCGCCGATACCGGCATCCCGGTCGCCTCCGTGGAGGAGGCGCGCGACCGCGCCAGGGCGGCGGGCCGCGAGGTCGAGATCGTCGTCTTCCCCGATGCGCCCCACGGCTTCCACGCGGATTACCGTCCGAGCTACCGCAAGGCGGCGGCGGAAGACGGCTGGGCCCGCGCGCTGGCCTTCCTCAAGGCTCACGGCGCCGGCTGAGCCCGGCCCGGCGCGAGTTGCGAACTCCGGCTTGGCTGTGCCCTCGGGGACACGGTTCCCCCGTGCCGAGTGTGTCACTGTGGCAGTGGCAGCAGCGCGGATGCCGTCCGTGCGGGCCGGGCCCAAACACGGATGAAACTTCGCGACGAGTCCGCCGTTCAGCCGAAATAGAGTACCCCGACCATGAGCGACGCGCACCCTGCGGGCACGAAGCCGGTCATCCTCGTCGTGGAGGACCAACCCGACGAGCGCTTCCTCGCGGCGACTCTTCTGGAAGAGACCGGCTTCACCGTGATCGAGGCCGAGACCGCCGACCACGCCCTCGCCATCCTCAACGACCGTGCCGAGGAGGTCAGCGTCGTCTTCTCGGACGTGCGCACCCCCGGCCCCATCGGCGGCTTCGAGCTGGCGCGCATCATTGGCGTGACCTGGCCGAGCGTGCGGGTGCTGCTCACCTCGGGCGACGCGGGCGACCAGCCGAGCGACCTGCGCATGTCGGCGACCTTCATTCCGAAGCCGTGGCGGGCGCAGGACATCCTCACCTGGGTCGAGGAGGCCGCCGGCCTGCCCCCCGGCCGCCAAGGTCCGGCGGTGATCGGGGATGCGAGCCGGAATTTTCCCCGCGACGGGGAAACTTGAGGGGGCTGGCGCGTTGGGCAACCCCGTTCACGCAAGCCGACGCCCGAGCCGGGGCGCGATCCCGTCATGAAGATCATCGCCAGCAACCACGCCGCCGACTATCGCCGTCCCGACAGCGCCGGGACCTCGATCCGCGAGACGCTGTTTCTCGACGGTCTCGGCGAGGCGTTGCGCGGTGTTTACGGGGAGATGGAGGGCGAGCCGCTGCCGGACTCCCTCGCCGCGCTGGCCGCCCTGCTCGACCCGCGCGGCGACCGGGGCGATCCGGCCTGAGGCGTCTCCGTCCGCGCGGTCGTTGCGTCGGCGCCATCGCCAGGGCCGCCCGATGCCGCTATGGAACGGGTCACTCTGGAGCGTCGAGCCTGCCATGCGTCCCCGTCCCGCGTGCCCGCGCACCGAGTCCGAGAGCCGTCGCCGCATATTCGCGAGCCGCCTCGTCACTCTCTCGCTCGCGGCGCTGCTCACCTCGACAACCGTTTCCCTTGCCGCCGCCCCGCCGGCGCAGCCCGTGGAGGGCCCCGGCGGCATGGGCGACCGCGCCGCGACGGTGACGAAGCGCGGCCTCGGCACCACGAGCGCCTCCACCTACGCCTTCTACAAGTCGGGGCCGGCCCCCGCCGAGGGGCGTCCGGTGGCGATCTTCCTGCACGGCTGGGGCGCGGTGAACCCGCAGGCCTACGGCGCCTGGATCGACCATCTCGCGCGGCAGGGCTTCCTGGTCCTGTTTCCCCGCTTCCAGGAGGTGAACCGCTCGCGCCCCTCCGATGCCACCGACAAGGCCGAAGCCCTGGTGAAGGCGGCGCTCGCCGAACTCGCCGCCGATCCCGACGCCAAGCCCGACCTCTCCAAGGTCGCCGCCATAGGCCATCTCGCGGGCGCGCCCATCGCCGCCAACCTCGCGGCCGGGGCGAAGGCGAAGGGCCTGCCGCCGGTGAGGCTCGTCTTCGCGATCATGCCCGGCGGCATCGCCAGCAATCCGAAGGCGCGCGGCGTGGCGCTGGCCGATCTCGCCGCCGTGCCCGCCGAGACGACGATGATCGCGCTGATCGGCGACAAGGACGCCCGCGCCGCCGATCTCGCCGCCCGCCGCATCCTGCGCGAAGCGGCGGCCGTACCGAGCGAGCGCAAGCTGCTGGTGCGCGCCCTCTCGGACGATCACGGCTTCCCGGCGCTGACCGCGACGCTCGCGGCTCCGGCGGGGGTCAACCCGGCCTTCGACGGCGGCGCGATCAAGATCCCGCCGGAGCCGAAGGACGCCCCGAAGCCGCCGCCCTTCAAGTGGTCGGCGGAGATGGCGCTTACGGGCGAGCAGCAGACGCTGGTCGCGCAGATCAACAACGCGCGGACCGACACGCTGGATTACCTCGCCTTCTGGAAGACCTTCGACCTCGCGGCGGCCTCGGCCTTCTCGGGCGCCGACGCCACCGGGCTGAAGAGCAACCCGCGCTTCAGCGACATGGAGCGCTGGGCCGATGGCTGGCCGGTGAAGCGGCTCGCGGTCGAGACGCCGAGGGCGGCGCCCCCGGCCCCGCCGGCCGCCACGGCGGCGGTCCCGGCCAATCCGTCGCCGGCCAAGGCCACTCCCGCCGCCGCGCGCAGGCCGGCCGCGCCGAAGCACCCCTGAGCCGGCCCTTCCGACCGTCGAGCGCGAGACCGCGATGAAGCTCTTCCACTCCCATTTCTCCCCCTTCGTCCGCAAGGTGATGGTCTGCGCGCACGAGCTCGGCCTCGCGGGCGAGATCGCGCTCCTGTCGAGCGCCGCCCATCCCGTGCAGCGCGACGGCAATATCCTCGCCCGTCATCCGCTGGCGCAGGTGCCGACGCTGCTGCTCGACGACGGCACCGCCCTCGCCGACAGCCGGGTGATCTGCGAGTATCTCGACGCCAGGGGCGGCCACCGGCTCTTCCCCGCGGACGGGGTGGAGCGCTGGCGCGCCCTCAACGAGCAATCCCTGGCGGACGGGCTCCTCGATGCCGCCCTCCTCATCCGCTACGAGCTGACCGCCCGGCCCGAGGCGGCGCGCTCCCCTGCCTGGATCGAGGGCCAGACCGCCAAGATCGAGAGCGCGCTCGGCTGGTTCGAGAGCGCGGCCCCGGCTTTCGGCGGCCGGGTCGACATCGGCACTGTCGCGACGGCTTGCGCGCTGGGCTATCTCGACCTGCGCTTCGGCGATCTGGCCTGGCGTGCCGCCCATCCGGCCCTCGCGGCCTGGGAGGAAGGGTTCTCGGCGCGGCCGTCCATGCGCGAGACGCGCCCGCCCGCCGCCTGAGCGAAGTCTTCGCCGGCGTGTCCGAGACACCACGCCGGCGCGACATCTTGCTACGACTGTTCAGAGCACTCGCCGGACGCTGTTCCTGTCCCGGTTCATGGCGCGCTGCTTGCTATGCTTTCCGTGCCCGCCACGCACGGATGCGCGCCATGCCCGATTTCGTCGCCGCCCTTCTCGCCGCCGCCGTCTTCTGCCTGGGCGTGATCGCGCTCAACGCCCTGACGCGCCTCGTCATCCAAATGCAGGTGGCCCCGCAGGACCTCGCCGAGAACGGCTTCGTGCAGTATGGCGGCGCGCTCGTCCTCGCCCGCGCCGCCTATCGCCGCCGCCCGCAGGACCGTCTGCGGGCGTGACGGCTCCTCCGAGATTGGCCGGATAACCCTGCTTTCGTTCTCGGCCTCATGCGTCGCGGCTGCTTTCCAGCACGTCGGGATGAGTGCGAGGCGGAGAGAAGGAGAGTATGTCCGGTTGCCGCGTTCGGCGTCGCTCCGCGCTCCCTCTCCCCCTTGCGGGAGAGGGTGGCCCGCGAAGCGGGTCGGGTGAGGGGAGCGCCCTTTCCGGATAGCGCGCTCCCCTCTCCCGACCCTCGCTGACGCGAGGGCCACCCTCCCCCGCAAAGGGGGGAGGGTGCACCGGACGACGCTGGGCTGATTAGTCGAAAGCCGGATGAGCCGTTTCGGCCAGACACTCAGAACGACGCCCGCACGCCGCCGAAGACGCTGCGGCCGCTGCCCGGATAGAACGCGACCGGGCCGCCCGGCGTCGCGGCGGCGTTCACCACCACCGAGATGTCCGAGACGTAGCGTTCGTCCGTGAGGTTGCGCGCGTCGACGAACACCGACACGCCGTTGGCGAAGTCGATGCCGGTCTTGACGTTGAACAGCGCGTAGCCCGGCGTCTTCAGGGTGTTCATGTGGTCGGCGAAGGCGCCCTGCGGCACCCAGTCCACGGAGGGCGAGACGTAGAACCCGCTCGGATGGGCATAGGTGAGGATGCCCCTCAGCACGTCCTGCGGGATGCCGGCGATCCGGCGGTTGCCGAAGACGGGGTCGTTGACGAAGCGGAAGTCGTTATGCGTCCAGACGCCGCCGAGGCTGACGCTGTCGGTCGTGGCGGCGAGCCCGCGCGCCAGTTCGAGGGAGACCGCCGCCTCGACGCCCTGATGCAGGGTGCGCGGCGCGTTGAAGGTCGCCGCCGGGATCGCCAGCGCCGGATTGATCGTGAAGTTGATAAGCTCGTCCCGGACTTCCGAGCGGTAGAGCGTCACGTCCCAGGTGAGACGGTCGACATGCCCGCGCGAGCCCGCCTCCACCGTCCAGGCGCGCTGCGCCCTGAGCGGCACGAAGGTGGTGCCGAGGGTGTTGGTCTGCGCGAGATCGGAGAAGTCGGGCACGTCGCGCGAGCGGGTGACGTCGCCGAAGACCTGGATGTCGGGCAACGGCTGCCAGAGCAGGCCGAGCTTCGGGTTGACGCCTTCATAGGTCTCGGTGCCGAATTTCGGCTTCAGATTGCCGGCAAAATTCAGCGCCGCGACGGGGTTCGGCACGGCCGGCAATCCGCCCTTGTCGCTGTAGGTGCGGTTCGAGGAGAACAGCTTGGCCCCCGTCATCAGGGCGACGTCGGGCAGGAACCAGAACCGGTTCTCGCCATAGGCCTCGTAGTTCGAGGCGCTCTGCAACGCGTTCAGGGTCTGGGTGAAGCGCTGGCCCTGGACGTTCAGGAACTGGAGGGCCGAGTTCTGCCCGGCGAAGGCGCGTAGCCCCAGGGTCGTGTCGTTGCGGAAGCCCGCGATGTCGAAGGTGCCCGACCAGTGCGGCGAGATCCCGTAGGTCCAGCCGTCCTGGTCGATGGCCTGGAAGATCGGGTGGTAGAGCGACTTGTGGATCGCCCAGGTGTCGATGTCGAGCTTGCCGACATCGAGCACGAAGGAGGTGCGGTTGGCGACCCGCTCGGTCTCGACCTTGCGGGACTGGTTGCCGGAGACGGCGCTCGGGTTGGCCAGGGTCGGGTTGTTGAGCGCGTTGAACAGGCTCAGCGTTCCCGGCAGCTTCTGGTCCGTGAGATAGACGCCGATGTAGAAGCGGGTCTCGACCCCCGGCGCCAGCCGGTAGCCGATATTGGCGTTGAAATTCTTCGTGCCTTGCGCCTCGTGCGCGCGGTAGCCGTCCGAGTTCGTGAGCGTGCCGCTGATCGTGGCGTCGACGGGGCCGGATATGCGCGAGACCTGGAAGCTCTCCCGGATCGTGCCGAAGCTGCCGCCTTCGAGGCGCAGGATGTTCGGGGCGAAGGCCGTGTAGGCGGTGGGAGTCACGAAGTTGACGGCGCCGCCGAGCGTGGTCGCTCCGAAGGTCAGGGCGTTGCCGCCCTTGTAGACCTCGGCCGAGCGCAGGGCCAACGGATCGACCTGATAGAAGTCGCCGCTGCCGTCGGCGAGGTTCAGGGGAATGCCGTCTTGCAGGAGCTCGATGCCGCGCAGGTGGAAGCCGCGCGCGATCCCGGAGCCGCGCACCGAGAGGCGCAACTCCTGACCGTAGCGCTCCTGCACATAGACGCCGGGAACGTCCTTGAGCACGTCGCGCAGCGTGTTGGCGTAGGTGTTTGTGAACTCGGCCGCGTCGACGAAGGCGACGGAGCCCACGGTGGAATTCACCGCCGCGCGCTGCTCGGCGACGCTTGGCACGGTGGCGGAGCCGGCGGCAGCGGTCGGCGCCGCGGCTCCGGCGACGTGAAGCTCGGGCAGGACGGTCGCCGCACCGGGGTCGGCATGGGCCGCCTGGGGCAGGGCGGTGGAGGCGAGCAGGCACAGGGCGAGCGCACGCGCGCTCCGGGGAAAGGGGGCGGACATCGAAGAACACTCCGAACGGCGGCCGGCCGCTCACGGCCGGTCCTCGCGCGTTCCGTCAAGGAGAAGGGGAGCCCCCGCGAGGCGCGCGTCGGCGCCGTCTGCGGGGAGGACTGTCGCTGGAGCCGCGTTCTAGTGCTGGTGGCCGCCGGCCGCCGCGCCCGGCGCCTGCGCGCCGATGGGGGCGACCGTGAAGGTCACGGGCACGGTGCCCGCCCGCTCGAAGGTGAGCGAGCCCTGCACGCTCTCCCCGGCCTTCGGCGCGCCGGAGAGATCCTCGAACATGAGGTGGTAGCCGCCGGGCTTCAGCTCCACCGTCTCGCCGGGCTTCACCGCGAGCCCGCCCTCGACGAGCGCCATCTTCATGACGCCGCCCTCCATCGTCATGGAGTGGATCACGCCGCGTCCCGCCAGCTGGATCGCGGCGCCGACGAGGCGGTCCGGCTCCTTGCCGGTGTTGGTGACGCGGACATAGCCCCCGGCGACCTTGGCGCCGGCCGGGGTGGCGCGCATCCAGGGCTGCTCGATGGTGAGGTCGCCCGCCTTCACGGGGGCCGGTCTGGCGGGTGCGGCGGCGACGATGGTCACGCCGGGGGCCGGCGACTTCAGGTCGTGCGCGGACTGCCCGGCGGCCGGAATGTCGGACCATGCATAGGAGCCGGTCTGACAATCCTGCTGCACGGGGAAATACACCGTCGCCCCCGGCGCGAAGGCGTCGGAGACGCGGGCGAGGAAGGTGAACTCGTCGATCTGGTCGTCGGGCAGGCTGCCGCCGCTCCAGGTGATGGTCTTCACCCCTTCCGAGACGGTGCCGTGGAAGGATTGGTAGGCCCGCGCGTAGGGGCCCTTCTCGGTCGTCACCTGCCAGCCGGGCTTCGGCATCGGCTTGGCGCCGACGACGCCCTCGGGAATGGTGACGCTGACGCGGGTGGTCGGGGTGCCGCCGCAGCCGTGCATGATCTGCACGACGCCGCGATAGGCCGCGTTGGGGCTCGCCTCCTTCCGCTCCAGGGCGGCATGGGCGAAGGCGGCGGAGGCGGAGAGGACGAGGAGACCGGCGCCGAGCACGGCTCGGGGCATCCGGGATGAGAAGACGGTCATGGGGCGATCCGGGGTCTGAACGGGAAGGGAGCGCCGTCTCGCGAGCGGGCGGCGCGGCTTCGGTGCGTTCAGACGGCGGGGGGCCCTCGCGGACGGGCGCTGAGGCCGGGCGGCGCGCGCGGACGGGCCTGCTCGGAGGCGTCCCAGCGGACCCGCAGGACCGGCCGCGCCTCCCAGGACAGGCCGAAGGCCAGCGGGCGCGGCGGCTCCGCGCCGGCGGGCGCATGGGCGGCCGTGCAGCAATCGGCGTGCTTGTGGGGAGCGGCCGGCAGGCCCTTGCCGCCGTCGGGGGCGGGCCCGCCATCCGACAGGCCGAGGCAGAGGGCGCCGTCGAGGCCGGCGGCGTGGGCGGGCATCATCCCGCCGAGCACCGCCTGGAGGACGAGCGCGTAGAGCGCGATCACGGCGGTGATCGCGCGCAGACGTCCCGATCCTGCCGCGCCGGAGAGCATGGGCCACCCATAGGCGATCTCGCCGACCGCCGTCACTTCCCTGCCACAGGCGCGCCGGTTGCGCTGTTGCCGCAGGGCCGCAGCCGTCGATCATGCGTGGCCGTGTGCGCCGGCGCACGCGTGGGGCGCCGGGCGCCACAATCTGGCCCGGAGAACATGGGTTCTTAACGCCACCTCGACACACCTGAGGGCACACGAGAGTCGCGTGGTTACCCGTTTCTCTCGCAGCCCCATCACCGGACAGAGCTTTCGACCGATGCTGAACCAGCTCTCCACCCCTCGCGCGCTCGGCCTCGCCCTCCTCGCCTCGGCCTCGCTCCTGGCGTTTCCCGTGGCGGCCCGCGAATCCGCCGACGCGCAGGCCGAATGGGCGCAGGACTACGCCGCCCCCTCGGGCATGCAGGTCCAGCGCTCCTCGACGCCGATCCTGTCGCCGCAGACGGTGGCCGCCACCGAGCAGATGATCGAGCGCTACAAGGACATCGTGAACCGCGGCGGCTGGCGCCCGGTCTCCGGCGCCGACCGGCTGCGCGTCGGTTCGCGGGGCGGGGCGGTCGACGCCGTGCGCCAGCGCCTGATCGTCACCGGCGACCTCGATCCGGTGGCCGGCACCTCGGGCACCTACGATTCCTATGTTGCCGCCGCCGTGAAGCGCTTCCAGGCCCGGCACGGCCTCAGCCAGACCGGCTCCATGAGCCAGGCGACGCAGCAGGCCATGAACGTGCCCGCCGACGTGCGCCTGCGCCAGCTCGAGATCAACGCCGTGCGCCTGCGCTCCTACTCGGGCGATCTCGGCAACCGCTTCGTCATCACCAACATCCCCGCCGCGCTGGTGCAGACGGTGGAGAACGGCCAGGTCGTGACCCTGCACGCCGCCGGCGTCGGCAAGATCGACCGCCAGTCGCCGATCATGAACACCAAGGCGACGCAGATCAACTTCAACCCGACCTGGACGGTCCCGGCTTCCATCGTGAAGAAGGACCTCATCCCGAAGATGCAGAAGGATCCGAACTACCTCACCGACAACAAGATCCGCATCCTGTCGAACGGAAGCGAGATCTCGCCGCGCTCGGTGAACTGGAACTCGGACGAGGGCACGCGCTATACCTACCGGCAGGATTCGGGCGCCGACTTCAACTCGATGGGCATCGTGCGCATCAACATCCCGAACCCCTACGGCGTGTTCATGCACGACACGAACACCAAGGGCGTCTTCGGCGACGACTTCCGCTTCATCTCCTCGGGCTGCGTGCGCGTGCAGAACGTGCGCGAGTACATCACCTGGCTCCTCAAGGACACGCCCGGCTGGGACCGCGCCCATGTGGAGCAGGCTATCGAGAGCGGCCAGCGCGTCGACGCCACCCTGTCGAAGCCGGTGCCGGTCTACTGGACCTACATCACCGCCTGGTCGACCCCGGACGGCCTCGTGCAGTTCCGCGACGACATCTACAAGCGCGACGGCGTGAACGTCCCCTCGACCATCTCGGCCCCGACCCCGGTGGCGAGCGCCCAGTCGACCGCGCCGGAGACCTTCGAGCCGGGCGACGAGGAGAACTGATCCTTTCCCCGTCCGGGGCTTCTATCCGGCCGTAAGACCTTCGGGCCCGCGTCTCGTAAAGAGGCGCGGGCTTTTTCGTGGCTCCGCGCCGAAGCTCCCGCATGGGCGAAGCTCAATTTTTTTGAGCGGAACCGTAAAAAGACCTGTGCTTGGCCTGGCATCCCAGCCCGTGTAGGAATCCGGCCTTCGAATGCCCGCCCGTGCACGCCGACGGACGACGGGGCCCATAACCCGTACCAGAATAGAGGCCATTCCCATGAGCGCCGGTTCCGCCACCGACACCTCCGCCCAGAGCAACTTCTTCCACGCCTCGGTCGCGCAGACCGATCCCGAGATCGCCACGGCCATCGCGCAGGAGCTCGGCCGCCAGCAGCACGAGATCGAGCTGATCGCCTCCGAGAACATCGTCTCGCGCGCCGTGCTGGAAGCGCAGGGCTCGGTGCTCACCAACAAGTATGCCGAGGGCTATCCGGGCCGGCGCTACTACGGCGGCTGCCAGTTCGTGGACATCGCCGAGAACCTCGCCATCGATCGCGCCAAGCGCCTGTTCAACTGCGGCTTCGCCAACGTGCAGCCGAACTCCGGCTCGCAGGCCAACCAGGGCGTGTTCATGGCCCTCATGCAGCCGGGCGACACCTTCATGGGTCTCGACCTCGCCGCCGGCGGCCACCTCACCCACGGCGCCCCCCCGAACGTCTCGGGCAAGTGGTTCAAGCCCGTCTCCTACACCGTGCGCCGCGACGACCAGCGCATCGACATGGAGCAGGTCGAGCGCCTCGCCCACGAGCACAAGCCGAAGGTCATCATCGCCGGCGGCTCGGGCTACCCGCGTCACTGGGACTTCGCCAAGTTCCGCGAGATCGCCGACGCGGTCGGTGCCTATTTCTTTGTGGACATGGCCCATTTCGCGGGCCTCGTGGCGGCCGGCGTGCACCCGTCGCCGTTCCCGCACGCGCATGTCGCCACCACGACGACGCACAAGACCCTGCGCGGCCCGCGCGGCGGCATGATCCTCACGAACGACGAGGCTCTGGCCAAGAAGTTCAACTCGGCGATCTTCCCCGGCCTCCAGGGCGGTCCGCTCATGCATGTCATCGCCGGCAAGGCGGTGGCTTTCGGCGAGGCGCTGAAGCCCGAGTTCAAGATCTACGCCAAGCAGGTCATCGAGAACGCCAAGGCGCTCGCCGACACGCTGATCTCGGGCGGCTACGACATCACCTCGGGCGGCACCGACAACCACCTGATGCTGGTCGACCTCCAGAAGAAGGGCCTCACCGGCAAGGCGGCGGAAGCCGCGCTCTCGCGGGCCGACATCACCTGCAACAAGAACGGCGTGCCCTTCGACCCGCAGAAGCCGACCATCACCTCCGGTATCCGCCTCGGCACTCCGGCCGGCACCTCGCGCGGCTTCGGCGTCGCCGAGTTCAAGCAGATCGGCGCCCTCATCGTCGAGGTGCTCGACGGCGTGGCGGCCAAGGGCGAGGCGGGCGACGCGGCCGTCGAGGCGAGCGTCAAGCAGCGCGTGCACGCGCTGACGGACCGCTTCCCGATCTACGGCTGAGCGGCCGCTTCCGGCTTCCGCCGGGAGCCCTCAGGGACTACATGACGGCCGCGGGGTGGAAACGCCTCGCGGCCGTTCCCGTTTCCCGCTCCTTCCAGGAAGTGTTCCGCCCGATGCGGTGTCCCTATTGCGGCGGCTCCGACACGCAGGTGAAGGACTCGCGCCCGAGCGAGGACGGGGCCGCGATCCGCCGCCGCCGGGTCTGCCCGGACTGCGCCGGCCGCTTCACCACCTTCGAGCGGGTGCAGCTGCGCGAGCTCACCGTGGTCAAGCGCTCCGGCAAGCGGGTGCCCTTCGACCGCGACAAGCTCCAGCGCTCCATCGACGTGGCGCTGCGCAAGCGCCCCGTGGAGCCGGAGCGGATCGAGCGGCTGGTCAGCGGGCTCACCCGGCAACTGGAGAGCAGTGGCGAGGCGGAGATCGCCTCCGAGGCCATCGGCGAGCTGGTGATGGAGGGCCTGAAGGGGCTCGACGACGTTGCCTATGTCCGTTTCGCCTCGGTCTACAAGAATTTCCGCGAGGCCAAGGACTTCGAGGAGCTGCTCGGCACCCTCGGCGAGCCGCGGCGCGACGACGGGAAGGCGCCCTCGTGACCAACGCCGATGCCGGCCGCATGCGGCTCGCCCTGGCGCTCGGCCGGCGCAACCTGGGGCGGACCTGGCCCAACCCCTCCGTGGGCGCGGTGGTCGTCTCGGACGGCGGCGTGATCGTCGGGCAGGCGGCGACGGCGCCGGGCGGGCGCCCGCATGCGGAGCCGCAGGCGCTGGCCATGGCCGGGGAGGCGGCGCGGGGAGCGACCCTCTACGTCACCCTGGAACCCTGCTCCCATCACGGCCGCACGCCGCCCTGCACCGATGCGATCATCGCGAGCGGCGTGGCGCGCGTGGTCACGGCGGCGGGCGACCCGAACCCCGAGGTCGCGGGCCGGGGGCACGCGCTGCTGCGTGAGGCGGGAATCGCGGTGGAGACCGGCCTCCTGGAGGAGGAGGCCGCCCGCGACCATCTCGGCCACGTCACCCGCATGCTCCACGGCCGCCCGGCAGTTAGCCTGAAGCTCGCGCGCACCCGCGACGGCTTCGCCGCCGGCACCCCCGAGACGCGCCTGCGCATCACCGGCCCGCTGGCGGACGGCGCCGTCCATCTCTGGCGCGCGCATGCGGACGCGATCCTCGTCGGCATCGGCACCGCGCGCGCCGACGATCCCTCGCTCACCGTGCGCCTGCCGGGCCTCGCCGAGCGCTCGCCGATGCGGGTCGTCTTCGATTCCGAGCTGCGCCTCTCGCCCTCGAGCGTTCTGGCGCGGACCGCCCACGACGTGCCGACCCTGGTCGTCACCACGCGCCGTGCCCCCACCCATGCCCGCCGGGCACTGGGGGCGCTCGGGGTCGAGATCGTCGTGGTCGAGGGGAGCGCGGGCCGCCGCCTCGATCTCCACGCGGCCCTGCGGGCACTGGCCGAGCGCGGGGTGACGCGGCTGTGCAGCGAGGGCGGCCCGCGTCTTGCGGACGCCCTGGCCGAGGCCGATCTCGTCGACGCCTGCACGCTCATCACCGGATCGGCGGTGCTCGGCGAGGCGGGCGGCCTGCCTGCCGTGGGCGAGAACCTCGCCCGGCGCCTGGAGGATTTCCGGGTGACAGAGACCCTCGATCTCGGGCCCGACCGGGCCGTCACCTACGAGCGGAGGCGCTGATGTTCACGGGGCTCGTCTCGGATGTGGGCACCGTCCTCTCGGTCGAGGGCGACGAACGCCTGCGGCGGCTCGCCATCCGCTGCGCCTACGATCCGGCGACGATCGCGCTCGGCGCCTCCATCGCCTGTTCCGGCCCCTGCCTCACGGCGGTCTCGGTGGAGCCGGCCGAGGGCGGCTGCATCTTCGCGGTGGACGCCGCCGCCGAGACGCTCGCCCGCACCACCGTGGGCGCATGGCGCGCCGGCACGCGCATCAACCTCGAACGCTCCCTCAGGATCGGCGACGAGCTCGGCGGCCATCTCGTCACCGGCCATGTCGACGGCCTCGCCGAGATCGTCTCGCGCGAGCCGGTCACAGGCGGGGAGGGGGATTGGGGCGCGAGCGAGCGTTTCACCCTGCGGGCGCCCGACGCCCTCGCCCGCTTCGTCGCGGAGAAGGGCTCGGTCTGCCTCGACGGGACCTCGCTCACCGTCAACGGCGTCGAGGGCGCACTGTTCTCCGTGCTGCTGATCCCGCACACCCTGGCGGTGACGACCTGGGGCGAGCGCCGGCAGGGCGACAGGCTCAATCTCGAAGTCGACCTCATCGCCCGCTACGCCGCCCGGCTCACCGAGGCGCGCGGCCTGTCGGCTTAGCTCACGTTAAAGACAAGGCTCGGCATGACCCTGACGCTCTACACCTTCGGACCCGGCATGGGCCTGCCGGACCCGAGCCCCTTCGTGATGAAGGCCGATCTGCTCCTCAAGATGTCGGGCCTGCCCTACGTCACCGACACCACGGGCTTCCGCAAGGCGCCGAAGGGCAAGCTGCCCTACCTGCGCGACGGCGATGCTCTGATCGCCGATTCGACCCTGATCCGCTGGCATCTCGAGAAGCGGCACGGCATCGATTTCGATCCGGGCTATTCCCCGGCCGAGATCGCGGTCGGCTGGGCGGTGGAGAAGATGCTCGACGAGCACGTCTATTGGGGGATGGTCGACGCGCGCTGGCTGGACGACGCCAATTTCGACCGCGGGCCGCGCCATTTCTTCGGGTTCGCCCCGGCGCCGCTGCGACCGCTGATCTGCGCCATGGCGCGGCGGAGCGTCCGGGGGCGGCTGAAGGCGCAGGGCTTCGGCCTCCACGCCAAGGCCGAGCGCGAGGCGCTCGTCATCCGCTCCATCGACGCGCTCTCCGCCATCCTCGGCGACAGGCCGTATCTGCTCGGCGAGACCGTCTCCGGCAGCGACGCCACGGTCTTCGCCTTCGTCGCCGGCCTGCTCTGCCCCTATTGCGAGACGCCCCTGCGCGAGGCGGTGTCGGGCCATGCCAATCTCGTCGCCTACGCGCAACGCATGGGCGCGCGCTACTACCCCGATCACGTCTGGCCGGCCGCCGCCTGAGACGGACGCAATGCTGCCGCGCCTTGTGGTCCGCCCGCCGCCGGTCTAGTGCTCGCCACCCGTCGGCGGCCGAGGTCGCCGGGCGGGCGGGAACGCCGCCGGGGCGACCCGGACACCAGGGTGGAACCGTCCGGAACGGGACGACGACTAGCATCCACGAAGGCCGGACATGGTTTCGACCACACCCACACCCCGCCGCGACACCGAGGTCGGGCCCTCCCTGAAGGGCGCGCGCATCCTGGTGGTCGAAGGCCGCTTCTACGACGACATCGCCGACGCGCTGCTCGCGGGCGCTCAAGCCGCCATCGACGCGGCCGGCGCCAAGGCCTTCACCGTCACCGTGCCGGGCGCCCTGGAGATTCCCTCAACCGTGGCGATCCTGGTCGAGGCGGCCGAGCGGGCCGGCGAGCCCTACGACGCCGCCGTGGCGCTGGGCTGCGTGATCCGGGGCGAGACCGGCCATTACGACATCGTCGCGGGGGAGAGCGCGCGCGCCCTCATGGACCTGTCGGTGTCGCTGCGGCTGCCGCTCGGCAACGGCATCCTCACCGTCGAGACGGAAGCGCAGGCCCATGCCCGCGCCAGCGTCTCCGAGATGAACAAGGGCGGCGGCGCGGCCGAGGCGGCGCTGTCGGTGCTCGCCCTGAAGCGCGCGGCCGAGGCCGCGCTCGCCGCCGTCGCCTCCCGGCGCGAGGGCTCTCGGAGCGCCGAGGCATGAGCGGCGTGGCGAAGCTCAGCGAGCGGACCGGCGCCCGCATCGCCGTGGTGCAGGCGCTCTACGAGATGGAGATCTCGGGCAAGGGCGTCCTCGAGGCGCTCGCCGAGTTCGAGGCCCACTGGATGGGCCAGGAGGTCGACGGGATCAGCCACCCCCCGGCCGATTCCGACTTCTTCCGCGACCTGCTGCGCGGCGTCGTGCAGGAGCAGCGGGCCATCGATCCGGCAGTGGAGGGCGCGCTGGCCCAGGGCTGGCCGTTGAAGCGCATCGAGGCGGTGCTGCGCGCCATCCTCCGGGCCGGAACCTACGAGCTGATGTTCCGCCGCGACGTGCCGGCGCGCTCGGCCATCTCCGAATATGTCGACGTCGCCCACAGCTTCTTCGAGGGCGAGGAGCCGGGCCTGGTGAACGCCGTGCTCGACAAGGTCGCGCGCGGGACCCGCGCCGCCGAGCTGGCGTTGCCGGCCCAGGCGAAGACCAAATGAGCAAGGCTAAGTGAGCGACGCTCCTTGAGCCGCTCCGGCGAGGATGCGCTGATCGCGCGCTACTTCGCCCCGCTGGCGGGAGAGGGCGCGGACGGCCTGCGCGACGACGCCGCGACGCTGACGCCGAGCCCCGGCCACGACCTCGTCCTCACCGCGGACGCCGTGGTCGCCGGCGTCCACTACTTCCCCGACGATCCGCCGGGCTCCATCGCCCGCAAGGCGCTCGGGGTGAACCTGTCCGACCTCGCCGCCAAGGGCGCGGCGCCGCGCGGCTTCCTGCTGACCCTGGCGCTCCCCGACGACTGGACGGAGGACTGGCTCGCGGGCTTCGCCGCCGGCCTCGGGACGGCCGCCGCCGCCTTCGGCTGCCCGCTCCTCGGGGGCGACACCGTGCGCGCCGCCGGGCCGGCGCTCATCGGCGTCACCGCCATCGGCGAACTGCCCGCCGGCTCCATCCTGCGCCGGAAGGCGGCGCGGGAGGGCGACCTTCTCTGCGTCAGCGGCACTATCGGCGACGCGGCGCTGGGGCTCGCCCTACGCCTGAACCCGGACGCCCCCTGGGCCGCCGCCCTCGCGGGCGAGGAGCGGGCCTTCCTGGCCGACCGCTACCTGCATCCGCGGCCGCGCCTCGCCCTCGCACCGCATCTGCGCGGTCACGCACGCGCGGCGATGGACGTGTCGGACGGTCTCGCCGGAGACCTCGCGAAGATGCTGGACGGTCTCGGGCTCACGGTTCGGGTCGACGAAGAGAACGTGCCGCTCTCGCCAGCGGCGCGGCATGCCGTCGCGTCCGATCCCTCGCTGGTCGAGACCGTGCTGACCGGAGGCGACGACTACGAGCTGCTGTTCGCCGTCGCGCCCGACGCGATCGATGGTCTGCGCGAGCAGGCGTCGGCGACGGGCGTGCCGATCACGGTCCTCGGCCGGATCGAGCGCGGCGAGGGGCCCCCGGTCTTCCTCGACCGCGCTGGGCGGCCGACCGTCTTCGCGAACCGCTCCTTCGCGCATTTTCGCTGATCGCATCGGCGCGGGGCCCCGCCGCGCCCCTCCGTTCCCCAGGGGCCTGTCCCGAGGATCGGGGCGGCGGCGATACTGCACAAAAGTTCCGGTTCCGACTGTCATACGGCGTTTGCGCTGCGCGGCGAAGTTTGGCAATCAAGACGGGCGTTTCCGGGGAGGAATGCAGGTTCGGACCATGCGCCCAGCGGCCGCCCAGGCCGGGGTCCGGACCCGATACGCCAGAGAAATCCCATAACAAGCAAGGACGGTAGAATGACCGCACTGTTGCTGATCATCGTGGGCGGGCTCTGCGCCGTCGCCTACGGAATCGTCACGATCAACGACGTGATGAAACGGGACGCCGGCACCCAGCGCATGCAGGAAATCGCCGGTGCCATCGCCGAGGGCGCCCAAGCCTATCTCCGGCGGCAATACATCACCATCGGCATCGTCGGCATCGTCCTGTTCGCGGCGCTGGCCTACTTCCTCGGCATCAAGGTCGCCGTCGGCTTCCTCATCGGCGCGGTGCTCTCGGGCGCGGCCGGCTTCATCGGCATGAACGTCTCGGTGCGCGCGAACGTGCGCACGGCCCAGGCGTCGTCCTCCTCGCTCGGCGCCGGGCTCGACGTGGCCTTCAAGTCGGGCGCCGTCACCGGCATGCTGGTCGCCGGTCTCGCGCTGCTCGGGGTCGCGATCTATTACGCCTACCTCACCCGCGGCGCCGGGCTGGCGCCGGCCAGCCGCGAGGTCATCGACGCGCTGGTGGCGCTGGGCTTCGGCGCCTCGCTGATCTCGATCTTCGCGCGCCTCGGCGGCGGCATCTTCACCAAGGGCGCCGATGTCGGCGGCGATCTCGTCGGCAAGGTCGAGGCGGGCATCCCGGAGGACGATCCGCGCAACCCCGCCACCATCGCCGACAACGTGGGCGACAATGTCGGCGACTGCGCCGGCATGGCGGCCGACCTGTTCGAGACCTACGCGGTGACGGCGGTCGCCACCATGGTGCTCGCGGCCATCTTCTTCGCCGGACAGACCGATGTCGGCGGCCGCAACGTCCTCGAGGCGCTGATGCTCTATCCGCTCGCCATCGGCTCGGCCTGCATCCTCACCTCCATCGCCGGCACCTACGCCGTGCGGCTCGGGGCCAACCAGTCGATCATGGGCGCCCTCTACAAGGGCCTCGTCGCGGCGGGCGTCCTCTCCATCGGCGCCATCGCGATCGTGAACGTCGTGCTGTTCGGCGGCTTCTCGACCACCTTCACCACGGTGACGGGGACGTCGTTCACCTCCGGCGCGCTGTTCGCCTGCGCGGTGATCGGCCTCGTCATCACGGCGCTGATCGTGGTCATCACCGAATACTATACCGGCACGAACTTCCGGCCGGTGAAGTCGATCGCCTCCTCGTCGGTCACGGGCCACGGCACCAACGTGATCCAGGGCCTCGCGATCTCGCTGGAATCCACCGCTCTGCCGGCCGTCGTCATCGTGGCCGGCATCATCTCGACCTACGCGCTGGCGGGCCTGTTCGGCATCGCCATCGCCGTCACCGCGATGCTGGCGCTCGCCGGCTTCATCGTGGCCCTCGACGCCTTCGGCCCCGTCACCGACAATGCCGGCGGCATCGCCGAGATGGCCGGCCTTCCGAGCGAGGTCCGCAAGTCCACCGACGCCCTCGACGCGGTCGGCAACACGACCAAGGCCGTCACCAAGGGCTACGCCATCGGCTCGGCGGGCCTCGGCGCGCTGGTGCTGTTCGCCGCCTACACCTCGGACCTGAACTACTTCATCGCCAATGCGAGCCCGACGCAGTATCGCTTCTTCCAGGGCGTCACCGTCGATTTCTCGCTCTCCAACCCCTACGTCGTCGTCGGCCTGCTGCTCGGCGGGCTGATCCCGTTCCTGTTCGCGGGCATGGCGATGACCGCGGTGGGCCGCGCCGCCGGCGCCGTGGTGGAGGAGGTTCGCCGCCAGTTCCGCGAGAAGCCCGGCATCATGCAGGGCACCGACCGGCCCGATTATGGCCGGGCGGTCGACATGCTGACGCGGGCCGCGATCAAGGAGATGATCGTCCCCTCGCTGCTGCCGGTGCTGATGCCGATCGTGCTCTTTTTCGCGATCCAGGCGGTCGCGGGTAAGAGCCAGGCCTTCGCCACGGTGGGCGCGAGCCTGCTCGGCGTGATCCTCACGGGCCTCTATGTCGCCATCTCGATGACCTCGGGCGGCGGCGCCTGGGACAATGCCAAGAAGTACATCGAGGACGGCCATCACGGCGGCAAGGGTTCGGACGCCCACAAGGCGGCCGTGACCGGCGACACTGTCGGCGACCCCTACAAGGACACCGCCGGCCCCGCCGTGAACCCGGCGATCAAGATCACCAACATCATCGCCCTGCTGCTGCTCGCCGTCCTCGCCCATCTCTGAGCGGGATCGGCGCGATCCGCGCCGCGCGCGTCTGAAACGAGACCGGGCCGCTCCTTCGCAGGGGAGGCCCGTCCTTTTCCTCGGTACCGGCGGGTGGGGTCAGCCCAGGCCGCCGGTCTCCGTGACGAAGCGGGCGATGGCATCGGCGCCGTGGCCGTCGCGCAGCGATGAGAACACGTAGGGGCGGCTGCCGCGCATGCGCTTGGTGTCGGCTTCCATGATCCCGAGATCGGCGCCGACGAGGGGGGCGAGATCGGTCTTGTTGACGACGAGCAGGTCGGAGCGGGTGATGCCGGGGCCCCCTTTGCGCGGGATCTTCTCCCCGCCGGCGACGTCGATCACGTAGAGCGTGATGTCGGCGAGCTCCGGCGAGAAGGTCGCCGCCAGGTTGTCGCCGCCGGATTCGATCAGCACGAGATCGAGCTTGGGGAAGCGCCTGCGCATCTCGGCCACCGCCGCGAGATTGATCGAGGCGTCCTCGCGGATCGCCGTGTGCGGACAGCCGCCGGTCTCGACGCCCATGATCCGCTCCTCCGGCAGCGCCCCCGCCACCGTGAGGAGCCGCGCGTCCTCCTTGGTGTAGATGTCGTTGGTGATGGCGCAGATGTCGTAGCTGTCGCGCAGGCGCTTGCAGAGCTGCTCCATCAGCGCCGTCTTGCCCGAGCCGACGGGACCGCCGATGCCGACGCGGAGGGGGCCGTTGCGGGATGTCATGCAGGGCTTTCAGAGGCGGCGGCCAGGACTCCGAATCCCAGGCCGAGGATGAGACACAGCGGCGAGTATACGATCCGATCGAGCCGGGCGAAGGGTTCCACCGGGTGGGCGCGCCGCCAAGCCGGGACATACCCGGCAATCGCACGGCCCGTGAAGACGAGGGCGAACGCGAAACCCGCGACGCCGACCAGGGAGCGCGGTATCGCTCCGGGCCAGCGCAGCAGGATGGCGGCGGCCGCCGCCATGCAGAGGCAGGCCGCCACGGCGAGCGTTGGCCCGCGTCCGGGCATGCGCCGGAGCCGGGGATCGCCGACGACGGTTCGGATCAGGTCGGCTTCAGTCCGCGCCGGCCAGGTCGCGCCGAGCCCCCAGGTCAGGTGGAGGCCCGCGATGCTCACGAGGAGCCCCGCGATGAGCAGAGACAGCACATTCACGAGCGGAAGATCCTGCTGTACTGCGTCTCGTGCCGGAACGAGCCGAGATCGAGGCGCAGCGTCGCCGAGCCGAGGGCATCGAGGCCGAGCCCGTCGACCTCCTCCGCGAGCGCGCCGACGCGGGGGCCGAGGGCGGCGACGATGCGCGTGCCCGCCGCCTGCCCGATCGGCGCCACGCGCAAGGCGGCCGAAACGAGGTTCTGGACGAAGGCGAGGCCGTAGGCGGCGAGCGTCGCGCCGCGATCCATGCCGTGCGCCGCCGCCGCCGCGCCCAGCGCGACGGGATAGGCGGTCTCGCCCGGCAGGGCCTCGGCGATGTCGCTCAGGCGCGGGCAGGGCCATGCCGCGAGGGTGGCGTCGAGGAAGCTGCGGCCCTGCTGGCTGGTCTCCAGCCGCAATTCCCGCGAGGGGGCGAGCGCCAGGGCCAGCGCGTTGACCGCCGCCAGGGCGTCCCGGTCTGCGGCTTCGGCGGCGGCATGGGCGTTGCCCGCCAGGATCATGTCGTTGCGGCCGGCGCCCCGTTCGAGCACGTCGGCGAGCCAGGCGGCAATGCCGGCCTCGTCGGCGACATGGCCCGCCTCGACGGCCCATTCGAGCCCGTGCGAATAGGCGAAGGCGCCCACCGGATAGGTCGGCGACAGCCACGCCATCAGCCGCAGCGTCTCAATCATGGCCGTGGGAATGGCCGTGGTGGTGAGGGTGCCCGTCATGTGCGTGCGCGCCATGGCCATGCTCGCCGTGGGCATGTGTGCTGGCATAGGCGCCTCCCTCCGGCCGGAAGGGCCGCTCCACGGGCTCCGCCGTGCCTCCCAGCCCCCGCACCATGTCGGCGAGCACATGGTCGAAGCCGATATAGACCGCCTCGTCGCCGATCTCGGCGGGGATGTGCCGGTTGCCGATGTGCCAGATCAGCCGCTTGAGGGCGAGCGGGCTCGCGGCGCGGATCTCGAGCAGCCGCTCCGGCGCGGCCTCCACCCAGACCAGCCGGCCGTCGTCGAGCACAAGCGCGTCGCCGTCGTCGAGCACCGCCGGCTCGGCGAGGTCGAGCAGGAAGGACAGGCCGCCGACCCCGCGCATGGTCATGCGCCGGCGGTGCCGGTCGCCGTGATCGAGCACGATGCGGTCGACGATCTCGCCGCCGGTGACGGCATCGCGGCGCAGGACGCGGGAGGCGCGGATCATGGGGTCAGGATTGGTCCGGGTGGGCTGCGATGCGTGTCGCCGTCATCAGACGACCTTCGATTCGATCGGGCCGGGATAGAATCCGTCCGTCATGATCTGCTCCAGGCTGTATGGGCAGTCTTCGGGAAAGCTTCGCTCGTTCAGACCCGTCTCTTCCGCTGCCCTGACGCGGGCCAGGGCGTAAGCCTTGGCCATCACTGCATCCGGCCAGGATTTCAGGCTGGGACTGAGATCGACAAGGCCGGCGATCTGAAGCCGCTGCTCGACAATGGACGCTCGCCACCCGTATTTGCGCTTCTTCGGCTGGAATTCCCATTTCAGCAGATGTTGGAGCAGGATCACGAGACGGTTGCGGATCTCGGATTTCTGCGATCCGCCCACGCTGTCGATCTCCTCCGCGAGGTGGTGCAGGTCGATGTCCTGCCGGCGACCGGCGCGCAGCAGCGCTGCCTGCTCCTGCGACCAGAGATACAGGTCGGTCTCGTAGGAACTATGCCCCAGGGCCGGGCTCAAAGCGGCCTTCGACATGCGGCCTCCACCGTTACTCGAACCACCCTAGCTCAAAACAGAAAATACCGCTGCGCCATGGGCAGCACCTCGGCCGGCTCGCAGACGAGCAGCTCGCCGTCGGCGCGCACGTCGTAGGTCTCGGCGTCGATCTCGATGACGGGGGTGGCGTCGTTGAGGATCATGCTCTTCTTCGAGATGCCGCCGCGCACGTTCTCGACGGCGACGAGCTCCTTTTGCACCCCGAGCTTGTCGCGCAATCCGTCCTCAATGGCCGCCTTCGAGACGAAGGTCAGGGCCGTGGCGAAGGGGGCGCGGCCGTAGGCGCCGAACATCGGCCGGTAATGCACGGGCTGGGGCGTCGGGATCGAGGCGTTGGGATCGCCCATAGGGGCGGCGGCGATCATGCCGCCCTTCATCACGAGGTCCGGCTTCACCCCGAAGAAGGCCGGCGACCACAGCACGAGATCGGCGAGCTTGCCCGGCTCCACCGAACCGATATGCCGCGAGACGCCATGCGCGATCGCCGGGTTGATGGTGTATTTCGCCACGTAGCGGCGCGCGCGCAGGTTGTCGTTGCCGGACGCGTCGCCGGGCAGGGCGCCGCGCTGGCGCTTCATCTTGTCCGCCGTCTGCCAGGTGCGGATGACGACCTCGCCGACCCGGCCCATGGCCTGGCTGTCCGACGACATCATCGAGAGCGCGCCGAGATCGTGCAGGATGTCCTCGGCCGCGATGGTCTCCTTGCGGATGCGGCTCTCGGCGAAGGCGAGGTCCTCGGGGATCGACGGCGACAGGTGATGGCAGACCATCAGCATGTCGAGATGCTCGTCGATGGTGTTCTTCGTATACGGGCGGGTCGGGTTGGTGGAGGAGGGCAGCACGTTCGCTAAGCCGGCTACCTTCATGATGTCCGGCGCGTGGCCCCCGCCCGCGCCCTCGGTATGGAAGGCGTGGATGGTGCGCCCGGCGAAGGCCGCGATGGTGTCCTCCACGAAGCCGGATTCGTTCAGCGTGTCCGAGTGGATCATCACCTGCACGTCGTGGGCGTCGGCCACCGTGAGGCAGGTGTCGATGGCTTTCGGAGTGGTGCCCCAGTCCTCGTGGAGCTTCAGCGCGCAGGCGCCCGCGCGCACCATCTCGATCAGGCTCTCGGGGCGGGAGGCGTTGCCCTTGCCGGCGAAGGCGAGATTCATCGGAAAGGCGTCGGCCGCCTCGATCATCCGGGCGATGTGCCAGGGGCCGGGGGTGCAGGTGGTGGCGAAGGTGCCATGCGCCGGGCCGGTGCCGCCCCCTAACATGGTGGTCACGCCAGAGCAGAGCGCCTCCTCGATCTGCTGCGGGCAGATGTAGTGGATGTGGCTGTCGAAGCCGCCGGCGGTGAGGATCTTGCCTTCGCCCGCGATGACCTCGGTGCCCGGCCCGACGACGATGTCGACGCCCGGCTGCACGTCCGGGTTGCCGGCCTTGCCGAGGCGGACGATGCGGCCCTTCACGATGCCGACATCGCATTTCACCACGCCCCAATGGTCGAGCACCACGGCGTTGGTGATGACGGTGTCGACGGCGCCGGACGCGTTGGTCGCCTGGGACTGGCCCATGCCGTCGCGGATGACCTTGCCGCCGCCGAACTTCACCTCCTCGCCGTGGATGGTCGCGTCGCGCTCGATCTCGATTTCCAAGGACGTATCGGCGAGCCTGATACGGTCGCCGGTGGTGGGGCCGAACATGTCGGCATAGGCCGAGCGGGGCAGCGAGGCGGGAGCGGGGGTGTTGGACATAGCTTCTTTCGAAAATGTCACACGATCATTTCCACGAGCATTGCCTGTGCCAAGCTAGAAAGCTTCCGCGCGGACGACCAACTTTTAATCGTGTCTGTTACGATCGAAAAGCCTTGCCATTTCCGTTGTTGCCAATATGTTCCATTTTTCAGCAGTAGGAGCACGCGGTGGCAAAGAGGTCTTTCAAATCGTCTCATCAAGACGCAGAGGCAGACTTCGAGAAGCAAAAGCCGCCATTGTCAGAAAAATCAGCGTCTGATCTATTAAAATCAAAAAGAACTTACAATAGACAAAGTGATTTTCCAAGTGTGTCCCTTGATGATGCGCTCAGGCTTCCTAGCTGCATGTTCGAGCACTATGCTGGAAAGCCTGCATCGCCGTTTCAAATTGCGAAAGCGCTTGATATTGATCCCAAAGGTTCTCAGTTGCGGGTTTTATCAGGCGCTGCTATTGCATATGGTTTAATTGAAGGCGGGGCTCAAGCTTCTGCTATTTCTGTTACTTCACTTTCCGATCGAATATTCCGCCCTAAAATTGAAAACGACGATATGTTCGCTAGGCGGGAGGCGTTGCTAAAGCCTCGGATACTTAATGAATTTCTTAACCAATACAATAATAATCAAATTCCGAGGGCGGACATTGCCTGTAATGTTTTGGAGGGAATGGGAGTTCCTCGTGAAAAAGTCGAGGAAGTTTTCGATCGGCTGATATCAAGCGCTCGATCTGTTGGATTTATTCAGGAGATTAAGGGAAAATCGTATGTACAACTTAATATGCCTGACCTTGGGGCGACAACTTCCGAGCAGGAGCAGATTTCATTTGCGGATTGCAATGAAGATTTAGATGCAGATGTACAAGCTCCCAAGATACCAGTAGCGCATTCCCCACAAAAATCGTCGTCTTTGTTTCAAGGGACAACTCTTTCGGCGGCGTTTTCTGATGACCAGCGAAGGAAAAAAGTATTCATTACCCACGGCAAGGACCGGGATTTAGTTGATCCCATTAAAAAATTACTCGAATACGGTGAGCTTGAGCCAGTTGTTTCTGTGGAGCGTCAGTCGGTTTCGAAGCCTGTTCCCGAAAAAGTTATGGATGATATGAGAAAGTGTGGGGCCGCAATCATCCACGTTGATGCCGATAATTCAATCAAAGACGCAGACGGTAATGACCATATCATCATTAATCCGAATGTACTAATCGAAATTGGCGCCGCAATGGCTTTCTATGGGAGAAGATTTATTCTTCTTGTTCAGGAAGGTGTCAAACTACCATCAAATTTGCAAGGTCTTTATGAGGTAAGATACTCGGGTCCAAATATGGATGCCGCTTCGACTATAAAATTACTTGAGGCCATGAAAGACATAAAAAATTATCCTCTACCTACAGATAAAGAATCGGATTGAATACGGAGCTTCCTATAGCTTCCCCATGACGTCGCCGCGGAAGCCGTAGACCTCGCGGGTGCCGCCGAGGGGCACCAGCGTCACCTCGCGGGTCGCGCCGGGCTCGAAGCGCACGGCGGTGCCCGGCGCGATGTCGAGGCGCTTGCCGCGCGCCTTGTCGCGCTCGAAGGACAGGCCCGGATTGACCTCGAAGAAATGATAGTGCGAGCCGACCTGGATCGGCCGGTCGCCGGTATTGGCGACGGTGACGACGGTGCGCTCGGCGCCCGCGTTGAACACGATCTCGCCGGAAAGCGTCGTCACCGCTCCCGGCACGTCGTCGGAGGGGGCGCCCCGGATCGGGTGGTGGACGGTGACGAGCTTGGTCCCGTCCGGGAAGGTCGCCTCGACCTGGATGTCGTGGATCATCTCGGGGATGCCGGGCATCACCTGATCGGCGGTGAGCACGCTGGCGCCGGCCTGCATCAGCTCGGCGACGGAGCGCCCGTCGCGCGCGCCCTCCACCACATGGTCGGTGATGAGGGCGATGGCCTCGGGGTGGTTGAGCTTCACCCCTCGTGCAAGGCGATTGCGGGCGACCATCGCCGCCATGGCGACGAGGAGCTTGTCCTTCTCGCGGGGCGTCAGATGCACGAAGGTCCTCCCGGTGGCCGCTGCGATGGAGCGAGAGCAAGGATCATGCTGCGGGCGAGGTCAACCGTCACGCCTGCCACACGCGCGGCATCGGCCGGTCGCGCCAGGCGGTGAGGAGCCGGATCGCGACGCGCCGCACCCCGGCGATGTCCGGGCCGAGGAGGCGGATCGCGAGATGCCCGTTCCAGGCGCTGGCCCCCGCCTCGACGCCGGGCGTTTCGGCGACCGCCGCGTCGAGATGCGCGCGCGCCTCCTCTATGCGGCTTTCCGCTTTGGGCGAGAGGTCGAGCAGCGTCGCCATGG
Organism: Methylobacterium endophyticum; assembly: GCF_050591105.1. Classification (NCBI taxonomy): domain Bacteria; kingdom Pseudomonadati; phylum Pseudomonadota; class Alphaproteobacteria; order Hyphomicrobiales; family Methylobacteriaceae; genus Methylobacterium; species Methylobacterium endophyticum. The sequence continues at coordinate 59,902 of NZ_JBNHES010000022.1, forward strand.
CCGCCGCGCCGCCGCCGATGGCCGAGCGTTCCAGCAGGTCGGCGATGGGGCCGTCGAGGCGCAGGGTGTCGGCGTAGGTGAGGCGGCCGTCGCGGCGGATACGCCAGATATCCTCGAAGAACCCCTGCGCGATCCGTTCGCGATGCGCGGCGCGCCCGAAGGCGACGATCTCGCAGACGAAGAGTTCGGCGTCGCCGGCGAGATCCGCCTCGAAGCGGCGGCGCAGGCGCGCGCGGTCGAACAGGATCGTCTCCTGGGGCAGCCAGGCGAGCCGGGTCCCGGCATCCAGCCTCACGCGGTTCTCGACCTCGGCGACGGGCCCGTCGGAGCGGTAGACCTTTTCCGCCGCCGTGGTGGTCAGCACGAAATCGGCGCGCTCCTCCAGCTCGACCGATACGCAGAAGCGGTCGCCGCAGGCGATGCCGCCGGCCGTGTTGACGATCACGCCCTCGCGCGCCTCGCCGTGGGTGTTGGGGAAGCGCAGGCGCAGCGGGCCGGATTCGGCGAGATCGAGCACGCGCGTCGGGCTGGCCCCGGCCTTCAGGGCGACGCGGCCGACGGATCGCTGGCGGGCGGGAGCGGTCCCGGCGGGAGGGGAGAAGGGGGCGTGAATTGCAAAAAAATCCTTCGGGCCGCCTTCATCCGCGAAGCTCATCCGCGCGGCAAGCTCGCCGTGGTCGCCTCGATCACCGGGGTCGGCCGGTCGAGGATGCGCCGGCCGAACAGGCTCGCCACCAGCTCCACCAGCACGCGGGCGCTGCGGCCGCGCTCGTCGAGGAAGGGGTTGAGCTCCACCACGTCGAGGGAGGCGACGAGCCCGGAATCGTGGAGCATCTCCATGATGAGATGCGCCTCGCGGAAGGTCGCCCCGCCGGGCACCGTTGTGCCGACGCCGGGGGCGATGCCGGGATCGAGGAAATCCACGTCGAGGCTGACATGCAGCAGCCCGCCGGCCGCCTCCACCCGTTCGAGGATGCGGCGTAAGGGGGCGATCACGCCGAACTCGTCGATGGCGCGCATGTCGGTGACGTCGACGCCGCGCGCGGCCACCAGCGCCCGCTCGCCGGCATCGATGGAGCGCAGCCCGAAGAGATGGACATGGCCCGGCTCCAGGACCGGCCGGTCGCCGCCGCCAAACAGCGCCTCGAAGCCCGGCTCCCCGCAGAGGGCGGCGAGCGGCATGCCGTGGACGTTGCCGGAGGGGGAGGTCTCCGGCGTGTTGAAATCCGCATGCGCGTCGAGCCAGAGGACGAAGAGCGGTTTGCCGATGGCGCGGCAGTGCCGCAGCGCCGCGTCGACGGAGCCGAGCGACAGGCTGTGGTCGCCCCCGAGCACGACGGGCAGCGCGCCGCGCGAGAAGCTCTCGGCGACGCGCGCGGCGAGCGCCCGCGTCCAGGCGGCGACGGCGGGTAGCCCCCGTTCCTCCGGCGCCACGGCGGCGGAGACGTCGCCGAGATCGTCCACCCCGTGTCCGAGGTCGCGCAGCGTCCGCACCAGCCCCGCCGTGCGCAGGGCCGCCGGGCCCATCAGCGAGCCCGGCTCGCTGGTCCCGACCTCGATGGGGGCGCCCAGAATCTCGATAGGTGCGATCTCGATGCGTGCGGTCTCGTCCATCCGTCCTTCGTCCCCGGCGCCGTCGCGAAGCAAGCGCCGAGCCTGATCGCGCCCCTGCGTGACAGGGCTGCGACGATGCGATCGGCACTGGCGCGATCCTTGACGGAACGGCTATCGCACCGTTTCGGTGCCGGGAAGCAGCCCCAGCGGGACGAGATGTCTTGACCTATCCGCGCGACATGATCGGCTACGGCCGCACCCCGCCGCAGGCGAACTGGCCGGGCAAGGCCCGGATCGCGGTGCAGTTCGTCCTCAACTACGAGGAGGGCGGCGAGAGCTGCATCCTGCACGGGGACCCCGCCTCGGAAGCCTTCCTCAGCGAGATCGCCGACGCGAAACCCTGGCCCGACCGGCGCCACATGAACGTCGAGTCCGTCTACGAATACGGATCGCGCGCCGGGTTCTGGCGGATCTGGCGGCTGTTTGCCGGGCGCGGCATCCCGCTCACGGTGTTCGGGGTCGCCACGGCGCTGGCGCGCAACCCGGAGGCGGTCGCCGCGATGCAGGAGGCCGGCTGGGAGATCGCCAGCCATGGGCTCAAGTGGATCGACTACTCGTTCTTCTCCCGCGAGGAGGAGGCGGTGCACATGGACGCCGCCATCCGCCTGCACGCGGAGATCACCGGCGCCGCGCCGCAGGGCTGGTACACCGGCCGCTGCTCGCCCCACACCCTCGGGCTCGGGATCGAGCGGGGCTTTACCTATCTCGCCGATTCCTACGCGGACGAGCTGCCCTACTGGGTCGATGCTCCCGAAGGGTCGGGCCTCGTCGTGCCCTACACGATGGAGGCGAACGACATGCGCTTCTCGGTGTCGCCCGGCTTTCCCGACGGCGACGGGTTCTACACCTACCTGCGCGACAGCTTCGACGTGCTCTACGCCGAGGGTGCGGACACGCCGAAGATGATGTCCATCGGCCTGCATTGCCGGCTCGTCGGGCGTCCCGGCCGGATCGCCGCGCTGATGCGCTTCCTCGACCATGTCGCCGCGCATGACCGGGTCTGGCTCGCGCAGCGCATCGACATCGCCCGCCACTGGGCCGCCCATCATCCGCGAGCCTGAACGGCCCGCTTCGTGCTCGGGGCCCGCGCAACGGGCCCGACGCCAACGCCCCTGGAGTGCCTCGCAGCATGACCACCATCACCATCGACGGCCGCACCCTCGACGCCGCGAGCGTCATGGCCGTGTCCCGCCCGGACGCCTCGGGCACGCGGGCGCCGGCCGCCCTCGATGCCGGCGCCCGCGAGAAGCTCGCGAAGGCGCGGGACTATATCGAGGCGCATTTCATGCACGACGATGCGCCGCTGATGTACTCGTTCAACACCGGCGTCGGGCTGTTCAAGGACCAGCGCGTCCGCATGTCGGAGATGCAGGAGTATCAGCGCCTGAGCGTCTACGCGCACGCCACCGGAACGGGCGAGCCCTTCGACGAGGACGTGGTGCGCGCCACCATGCTGCTGCGCGCCAACGCCTTCGCCTCGAACTATTCCGGCCCCCGCGTCGCGGTGGTGGACCGGCTGCTCGACTGCCTGAACGCCGGCATCGTCCCGGTGGTGCCGCAGAAGGGGTCGGTGGGCGCCTCCGGCGATCTCGCGCCGCTCGCCCATCTCGCCGGCGCCGTCTGCGGGTTCTCCGAGGCCGAGGCGTTCTACCAGGGCCGGCGCATGCCCGCCCGCGAGGCGCTGGCGCTCGCCGGCCTGCCGCCGGAGTTCCCGCTGGAGGCCAAGGACGCGTCCGCGCTCATCAACGGCTCGACGGTCTCGCTGGCCGCCGCCGTGCTGGCCCTCGAGGACGCCAAGCGGGTGCTCAAGCATGCCGACATCGCCCTGGCGCTCACCCTCGAATGCCTGCGCGCCGAGAAGGCGGCGTTCGATCCGCGCGTGCACGAGGCCCGTCCGCACAAGGGGCAGGCGGCCAGCGCCCGCAACATCCTCAAGCTCATCGGCGACTCGCAGCGCTGCTCCGAGGCGGCCCGCCTCACCGTCTTCCCCGACGAGCCCCGCCAGCCGGGGCAGGTCCCGGCGCCGCGCGTGCAGGATGTCTATTCGCTGCGCTGCGCGCCGCAGGTGCACGGGCCCGTTCGCGAGGCGCTTGCCTATATAAGCGGCATCATCGGCACGGAGATCAATTCGGCCACCGACAACCCCCTGATCTTCGACGACCGCGAGGGCGGCTATGCCTGCATCTCCGGCGGCCATTTCCACGGGGCCTACGTGGCGCAGGCCATGGACCTGCTGGCCATTTCGGCCACCGATCTCGGCTCGATCAGCGAGCGCCGCCTCGCCCGCCTCATCGACCCGACCATGAGCTACGGCCTGCCGCGCAACCTGCTCGCCGGCAAGAAGGGCCTGAACACCGGCTTCGCCACCGTCCAGTGCACGCTCTCGGCCCTGGTGATGGAGAACCGCACCCTGTCGATGCCGGGCTCGGTGGATTCGATCCCCGGCAAGTCGAACGCCGAGGACCATGTCTCGAACTCGACCTGGTGCGCCCGCAAGGCCCGCACGATCGTGCAGAACGTCGAGACCATCGTCGCGGGCGAGATCCTGATGGCCTGCCAGGCGCTGACCCTGGTGGCCGACGTCGCCAGGGAGCATCCCATCGGCTCGGGCACCCGCGCCGCGCTCGACGCGGTGCGCGAGGTGATCGCCCCCGCGCTCTCGGGCGACCGCTGGTATCAGACCGAGATGGACGACGCCCTCGCGCTGCTGCGCTCGGGCCGGATCGTCGCCGCCGTCGAGGCGGCGGTGGGCGAGCTGGAATAGGGGCGTGGGGCAGGGAGTGTCGCCGGTGGGCGGTTTCGCGGACACCATCATGGCCCGGCTCGACGCGCTCGGGGCGATCAGCGCCGAGCCGGGCAGGATCACGCGGATCTATCTCAGCCCCGAGCAGGCCCGCGCCAACGAGCTCGTCATGGGCTGGATGCGCGAGGCGGGCATGAGCGCGCGGGTCGACGCGGTGGGCAATGTCGTCGGCCGCGTCGAGGGCCCGGTGCCCGGCGGCCCGGCGCTGGTGGTCGGCTCGCATCTCGACACCGTGCGCGACGCCGGCCGCTTCGACGGGCCCCTCGGCGTCGTCACCGGCATCGCCTGTGTCGCGGCGCTGCTGCGCGAGGGCGTGCGGCTGCCCTTCGCGATCGAGGTGATCGGTTTCGCCGACGAGGAAGGCACCCGCTTCAACGCCACGCTGACGGGCAGCCGCGCCTTCGCCGGCCGCGTCGATCCGGGGCTGCTCGAGACCCGCGACGCCGCCGGCGTCACGGTCGCGCAGGCGCTGGAAGCCTTCGGCCTCGATCCCGCGCATCTCGACGCGGCGGGGCGCCGCCCGGAAGAGATCCTCGCCTATCTCGAGCTGCATATCGAGCAGGGCCCGATGCTGGAGCAGGCGGGCCTGCCCGTCGGCGTCGTCACCGCCATCAGCGGCGCGACGCGGATGGCGGTGACGCTCGTGGGCGAGGCGGGACATGCGGGCACCGTCGCCATGCCCTGCCGCCGCGATGCGCTGGCGGGGGCCGCCGAATGCATCCTCGCCGTCGAGCGCCTGTGCCGCGCCCGCTCCGATCTCGTCGGCACGGTCGGGCGGGTCGCCGCCTCCCCCGGCGCGGTCAACGTCATCCCCGGACAGGCGGTCTTCAGCCTGGACCTGCGCTCGCCGGACGACGCGGTGCGGCTAGACGCCTTCGCCGCCATCGAGGCGGAATGGCGCGGCATCGCGCAGCGGCGGGGCTTGAGCCTGTCCATGGCGCGCATGCACGAGGCGTCCGCCGTGCCCTGCGATCCCGCCCTGACGGAGCGGATCGCGGCCGCCATCGCGGCGGAAGGACAACCCGTGATGCGCCTGCCGAGCGGGGCGGGGCATGACGGCATGGCGGTGGCGGCCATCGCGCCCATCGCCATGATCTTCGTGCGCTGCCGGGGCGGGATCAGCCACAACCCCGCCGAGTTCGCCAGCCTGCCCGACATCGAGGCGGGCGCGCGGGTGATGCTCGCGACGCTGCGCGATCTCATCCGCAACCCGCCCACGGGGGTTTGAACCCGGCGGCGGCCATCGGCCCGATCGATCGGCGCGATACCCGCCGACCCGTTCCGTACCGCGCTCCGGCATGGTCGAGTCCGTCAATGTTCCGCCGGCTATCGGTCCGATGCCGGGTCAAGTGGATGCGTTCGGCCACGCGCGTTTCCCTCCCCCCTTTGCGGGCAGGGGAATCGCATATGAGTATCGTGGGCGTTGCGTTTTTGAGTTTGATCGATTCTGACCAAGCTTTTCTCTGTGAGGGGCATGGCTGTGGTCGAGGATCTGCTCGTCATCCTGCGTGAAGT
>NZ_JBNHES010000023.1:0-55432 GCF_050591105.1 Methylobacterium endophyticum
GACCGGGAGGCGCTGCTGGCGTTCTACGACTTCCCGGCCGAGCACTGGGACCACCTGCGCAGCTCGAACCCGATCGAGAGCGTGTTCGCCACGGTGCGGCATCGGACCGTGCGGACCAAAGGGGCACTCTCGGCCACGACCGCCAAGCTGATGGTGTTCAAGCTCGTGATGGCGGCCTCGAAGACCTGGCGGCGGCTGAAGGGCGAAAACCAGTTGCCGAAGGTCGTGGCCGGCGTCATCTTCCGCGACGGGACCGAGGTCAACGCGAGCCCAGATCACCGCGCCGCCTGACCGCCGCCGTCACCTAAAATCCTGCATAGCTCGCTGACGTTGCGGCGAGACGAAGTTTCGATCGACGAACAAGACGTGATTTTATGGCCGGGGTCGAAGCCGATGACACTCGATTCTCACCTCGCAAATGCGTTTCGGAGTTGGGCTACCCACCGTAGGAGTTGGCTCGATCCAAGCGGCCCATGGGTCTTTCCAGGGCGATCGGAGCACAAGCCGCTATCTGAGAGTACCGTCTACGCCCACCTCAAGGGCAAGCATATCAGGACGACCAGTTTGGCCCTCCGACGCGCCATCATGAATGAAGCCTCTCGACACCTCGCTCCGAAGAGGATTTCGCCAAAACGCCGTGACGGCTGATGGGCGAACAAGACATCGACGCCCTATGGGGAGAGCGGCCGAGCCGACCGTCCGTTCTTGATCCGTTCGGTCGCGTGCGCTACGACGGAAAGAGGAGCCTACAGCCCTTCGGCTGGAGTTGGGTCACGGACGCGACCTCGATTGCAATACGGCCGAGGCCAGCCCTACAAGCCTGGCGCAATCGGCGTGAATCGCTGGGGACCAGGATGGCACAGACCAGCAGCATCGAGTGGACGGACGCGACATGGAACCCGGTGACCGGGTGCACCAAGATCACGTCCGGCTGTGACAACTGCTATGCCGCGCGTTTCGCCGAACGGTGGCGAGGCATCCCTGGTCACGCATTCGAGAAGGGCTTCGATCTCGTCCTGAGGCCGGAACGGCTGAAGCAGCCACTGGAATGGCGTCGATCGAAAATGATCTTCGTCAACTCGATGAGCGATCTCTTCCATAAGGATGTCCCTACGGAATTCATCGATCGCGTCTTCGACACGATGGAAGCAGCCGATTGGCACGTCTTCCAGATCCTGACGAAGCGCAGTTCGCTGATGCGCGATTATCTCAAGTCCCGCTACAGCGGTCGTTCGCCGGACCATATCTGGCTGGGCGTTTCGGTCGAAGACGCCAAGGCCAAGGGGCGCATTCAGCAACTTCAGCAGGCTCCCATCGGCGTGCGCTTCCTCTCGATCGAGCCGCTGCTAGGGGCGGTCGGGCCAATGAATCTCGACGGCATCCATTGGGTCATCGCCGGCGGAGAAAGTGGGCCCAAGGCGAGGCCGATGGAGATCGAGTGGGTTCGCGAGATCCGCGATCAGTGCCAAGCTCAGAATGTCCCGTTCTTCTTCAAACAATGGGGCGGGTTCCGGCCGAAGAGCGGCGGTCGCGATCTCGATGGTCGCGAATGGAGCGAGTGGCCGATCCAAGCGCACGAAGGCATCCTGGCAAAGCGAGCGGCGTGATCCGCGTGCCACTCGCGAGTCGCAACGATTGCCGAATGCCAAATTCAGAGATATTTTTGCCCCGGTCCGAACGAGAATAATCGATGACCGGGAAGAAATACGACTGGCAAGTCGGTCATACGCCGCCGCCACTCGATGAACACAGCGCCGCAAAACATGCAGTGTTTCGCAGCTACGTCCAACGATACATCGAGATTCTCACTTCCGATCCGAGGCATGACGGCCTCAACCTAACCCTCGTCGACGGGTTCGCAGGAGGTGGCGTATATAGCTATCGCGGGCAAACCTGTCCTGGCTCGCCACTCATCCTCCTCGACGAAGTGGCAAGCGCGCAGGCGTTGTTCGCAACGACCAGGAAAAAACCTTTTGCGTTCCGCCCCGAATTCATCTTCGTCGAGGCGCGTCAACAGAACCTGGAATATCTGCGAGACGTCATCGGGCGCTCGCCGCACGCTGCCGGGATCGGCTCCCACATTCACCTGTTACGTGAGCGGTTCGAAGCGGCGCTGCCGGATGTCATCCGCCGCATCCAGCAACATGGCGGTGGCCATCGCGCCTTGTTCTTTCTCGACCAATACGGCTACGGCGACGTTTCCCTACAAGCAATCAGAACGATCCTAGAGAACCTCAAAAATCCCGAAATCATTCTTACGTTCAGCGTCGATTACATCATCTCCTATTTGAGCGAAAAAGAGAGCTTCCTGCGCGGTGTCATGCCCGCGGAACTCGGCATCGAGCAAATCCGAGAGATGCTGGCGCTTCGCGACAACGGCGGTCGCGAAGCCCGATGGCTCATCCAGAACTTCCTGTACCGTCATCTCCAGGAAAGAACCGGTGCGCCGTTCTACACGTGCTTCTTCATCAAATCCCCCGCGAGCCATCGATCGTACTGGCTCGTTCACATCTCCAAACATCCCCGAGCCCGCGATGAAATGGCGGCCCGTCATTGGGCCCTGACGAACCATTTCATCCATCATGGACGGGCCGGTACTCAGATGCTGGGTTACGATCCGGGCCAGCTGGTCAGTCCCGATCAGATCCCGATGGACTTCTTGTTCGATGACGACGCGAGCGGCCGGTCCAATTCCGCGCTGATGGAGGAGTTGCCCCACCGCATCTTCGATACCAGTCGCGTTGCGGATGGCGGCGTCACGGTAGGCGAGCTCTTCACCGAGATCTGCAATTCAACCCCGGCTACCATCGCGAGGGTGTCCACCGCCCTGGTAGGGCTCCGCGAGCAGAAGGAAATCCAGATCTACACGCCCGATGGTAAGGAGCGCCCTCGCAGCATGAGTTGCGATTGGGGGGACAGGATCCTTCCGGCGCGACAGCGATCTCTGTTCAGCCCGTTCACGTAACGGCTGGCGAACGAGAAGACACGGGCTGGACGTCGGATTGACCTCATCGACCGGGTCCACCGGCCCTCAAGTTTCATTTAGGTCGGCGCGGCAGATCGGAACTTTCAGTTCACTTGGCACCAGATTGCAGAACCGATGGCGGGATAAACGATTTCCCCTAAAGGGTTGATTTCATTATAGATGTCGCGATACAATCTCTTCAATAACTTAGATGATGTCTTCGGGATCGGCCGTTTGACTGGTGTCACTAGAGTGTCACCGATCAGCGCCGCATAATCCGCATGCCTTTCTCGAATCGGCGATTGCGCGGAGGCCGTGCGCGGTGCGGGTTTCCGAGAGAGGGTGCTGTCGGAGGAGAGGTGCTTGCCGCCAACTGGCCAGGGCAATTCCCGCGCGAGGTAGCTCGCCCATCCCGTCGCGATGATGCACTCCAACGGCCCGCAGGCGGTGGCCGACTACCTCGACCGCATGCTGGCGCAGCGCCCGAATATCGCTTGGACGCCCGGCGACTGAGCCGAGATCAACCGAGGGCAGGAATCATTCACGAGGTCGACATCGGTCGGAAGGGTCTCGAGGACGGATGGCGAACGATCCATCGATTTTGGTCAGTGACCTCTTCCGCAGCGCGATGACCGGCTTGGACAGGGAGGAGGAGTATCCGATCGAGCCTCCTGTGGGCTGGTCGGCGATCAGCCGCCTCCAAGCAATGGGCACCGCCGAGGTGTTCAACGTGGCCCTCGCCGCGTGCGTCGATCCCAATCCGGTGAAGCGTCGCGTCGGAGCTGCCGTCCTGGGGCAACTTGGGCACATACCGCCTGCGGACACACCGGTTCTGAGGGAGGAACGCTTCCGTGCGCTTTCGGACCTCCTCGCGGCTGAACGTGTGGGAGCGGCTGATCCCGCTGTACTGAAGGAGGCGTGCTATGCGCTGGGGCACCTGCATGATCCGCGGGCGATCCCAGCCTTGCTGGAACTGCGCACCCACCCCGACGCTCGTGTCCGCTCCAGTGTGGTGTCCGGCCTCAGCGGCTACGAGGAGCCCGAGGCCATCGACAGTTTGATCGCGCTCTCGGCCGACGCCGATGCGGATGTTCGCGATTGGGCGACCTTCGGGCTGGGCCAGTTGATCGCCTCGGACACTCCGGCCCTCCGTGCGGCTCTGCACGCACGACTCGACGATACTTGCGTCGATGCGCGCAACGAGGCGATCGAAGGCTTGGCGACGCGCGGCGATCTAACAGTGCTGCCCGTCCTGATCCGTGAGCTTCATCAGCAGGTCGCGCTCCCGTTGCTCGACGCCGCGGCAGCGCTGGCCGCACCTGAGTTGTGCGAGGCGCTCTCCGCCGCGCGGGAGAGGGGGCTGGTCATCCAGGTAAGTCATTCGCCCTATGATCTTCTGACGGCGTGGACGGACGCGTCGCGGGCCTGCGGCTGCTGCGGGTGGATAGCAGAACAAAGCAGGCAGTAATTGCGATCGACTGTTCGCATAAACTGTATTATAGAAATTTAGTGAAATAGAAAATTTGATATATTGCAATAATCACTGATCTGCGAATTGTCTGAAGTCGTTGTCAAATTGGCTCATTGCAAGGCATCGTGCTGCCAATAAGCGCCGGCCTTGGGATGCTCGATCATGAACTGAACGAAAGCGCGGACGGCGGGCGCGAGTTGACGTTGGGTCGGAAAGACCGCGTGAACGACGACGGCCGGAATGCTCCACTCCGGGAGCAGCCTCGTGAGCCGTCCGACCTCCAGCTCGGGCGCGCAGAGATAGGCCGTCGACAGGCCGATGCCGCCCCCGTTGAGCAGCATCTTATGAACGGTCAGAGCACAATTGACCGACAGGCGCGCGGCCTGGCGGTGCTCGACCCTCTCCTGATCCTTGACGAAAACCCATGTCGACTTGCGACCGTCCCGCACCGGGAGGTCGACGAGATCGTGACGGCGCAGATCGTCGATGACCGCCGGTGTCCCGCGACGCGAAAGGTAGTCGGGCGACGCACAAAGATAGCGATGGAGCAAGCCGAGCCTCTTCGCCACGATCTGCGAGTCGGGCATCGGCCCCATGCGGATCGCGACGTCGATGCGCTCGGCCACGAGGTCGGCCGGTGTGCTGGACAGGTCCAGCGTCGCGTCGACGTTCGGGTGTCGCCGGATGAACTCGGGCAGAAGCTCGGACAGAATGTTGACACCGAATCCGATGCCGGCGCTGATCCGCAAGGTGCCCCGCGGCTCCTCTCCCAAACCGCTGACGTAATCGAGGGCGTCTCCCAGCCGCGCGAGCGATTCCGCGCTCTGGTCGAGCAGCGCGACGCCGGCCTCCGTCAGTGTCACGTCGCGGGTGGTGCGTTGAAGGAGGCGAACGCCCACCGTCGCTTCGAGGCGCTGGATACTGCGGCTCACGCTCGAGCGCGGGACCTTCAGCTCCCGCGAGGCCGCCGCGAAGCTCCTCAAGGTCGCCACTCGCTCGAACACCCTGAGGTCGTTGAGGTCGATCATGCCTCACCGTTCCATCGGTGGATCAGTGTGTCCACCCGATAGGAGGTTCGTTCCGGATCGACCCGCGTTCCAATGGGCACTGGTTCACGTGGGGGAACGAAGGAGGTCGGTTTGGAGCGGCAGGCCGGGTCCATCGCCACATCGCGGCTCAGCGCCGAGAACGAAGGCGCCGACATGGCGGATCGCTCTCCGTTCGTCGGCCCTCTCCGGCACGTTCAGATCACGCCCGACGAGATCGGCGGCGGCTTTCCGTATTTCGCGCATCACGATTCCGTTTCGGCGCTGTGGTCCGAGAAATGGCGCCCGCCTTGCGCCGCAGGCCTCTATCCGGTCGCCGACGGCAGGGTCGAGGATTTCGATCCGATCATCGCGAAGCTCGTCGCGGTGTCGGTCGATGACCCCTCGTTCCCGCATCGTCCGGACGATCACGCCGCGCCCTTGCTGCCCGTGGCGGACGATCTCGCGAGCCGTGGCGGAGGAGGCCCGGCAACAACCCCACCGCCCAGGCCATCCACGTCGCGATGGCGGCGCTCTCGTCGTCGCCCGCCCCTCCTTCTTCACCCAAGCGGAGCCAGCCCCATGACGGATCTCTTCTCGCCCATCGAACTGCTCGGCCTGTCGCTGCCCAACCGCATCGTCATGTCGGCGATGACCCGCACCCGTGCGGGAGACGACGGCGTGCCGACGGATCTGATGCGCGACTATTACGTGCAGCGCGCCAGCGCCGGGCTGATCGTCACCGAGTGCACGCAGGTCTCGGACCAGGCGCACGGCGTCATCCGATGCCCCGGCATCCACCGCGCCGATCAGGTGGCGGGCTGGCGCAGGATCACCGATGCGGTCCACGCGGCGGGCGGTCGGATCGTCTGCCAGATCTGGCATTGCGGCCGGGTCGCCCATCCCGACATGCGCGGCGGCGAGCCGCCCGTGGCGCCGTCCCCGATCCCGGCCGAAGGCAAGTTCTTCCTGCCGACCGGCGAGGTCGCCTTCCCGACGCCGCGCGAACTCGGCGAAGGGGAGATCGCACCGATCGTCGAGGACTTCGCCGCCGCGACCCGCAACGCGAAGGCCGCCGGGTTCGACGGCGTCGAGCTGCACGGCGCCAACGGCTATCTCCACGATCAATTCCTGGAGGACGGCAGCAACCGGCGCTCCGATCGCTACGGCGGATCGGTCGCCAACCGTGCCCGGCTGATGGTCGAGACGGCCGAAGCGATGATCGCGGCCTGGGATCGGGCGCATGTCGGCATCCGCCTGTCGCCCGCGAGCTCGCTCTACGGCATGAAGGACAGCGACAAGCCCGCCACGTTCGGTCACGTCATCGCTGCGCTCGACGCGCTGAAGCCCGCCTATCTCTGCCTGCTCGATCCCAACGAGAAGGACCGCGAGACGCAGCCGATCAAGGACGTGCTCGAGGCCTTTCGCGATCGTGTGTCGGTGCCGCTGATCGGAAACACCGGTTTCGACAAGGCGAAAGCCACAGGCGCGCTGGCGGGCGGCAAGGCCGATGCGATCGCGTTCGGCGTTCCCTTCCTGGCCAATCCCGACCTGCCCGAGCGGCTCCGCCGGGACGCGCCCTTCAACAGCCCGGACAAGGCGACGTTCTACGGCGAGGGGCCGAAAGGCTACACCGACTACCCCTTCCTCGCCTCCGTGGACGCCTGAGGAGGCTCCGGTGGTCGACAAGGCTTCGGATCGAAGGGTCGCGCAGCGAGACCGTGACCGTCGACGGCGTCCGGCTGCATTCCTGGATCGGCGCTCCGCAGGCCGACCGGCGCTGCTGTGGCACGGCTTCCTGTCCGCCGCCTATGCGGGGCGTGACGTCGCGCCGGATCACCGAACAGATCGTCCGGGTCAATGGCGGCGCCGTTTGAGGGTCGGCGTCATGAGCCTCGTCGCACTCGTCACCGGCGCATCGAGCGGCTTCGGTCAGATGATCGAGGCGAAGCCGCTCTTCGGTCTGCGGGCAGCCATTCGGGCACCGTGATCCGAGACGCTCCCTCGCGCGACAGATGCAGCCATGTCCCGGCGGGCAGGAGTTCCGGGTCGACGACGATCTCGCGCACAGTGCCGTCGCGGCCAACGGGCAGACCTCGCACCTTCGACATGGACGCGGTTCTCGCCCGCGCCGTGCCGGTCTTCCGCGAGCATGGCTATGACGGGGCGTCGATCGACCATCTCAGGCAAGCCGCTGGCCTGACGGCGGGAAGTCTCGCCGAGCAGATGGGCGTTGTCGCGCGCGAGGCCGCGCAGCGTCGCGCCGGGTTCCGCCTCGACCGCCGCCTCCACGCCGCGCGCGACCCCGGCTATGGCACGCTGGAGGAAGGCGGGGCTGTCGGCGTTCTTCTCGACGAGCCCGATCAGCTTGCGGCAGGCCCCGATCGTGCCGAAGCTCAGGACCGGGATGTTGACCAGCAGGAAATCCTGGTTGCGCCCCGCGTCGTCCGGGAGCAGACGCTCTCCGTCGACGCCGATCACCGTGATCGCATGCCGCGCGGCGCGGGAATGGTGTCGGAGTGAATGTCGCCCGGCGCCGACGACAGGCGGATCACCACCGGATAGGTGGCGGGACGGGAGAACAACCCTTGCCGCAGATGCTCCGGCAGATCGGGCACGACCAGTTCGCCCTTGAGGATCCCATGGCTCTTGGCATGGGCGTCCCGCACGGCACAGCGATTGGTGGCGGCCATGATGTCGAGGATCTCGGCCGTCAGGGCGTCTTCGTTCGGGTCGCGAACCTCCACGTCCGGCGCGTATCGCAGATAGGTGTCGGCCAAGGGCATCCCCGTCCGAGCGATGGCCGGCGCGCGAGGGATTCGTCCTCGAATCGGCGCGCTATTTTGGATATCGATTGATATTCGGGCTGGACGGAAACACCGTCGGGCCGACAAGGTTTCGGCGCGACGACGGATCGGCCGGAGGGCATCAAGGGATGGCGCTCACGCGGAAGGAAACCCAGCGCCGGACGCGGGAGCGGCTGATCGCCGCCGCCCATGCCCTGATCGCCGAGGAAGGGGTCGCCGCGATGTCGATCCGCACCCTGTGCGCCGCCGCCGGCCATTCGCAGGGCGCCTTCTACTCGAACTTCGCAAGCAAGGACGATCTGCTGGTCGACCTCATGGAGGCGTATATCCACGAGGAGGTGGCGGTCCTGCGCGATCTCGTGCGCCGTTCGGAAGGGACCGATATCGAGGCGACGCTGCGCGTTCTCTCTGAACGCCTCGCGGAGCTCGCGGCCCAGCCGCAATGGTCGCTGCTCTCGGTGGAGCTGCAACTTCACGCCCATCGCGATGCGGCCTTCGCCGCCCGGCACCGGGAGAGCAAGGCGTCCTGCTACAGGGTGTTCGGCGAGCTCGTCGAGGACCTCACGCGGCGCTTCGGCTTAAGCCCCGCCATGCCGCCGCTCCAGGCGGGCATCGGCCTCTATGCGTTGTGGATGGGGCTTGCCGTCCAAGGGGATGTCGAGGGCGCGCTTCCCCGCGAGCGGATGCTGCTCGGCTTCTTCCGCGCGATGGCCGGCGTCGGCACATCCTAGCCGCAACCTCCGCCATCCGTGCCGGCGCTCCCGCCGGCGGGCGCCGGGTCGGCTCTGCGGAACGGGCGGCCTTAGCGGCCCTGGAAATTGACGGGGCGCGCAAGCTGTGACTGTAAGCCTGTCATGCGAGGCAAGGGCTGGTTTGCGTGATGAGTGAGAGCGACATGCTGGAGAAGGCGCTGGCCGACGTGCGGCAGCGCCGGATCGATCTTCAGGCCGATTTCGACCGGGTCAAAGCCGAGTTGATGAAGTTGCAGATGGCGGAGCGGGCCCTCGCGGCCATCGTGGAAGGCGAATCCGCGGAAGCGGAGGGGACTTTCGCGGGAAGCGATCCGGCCTTTGCGGGCGAGCGGCCGGTCTCGGGGCGCGCGACGGGCCGGGGAAGCCGGGGGCCGCGGGCGAATTCGGCCAAGGGACGCCTGAAGGCGTTGCTGGAGGAGACGGGCTTGCAGGGGCTGTCGCACGCGGAGATCTCGCGGCGGCTGCCCGATGTCGCCCCCGCCACGCTGAACGCCTATCTCAGCACCATGGTGACGAGCGGCGAGGCCGTGCGGCGGGGTGACTTCTACAGCGCCGGCCGGCCGCCGGCCGAGGAGGACGATCCGAGCGAGGACGACGAGGATCAGGAGGACGCGGAGGACTGACGGGTTGCTCCATCCGGCCGCGTGTGGGCCGGTGAGGAGTCCGGTGCCTGTGTCTCGGACTTCGTCGACGTCATGAGCCGACGGCGGAGGAGGCGCGTTGCGGAAAACGCGCCTCCTCCGCCGTCATGCTTCTCGCGATACGCTACCAGGCGTAGACGAACTTCAGATATCCCGCGTCGGTCTTGACGACGTTCTTTCCCTCGACCGCTCTGGAATAGCGCAGGGTCAGGGACGTGGCCGGCGTGAACTTGAACATGAGGCCGGCGCCGATCGCGTTCTCGTGGCTGGCCGGGATCGCGGTCAGTCCCGTATTGACGAAGCGCGAGACGCTCGTGGCCTGAAAATCATACGCCACGAAAGGCTCGATGATGGTTTCGTTCTTCCAACCCCAGCGCAGGTTGACGTGGAAGGTCGTGCCCTGGGAGATGTCGGGGGCGCCCGTCTGGTGGGAATCCGTGCGGAAGACGCCGCCGATGTTGCCGGTGAAGCTCACCGCCGGCCACTGATAATCGAAGAACACGCTCGAATAATTGGCGTAGTAGTGGTTGCTGACTTCGCGCACGCCGACCGGGAACTGCATGAACGACTGGATGCCGAGCGTGCTTTCGGGGGTGGGCTTGATCCAGGCGGCCGGTCCCGTGAGCGGGTCGCCGAAGCCGCCGACGCCGAGGCCGGGAATGTCGATCCGCACCTCCGGCACGATCACTTCATAAGCGAGGCCGACATTCGGCAGGGCGTCGATCGTGAAGAAGTGCACGTATTTCGAGAGGCCGACGAGCAGGTCGCCGGTCGGACCTGGAATGGACCGGCCCGCCGCGTTGAAGGCGCTTCCCTGGTTGTTGATCTCGCCATACTGAACGAAGACATCGAACGGCTTGAAGTTGACCGGAAGCTCGTATTCGTGCGGCCCGATCACGGCGAAGGTGACGTCCGCAGCGTGTGCGGGGCCCCAGCACGCCGCCATGAGGCAAGCCGCCGCGACCGGCTTCCTGATGCGTGCAAACGGTCTCGCGCCACTCGTGTTCGATGTCATCGGAGCCCCCTAGGTTTCGTCCGTTCTCGTGTTGCTCTAGTCGACGAATTCACGATGCTGCGATTTGCGCTCGTTCGATTGTTGTCGAGTATTTCCGTCATGCTAGAGTTCGAAAAATATCATCTGGTTTGATGCCTGCGCCGGCTAAGATGGGTGGTGAAACCCAAAATGGGTTTCCCTGGCCTCGACCAAGCCGGCGTGTCTTTTCGGTCACGACTTCTGGGCGGCTTTGACGGCCGCGTTGCCGAGGCAGCCGGCCTCCGGCCCCGCATCCTCCAGGATGCCGGGGGCGAGCAGGTGCCGCGCGAGCTCCGCCCATTGCTCGAGTTCCCGCAGCAGCACGCCGTGCGGGACTCGCAGAAGAAACCGCCGGTCGATGAGCCGTGCCGCCTTCCTGCGCACGGTCTCGCGGGGCATCAGCAAGCAGTCCGACAGCTCGATATAGCTCACGGGCCGCATGGCCGTGACGGTGGCGCCGACGCTGAGCGAGATCCGTCCGACCGCGAGATAGAGCGTCAGCTCCTCCGCGGTGAGGCCGTGACTTTTCCTGGCCTCGCGCAGGCGGCCGATCAGCCGCTCGATGCCCTCGATCAGCGGGCTGACCTGCCTCGTGGACAACGATACGACATCGCGAACGCCCTCGACCGAGCCGCGAAGGGTGTCTGTCGGTGTCTGGGCGGCGTCCATCTTGGCCATCCACTTCGGCAGGGTGCGCTTTAGCGATCCGGAGGCGTGCCGAGGCTTTGGACGTAGGCGACCAGTTCCCAGATCTCCTCGGAGCTGAAGACGTCGCCCCAGGGCGGCATCGGGGTCGCGCCTTTCCCCCCGTCGCGGATGGTGTTGTAGATGTACTGACGCTCGAGGTCGGTGCGGCCGATGAAGAGGGCCGGGCTCTCGCCGTGGCAGAACGCGGCGCAGGTCGAATCGAACCGGGATTTGCCGGCCGCGATCCGTGCCGGATCGGTCAACGGGAAGGGCGGCCCGGCTTCGGGGGGCGGTCCGCCTCCGGCATGGGCCCTGCCGATCGGGGCGGCAACGGCAAGCGCCGCTGCGACCGCGACGGCGACGATCTTCTTTGGATCCATCTCACGGATTCCCGGATGTGTCGGAGGGCTCCTCCCCCCGGCGGCGTGGGGCCGGCCGGGGGGAGGAGCACGATGTGGCGAGAGAGGTTCGTCGCCGCGATCAGTCGACCTGGACCGCGACCAGCTCGGCCGGAAGTCCGGCTCCCCCGACCGGCACGACGACGAACTGCTTGCCGCCGGCCCGATAGGTCATGATCCCGCCGAAGGCCGCGCCCGGAAGCTTGACCTCGCCGAGAACCTCGCCCGTCTTCTGCGAATACGCATACAGATACGGCTCCTTCTCGTCCTTCGTCGCCTGGGTGATGAGGGCGTTACCGCGCGAGGAGAGGCCCATCACGCTGTTGGTGCCCTCGGGCGCCAGGAACAGGA
The DNA here is from genome assembly GCF_050591105.1 of Methylobacterium endophyticum. NCBI lineage: Bacteria > Pseudomonadati > Pseudomonadota > Alphaproteobacteria > Hyphomicrobiales > Methylobacteriaceae > Methylobacterium > Methylobacterium endophyticum. Next base: position 12,131 of record NZ_JBNHES010000023.1, read on the forward strand.
TGTTGTCCGTGATGGCGACGAAGCTTTCGCGCGGCACGCCGAGCCAGCCGGTCTTGACGCCCTTCAGGGCGGGATTGTCCATCGGGCCCTTGCCCGCCGGCACGCGCCACAGATGCTCGCCGGTGTTCATGTCGATCGCGGTCACGGTCGAGAACGGGGGCTTCATCAGCGGCAGGCCGTCCGGCCCGCCGACGCCGGCCCAGGTCCCGGTATACTGGTAGGGACTGTTGTTCTCCTTCTTGACCTTGATGCCGAACGGGATCGTGAAGGAGGGCACGAACAGGACGCCGGTCTTCGGGTTGTGGGCCGCCCCGGCCCAGCTCGCCCCGCCCAGCACGCCGGGCACCTGGAGCGTGCCCGCCTTGTCGAGGGTCGGCGGGGTGTAGAGCGCGCCGTAATTGTAGCGGCCGGCGATCTTCTTGGCGCCCTCCTTCAGCTCGGGCGTCAGGTCGATCAGGTCGTTCTCGGTGACGCCCTGCTGCACGTAGGGCTTGGGGAGGGTCGGGAAGGGCTGGGTCGGCGAACTCTCCTCGCCCGGCACCGTCGACTGCGGCACGGGCCGTTCCTCGATCGGCCAGAGGGGCTTGCCGTTGGTGCGGTCGAAGGCGAACACGAAGCCCTGCTTCGTCACCTGGACGGCGGCCTTGACCGGGTTCCCGCCGATCTTCAGGTCCATGAGGTTGGCCGCGGCCGGAAGGTCGTAGTCCCACAGGCCGTGATGGACGATCTGGTAGTGCCAGGACCGCTTGCCGGTCTTGGCCTCGACCGCGACCAGGGATTCGCCGAACAAGCCGTCGCCCTTGCGCTCGCCGCCGTAGAAGTCGTTGGTGGGGGTGGAGAGCGGCAGGTAGACGAGCCCGAGCTTCTCGTCGCAGCTCGGACGCTCCCAGAGGTTGGAGCTGCCGGTGGTCTTCCAGGAACCGTCCTTCCAGGTCTCGTTGCCCTCCTCGCCCTCCTGGGGCGGCTGCTGACGGATCCAGAGGCGCTTGCCGGTGCGGACGTCGAAGGCCTGGATGTCGCCGGGCGGGTGCATCTTCATCGGCGCCCGGCCGACCGCGAAGGAATCGAGCACGGCAAGGCTCGGGATGACCACGTCGTTGCAGACGAGCGCCGGCGAGGTGACGCTGACGAGCGAGCGGTCGACCCAGCGGCGCATGCCCTTGGTCAGGTCGATCCGGCCCTTCTCGCCCCAGGACTCGATCGGCTTCCCGGTCTTGGCGTCGAGGGCGATGAGGTAGCCGTCCCCGGTCCCGAGGATGATGCGCTTGTCCTCCCCGTCGGCCCAGTAGCTCAGGCCGCGGCTGATGAAGCCGAGATTGGGCGGCGTGCCCTCGATGTAGGCCTTGGGATCGTAGGACCAGAGCGTCTTGCCCGTGGTGCCGTCGATGGCCGAGGCGACGCTCATCGGGGAGCTCGTGTAGAGAATCCCGTCCACGGCGATCGGGGTCGTCTCGTTGACCCAGGTCCTGAGCTCGGGGTTGTCGATCGAGATCTGGTTGTCCGGCATGGCGAAGCGCCAGGCGACCTTCATCGACTTCACGGAGTCGGGTGTCACCTTGCCGCCGCCGAGGTAGCGCGAGGCGGCCTTGTCGGAATTGTATTCCGGCCAGTCCCCGTCCTGGGCGAATGCGGCTCCGGCGAGCATCGCGATCGCGAGGGATGTGCCGGCCGAGAGTCTGCGCATCAGAGAGCCGAGATGTCCTTGCATGATTGCCTCCCTTGGTTTTCGTCTTTTGGGTGTGGTGGGGTCGATCCGGGCGAACGTCCCGAGCGCGGTCGCGGGAGAGCGGCGGCGGTCCGCCGCTCTCCATCGCGCCGCCGTCGGAACGGCCCGTCCGGTCGGTGAAGGGGTCTTCCGGGGCCGGCCGGCGCCGGTTCAGCCCGGCTGGTCGAAGGCTTCCAGGGCGTAGCCCGCGTAGACGGCGGCGGGGCCGCCGCCCATCTCGATGCAGACGCCGAGCACCTCGACGAGCTGCGCCCGGCTCGCGCCGTGGCCGCGCGCATTGGCGACGTGGAAGACGATGCAGTCGCCGCAGCCCTTCTGGACGGCGAGCGCCACGGCGATCAGCTCCTTGAGGCCGGCATCGACGGTTCCGCTCCGGGACGCCTCCTGGAGGAGGGTGCGGAACGCGCCCATCACCTGCGGAGCGGCCTTGCCGAGCGTGGCGAGGCGGCCGTTGAGCTGCTTGAGGGAGGTGGCGGTGTCAGCCATGGCGCGTCACGCTCCCCGCGAGGTGCCGGCGAGGTGCCGGCCGATGAGGTCGTTCACCTGGGTCGACCGCTCCATCTGCACCATGTGCCCGGCGCCCTCGATCGTCTCGGAGCGCACAGTGCTGGGCAGGCCCTGGCCATGCTCCATCGGGATCACGCGGTCCTGCGCGCCCCAGACCACGAGCACCGGGCAGGAGAGCCCCGCCAGCGCGTCGCGCAGGACCGTGCTCTGACGTCCGTCCGCGAACAGGTTCCCGGACAGGGCGGTCAGCGCCTCCTGCACCCCGTCGAGGCGCTTGTACTTGAGGAGCTCGTCGATCATCTGGCGGCCGACGAGGCCGGGCTCGACGAAGAGCCGTTCGAGCACGGGTTTCAGCTCCTTGCGCGAGCCGGCCCGGACGAAGCCCTCGATATAGCCCGCATCGATCTCGGACCCGAGCCCCGCCGAGCAGATCAGCGTGAGCGAGCGCACGCGCTCGGGCGCCTCGACGGCGAGCCGGAGGATGACCGCGCCGCCCATCGAATGGCCGACGAGATCGGCCTTCTCGATGCCGAGGGCGTCCATGAAGGCCGCGAGCGTCGCGGTGAGGCCCCCGATGGAGGCGTCGGCCAGCGCTTTCGTCGACTGGCCGTGACCCGGCAGGTCGAGGGCGTAGACCGTGGAGTCCTCGGCGAGGGCGCCGATGTTGAACAGCCAATTGTCGGCGTCTCCGCCGAAGCCGTGCACGAGCACGACCGCATGCGGGCCGCTTCCCTCCCGAGCGTAGCGGATGCGGCCGACGGGAAGCTCGAGGAAGGCATAGCGATCCGTGGCCTCGCCCTCGCCCTCGCCCGCGGCCGCCGGCGTCTCGAAGGCGGCGACATAGGCGTCGATCTCGTCCTCGCCCACCGAATCGTCGGCGAGGACCGCGAGCAGCGCCTTGACCGGGTAGACGGTGTCCGGGGTGCCGATGATGCGGCGCAGCTTGCCCGCGTCGCCCGCCTCGACCACGTTGGAGATCTTGTCGGTTTCGACCTCCAATATCTCGTCGCCGACCGCGATCAGGTCGCCCGGCTTCTTGAGCCATGCCCCGAGCTTGCCCTCGGACATCGAGAGCCCCCATTTCGGCATGACGATGGGGATGATGCGTGTCTCGCTCATCGCTCGCCCCTCACGCGGCCTTGGCGGTCGGGACCGCCTTGAGGACGGCCGCCACGACCTGATCGCTGCTCGGGATGTAGAGGTCCTCCAGCGAGGGCGAGAACGGCACGGGGGTATGCGGGGCCGTGACCATGCGCGGGGCCGCCTTCAGGGCACCGAAGGCGTTCTGCGCGACGAAGGCGCAGATGTCGGCGGCGATCGAGCAGCGCGGGTTGGCCTCGTCCACCGCGACGAGCCGTCCGGTGCGCTCGACGCTGTCGATCACCGTGTCCCAGTCGATCGGCGAGAGGGTGCGCAGGTCGATCACCTCGGCCTCGATACCCCGGCGCGCCAGATCCTTGGCCGCGTCGAGGGCCCGGTGCACCATGAGGCCGTAGGCGACGATGGTGACGTCGCGCCCGTCCCGAGAGACGTTCGCCTCGCCGAAGGGGATCGTGTAGGATTCCTCCGGCACGTCGGTCTCGTGGCTGTAGAGCGCCTTGTGCTCGCAGAAGATGACCGGGTCGTCGTCGCGGATCGACTGGATCAGAAGGCCCTTCAGATCGTAGGCGTTGGAGGGGCAGACGACCTTGAGCCCCGGAACGTGGGTGAACATCGGCGTCAGCATCTGCGAATGCTGGGCGGCGGCTCGGAAGCCCGCGCCGACCATGGCCCGGATCACCACCGGGGTCTTGGCACGGCCGCCGAACATGTAGCGGAACTTCGCCGCCTGGTTCAGGATCTGGTCGAAGCAGACGCCCATGAAGTCGAGGAACATCAGCTCGGCCACGGGACGCATGCCGCAGGTGGCCGCGCCGATCGCCGCGCCGATATAGGCGGACTCGGAGAGCGGCGTGTCCATCACGCGCTTGCCGTGCTTGGCGTAGAGCCCCTTGGTGACGCCGAGCACGCCGCCCCAGGCATCGTCCTCGCCGGGCGCGCCCGCGCCGCCCACGATGTCCTCACCCAACAGGATCACCGTCGGATCCCGGCGCATCTCGAGGTCGAGCGCCTCGTTGACCGCCATCTTGTAACTCAGCAACCGCGCCATGGCGCCGGACTCCCTGGATAAAGGTCTGATCTGAAAGGATGTCGGAAGGTCAGTAGGAGACGTAGACGTTGGCCATGAGCTGGTCGGGCTGGGGCAGCGGCGCCGCCTTCGCGCGCAGCACCGCGTTCTCGATCTGCTCGGCCACCTCGGTGTCGATCGCGGCGAGCTCGGCCGCCTCGATCAGCCCGACCTCCGTGACCGCCCGGCCGAAGGTCTTGAGGCAGTCGCGGTTGGCCCTGTTGGCCTCGTTCTCGCCCTTGGCCTTGTAGGTCTGCGCGTCGCCCTCGAAATGGCCGAAGAAGCGGGCCACCTTGCATTCGAGGAGGGCGGGGCCGCCGCCCTGGCGCGCCTTGCGGATCATCTCGCCTGCCGCTTCGTAGACGGCGAAGAAATCCATGCCGTCGACGATCACGCCGGGCATCCCGAACCCGGCCGCGCGGTCCACGAAGTTGTCGATGGCCGAGGCGTATTCGAAGGCGGTGGCCTCGGCGTAGCCGTTGTTCTCCACCACGAAGATCACGGGCAGGTCCCAGGCGGCGGCCAGGTTCATGCTCTCCAGGATGGTGCCCTGGTTGGCCGCCCCGTCGCCGAAGAAGGTGATGCCGACGCCGCCGTCGCCGCGGAACTTCGAGGCGAGCGCGGCCCCGCAGACCAGGGGCGCGCCCGCGCCCAGGATGCCGTTCGCGCCCATCATGCCCTTGGACAGATCGGCGATGTGCATCGAGCCGCCCTTGCCGAGGCAGGAGCCCGTCGCCTTGCCGTAGATCTCCGCCATCATCGCGTCGACGTCGACGCCCTTGGCGATGCAGTGGCCGTGGCCGCGATGGGTCGAGGCGATCCGGTCGATGTCGGTGAGATGCATCATGATCCCGGTCGCGGTGGCCTCCTCGCCCGCGTAGAGATGCACGAAGCCGGGGATGTCGCCCTTAGCGAACTCGATATGCAGGCGCTCCTCGAAGTCACGGATGGTGCGCATGGTCCGATAAGCTTCGAGAAGCTTGTCCTTCGGCAGCGGGAACGGGTTGTTCGACACGGGTTTCCTCTCCGGTTGTGCTTCGATCTTCTGGCTTACGCCGCCCTCGGGGCGGTGCCGTCCTGAACCATCAGTCCGTGGCGGGCGGCGAACTGGAGGGCGGCCTCCACGTCGACCGTGCGGAACATCTCGGTGACGAGGGTCACGCGGACATCGTCGCCCGGTCCGAACAGGCGCTCGCGCTCGCCGTCGAAGGCGATGCTTCCGGCCTCCAGGGCGATCCGCACCGGCCGGCCGGGAGCCAGCCGGAACGCGTCGCGCAGGCCGATCGGCTCGACGATGCCGGGCGCGATCGGGGCCAGGACGCGGCGCGGCGCGTCCGCCGCCGGCTCCAGCGCGAGCCCGATTCCGGCGGGCTCCGTGCGCGAGACGGGATCGACCAGCGCGGCAATGGCCGACATCCCGACGCTGCCGGGCTCCGCGAAGGCGCAATAGAGTTCGCGGAAGGACTCCGTCCGCCACAGGGCGCGGGCGCCGGCGAAGCGGTCGGTGACGACGGCGACGTCGACGAGCGCGATCTCGCTCCAGCCGTCTCCGTCGACGCGGAGCGCCTTGTTGGTGCGCGTCGCGACGGATTCGGGGACGCGCCCGCTCGCGGCGAGCCCCACGGCGAGCCCCAGCACCGTGGCCTCGCGGAAATGCGGGAAGGCGTTGTTCGTGCCCGTCGAGATGCCGGCGATCGGCACCGGCCCGCATTCCGCTGCGACCGCCCGATGCGTTCCGTCGCCGCCGAGCACGACCAGGGCGCGCACGCCCCGCTCCCGCATCAGGCGCGTCGCCGTAAGCGTGTCGGCCACCGTCCCCGATACGGGCATCTCGAGAACCTCGAGGTTCGGATAGCCGCCCCGGCCCGAGGCTTCGTCCTGGGCCTGCGCCTGCCGGATTCGCCGCTCGACATGCGCGCGGATGCCGAGCCGGTCGGGCATCAGCAGGACCGTCCCGACCCCGGTGGCGGCGAGCGCCTTCATCACCCGCAGGACGATGCCGGCCCGATCTGCCGTCTGAAGGCTGGACGCATCCGCCACGACCCGCCGGATGTCGCGGGCCGAAATCGGATTGGCGATGATGCCGACGATCGGCCCCACGCGATTCCCCCTGTGTCTTTGCCGGCCTTCACGATCGATGCGGATCGGGGCCAGCAGTTGCAGGATGTGTACTGTGCTTATTTGGAAATAACAACAGTATAAATCGTGCAACATATGATGCAATACTTGCGACACCTGTTGCAACAGGTGTGGTGTTTCCAATATGCGCACCCGTTTCGTGTTCCGCCGTCGGGCAAGCGGTCTCCGGCTCTTGCGCTCGCCGAGGGGGAGCCTCGCCCGGCCCCTTGCGGGGCGCGGTGCTCCGTCACGGCCGCTGGCGTCATGCGCAAAAGAAAAGGCCGCCCGGTTGGGCGGCCTTGAGTCATGGTCGGAAGGAGAGCCGCAGAAGATGCGACCCGTGGAGGTCGCCTTCGCTGCTACGGATGTCGTATCAGCAAACGGAATGCCAATTCATCGGCGCGAGAGCCTGTACGAAAGTATAGTGTGTCCGCGGAAGTCAATCACATGCAACACCTGTCGCACAGCGAATGCAACAGGTGTTGCATGTGATTGACATTCTTCCGCCGCTGCCAAGGGGCGACTTGCCAGCCTCGGCGGATGAGCCGCATAATAAAGAAAAATCGGGAGGATGGCCCCATGCGTGAAGCGCGCACGGTCCATGTGGAGGAAGTGGCCCAGGTGGCCGCCGGGGCCGTGGTCGATCGTGATCTCGTGATCCGGGATTCCTGGCAGCGCTGCCTGTCCGCCTACAGGCTCGATCCCTCGGTCCTGCGGGAGCCGCACATCCATACCGCGTCGCGCCTGCGCGAGCGGAAGGAGGCCATGGACAGCTTCCTCCATGTGGCGCGCGTCGGCGTCGAGTCCCTGTACCGGCAGGTGACTGGCCTCGGCTACGTCCTGCTCCTGACCGACGCGCAGGGCGTCACCGTGGATTTCATCGGCGATCCCTCCAACGACGCCGAGCTGCGCCGGGCGGGGCTCTACGGCGGAGCGGACTGGAACGAGGTCCTGGCCGGCACATGCGGGGTCGGCACCTGCATCGCGACGGGCAAGGCGCTGACCGTCCACCAGACCGACCATTTCGACGCGCGCAACATCGCGCTCACCTGCACGGCGGCGCCGATCTTCGCGCCGGACGGCAACCTCGCGGCGGTGCTCGACATCTCGGCCATGCGCTCGCCCGAGCCGAAGCTGAGTCAGCATCTGGCTCTGCAACTCGTGACCTCCTACGCGCAGAAGATCGAGAACGCGAACCTGCTCAACGCCTTCCGCAACCAGTGGATCTTCCAGCTCTCGCGCTCCCAGGAGTTCGTGGACGTCGATCCGGAATACTGGATGGCCATCGATGCCGGCGGGCGGATCCTCGGGTACAACAACGCGGCCCGCGAGCTGATCTCGGCCGAGTTCGCCCTGGCCGAGCGTTCCGCGCGCATCCATCCGCTTCGGCGCCCGGCCTCCTCGGGGGCCGCCTTCCGGGACCTGTTCGACGCGGATTTCAGCGACCTGCCGAACTTCACCCGCGTCCGGCCGGCCGGGCAGCGCGGCGTCACCCTGCGGGCGAGCGGCATGACCCTGTTCGCGCTCGCGCAGCGGCCGCCGGAAGCCGCGGCGCCGAGCCGTGCCCGCATGGCGGCGGTCAGTCCCGACGGGCCGCTCGCGGCGATCTCGGGCGGCGACCCGCAGATGGACGAGGTGGTCCGCCGCGCCGCCAGGATCGTCAATTCCGGCCTCAGCATCCTGGTCCAGGGGCCGACGGGGACGGGCAAGGAGCATCTGGTCAAGGCCCTGCACAAGAGTGGCCTGCGCGCCGAGAAGCCCTTCGTCGCGGTGAACTGCGCGGCGCTGCCCGAGCATCTGATCGAGGCGGAGCTGTTCGGCTACGAGGCCGGCTCCTTCACCGGCGCCGCCGCGCGCGGCAAGAAGGGGCTGATCCTCGAGGCCAATGGCGGCACGCTGTTCCTCGACGAGATCGGCGACATGCCGCTCCTGGCGCAGACGCGGCTGCTGCGCGTGCTCTCCGAGCGCGAGATCATGCCCGTGGGCCGCACCAAGCCCGTCCCCGTGGATCTGCGCGTGATCGCCGCCACGCATTGCGACTTGCAGATGCTCATCAAGACCGGCCGCTTCCGGGAGGATCTGTATTTCCGCCTGAACGGCGCGACCCTGACTCTGCCGCCCCTGCGCATGCGCGCCGATCTCGACTGGCTGATCGACAGGATCCTCGCCCGGAAATCGGGGGAGGCCGGCTGTTTCCGGCTCAGCCCGGAGGCCCGCGCGGCCCTGCGCGCCCATTCCTGGCCCGGAAACGTGCGCGAGCTCTGCAACGCCATCGACTACGCGATCGCCGTCGCGGGCGATGTCGAGATCGACCGCCAGGACCTGCCCGACAGCGTGAGCGGTCCGTCCGCCGCCGCGCCGGCCGTGAGCGCGGTCCCGGAGAAGGTATCCGGCTTCGTCTGCGAGCCGATGGATCTGCGCGGCGAGGAACTGCTGGCCGCGCTGCGGGCCCGGCAATGGAACATTTCCGCCGCCGCCCGCGACCTCGGCGTCGATCGCTCGACGATCCACCGGCAGATGCATCGCTACGCGATCAAGTCGCCCAAGCACTGGGCCGGATAGACGGCCTCTTTGCCGGCTATACGCGCGCCGGGATGGGATCGGGTCGCTCGTGACGCGGACGGCGAGGTCGCGCGGCGGAACGGATCGGCGATCGTACCGGACCCCCTGTGGCGCGGCGGGAGAATAGGCCGATGCCCGATCGTCCAGACGGACCGTCTCTTGCCCCTCAGCGCGACGGCAGGTCGGCTTCCGCGGCCTTGATGAGCGCGCAGAGCAGACTGTTCGCGGGGGTGGGGATGCCGAGCGCCTTGCCCTTGGCGACGACGAAGCCGTTGAGGTGGTCGATCTCGGTTTCCCTGCCTCGGGCGAGGTCCTGCGCCGTGGACGAGGACTGGTTCGGCATGCTGCCCGCGAGGGCCAGCACGGTCTCCGTGGTATCGTCCGGCACGGCGATGCCGGAGGCCCGCGCCACGGCGATGCATTCCGCCACGATGTCCCGCATCGCGCCGGCCATGCCGGGCACCGCCAGCATCCGTCCGTAGGGCATGCGCGTCAGGGCGGAGAGCGCGTTGTAGGCGCAGTTGACGAGCAGCTTGCCCCAGAGTGCGTCGAGCGCCCGCGCCGAGACCTCCGCCGGGATGCCGGCGGCTGCGAAGAGCGCGGCGAGGCGCTCGCTCGCGGGGGAGGCGCCGAGCACCAATTCACCCCGGCCGTGATGCCGGACATGGCCGGGACCCGCCATCTCGGTGGCGACATAGACGGCGACCGGAACGACCGGCCGCTCCAGCACGGCCGCCAGGCGCTCGGCGTTGTCGACGCCGTTCTGGAGGCTGAGGACCGCCGCCTCCGCGTGAAGGTGCGGACGGACCGCGCGGCCGGCCGCTTCCGTGTCGCCGGATTTCACGCAGACCAGGACGACCTCGGCGCCCGCGACGCCCTCGGCCCCGGTGGTGGCCGCGATCCGGACGAGGGTGCTCCCCGCGCTCGTCTCCAGGCGCAATCCGTCTTCGCGGACGGCCTCGACATGCGGTGCGCGCCCGATCAGCGTCACGGTGTTGCCGGCGCGGGCCAACAGGGCGCCGAAATAGCACCCGACCGAGCCCGCCCCCATGACGGCCACCTTCATGGCGCGCTTCCCTTCCCGCCCGAGACCCGATGCGACGCGGACATCGCCGCATCACCCTTCGGAGCGCATCGGCCTCCCATGACAGACGGGCGCGCAAGCCGCCACTCTTCGTCGCCGGCCCTGTCCGGCGGGGCGCTGCGGCCCATCATGAAGGAACGACGGCCTCCGGCCGCCACGCTCGGGATGAGGACGACGATGAACGATACGGCGACCGGCCCGCGTGGCCCGATCACGATCCTCTCGATCGGCGACATGGCGGCTTCCGTCGAGCGGGATCTCGCCGGGCATTTCACGGTGCTCAGCACCAACGATGCAGCAATGGCCGAACTCGTCGCGGCGCACGGACCCGCCATCCGGGCGATCGCGACGCGCGGACGCGAGCCGGCGGATGCAGCTCTCATCGACCGCCTGCCCGGCCTCGAACTCATCGCGAGCTTCGCCGTCGGCTACGACTCCGTCGATCTGGACGCCTGCCGGCGCCGGGGCGTCGTCGTGACCAACACGCCGGACGTGCTGACCGACGAGGTCGCGGACTTCACCGTCGGCCTCATGCTCGCGACGATCCGCCGGATCCCGCAGGCGGATCGCTTCGTGCGCAGCGGCGCCTGGGGCGCGGGCGCGTTTCCGCTCGGTCCTTCCCTGCGCGACCGGAGCATCGGCATCGCCGGCATGGGCCGGATCGGCCGGGCGATCGCGGCGCGGCTCGTCCCCTTCGGGCGGCCGATCCACTATCACGCCCGGCATCCGGTCGCGGACCTGCCCTTCGCCTATCACGAGCGCCTCTCGGACCTCGCCGCCGCCGTCGACGTGCTGATCGTCATCCTGCCCGGCGGGCCGTCGACCCGGAATCTCGTCGACGCTGCGGTCCTCGAGGCGCTCGGCCCGAACGGGATCCTGATCAACGTGGCGCGGGGGTCCGTCGTCGACGAGACCGCCCTCGTCGATGCCTTGAAGAGCGGCCGCATCCTGGGCGCCGGCCTCGACGTCTTCGCCGAGGAGCCGCATGTTCCCCCGGCGCTGACCGAGATCGACACCGTGGTGCTGACCCCGCATGCGGGATCGGCGACGCATGAGACGCGGGCGCTGATGGCGGCGCTGGGCCTGCGCAACCTCACCTCCTGGTTTTCCGGCCACGGGCCGGTGACGCCGGTCACGGAGACACCCTGGCCTCTGCCCTGAGGGACGCTGGACGGGGCGATCCGCAAGGAAAGCCGCTCCGACGCATGCCATCCCTGCGATGAGCCGCTTGCGCCAGAGATTGTTCGACCGTAACCGTGACTTGGCGCCGGTGTCGGTGTTTAGAATTTATCTATTCAAAAGAGCAGAGATCTCGTCGTGATCATGCCTGATCCGGATGCGACGGTGCGCAGGTCGAATGCAGACTTGCCGCACGAGCGTGTCGACTTGCCTGGAGAGCCGGCGGCGGCCGTGTTGTCCACGGTGCTGATGAACGGCCGCCGCGAGGTGATCATCCTGCATGCCGGAGAGCGCTACCGGCTTCGCATCACCGCCAACGACAAGCTGATCCTGACCAAATGACGCCCGCTTCCTGGACCCGCCGCCGTCTTCTCTTCTGCGCCGCCGCCTCCCTCCTGGCGCCGCGTGGGGCGCTCGCCGCCGGCCCGGCGACCCGGATCGCGTCGCTCGGCGGCGCGGTCACGGAGATCCTGTACCGTCTCGGCGCGGGCCCGCGCATCGTGGCGGTGGACACCACCAGCCTGTTTCCCGCCGAGGCGATGCGCGAGAAGCCGAATGTCGGCTACCTGCGGGCCCTCTCGGCGGAGGGGCTGCTCTCGGTCGCGCCCGATCTCATCATCGCCGTCGAGGGCGCCGGCCCCGCCGACGCCCTGACCCTGGTGCGCGACGCCGGGGTGCGGATCGAGAGCGTGAAGGAGCCGCCGACCCCGGAGGGCGTCCTCGACAAGATCGCCACGGTGGGACGGCTCGCCGGGCTGGAAGGGGAGGCGGCGGCGCTGGCCGAGGAGGTGAAGGCCCGATTCGCCGCGCTCGCCGGCCAGCGGACCCGCATCGCCCGTCCGGCGAAGGCTCTGGTGGTGCTCTCGCTCCAGGGCGGGCGCACCATGGTGGGGGGCGCCCACAGCACCGCCGACGGCATCCTCGCACTCGCCGGCATCGCCAACGCGGCCTCGGGGCTCGAAGGGTTCAAGCCGATGACGGACGAGGCCATCGTCGCCGCCGCCCCGGACACCGTGGTGATGATGCGGAACGGCCCCGAAGCGCCGAAACCCGAGGCGGTCTTCGCCCCCGATTCGGCCCTCGGCCGCACCCCTGCCGCCGCCCGTCGCTCGCTCGTTTCCATGGACGGCCTCTACCTCCTCGGTTTCGGCCCCCGCACGCCGCAGGCCGCGACCGACCTGATGCAGGCCGTCTACCCGGACCTGCCGCGTGGCTGATCGTGTCGTCGGCGCGGCGGATCTCGAACGGGTGCGGGTGTCGAGCGGGGGCGGCAGGGGCGCCCTGATCCTGGCGGCGCTCGCGGCGCTCGTCCTCGCCGTGGCGCTGCTCTCCATCGGCATGGGCGCGATCCGCATCCCGCCGGGGCGTGTCCTCGCGGCCCTGTCGGGAGGCGGGGACGATCCCGCGCTCGCCCGCGACGCCATGGTGGTCCTGAACATCCGTCTGCCGCGCACGCTGCTCGGGCTGATGGTCGGCGCCGGGCTCGCGGTGTCCGGCGCGCTGATGCAGGGGCTCTTCCGCAATCCGCTCGCCGATCCGGCCCTCGTCGGCGTCTCGGCGGGAGCGGGCCTGGCGGCGGCCTGCGTCATCGTGCTCGGCGACCGCCTCATCGCCCATGTCGGCCTGCCCGGACCGCTGCCCTATGCCGTGCTGCCGGCGGGTGCCTTTCTCGGGGGGCTCGCCGCCACCCTGACGCTCTACGCCCTCGCGACGCGGTCCGGGCGCACCTCCGTGGCGACCATGCTGCTCGCCGGAATCGCCCTCGGCGCGCTCGGGGGCGCCATGACGGGGCTGCTGGTCTATGCCAGCGACGACCGCCAGTTGCGGGACCTCACCTTCTGGTCGCTCGGCAGCCTGGGGGGCGCCACCTGGACGAAGGTCTCGGCCAGCGCGCCGCTGATCCTGCCGGTGCTCGCCGCCGTGCCCTTCCTCGGCCGGGGGCTCAACGCCCTCGTGCTCGGAGAGGCGGAGGCGTTCCATCTCGGGGTGCCGGTGGAGCGGCTGAAGCGCGTCTGCATCGTGCTGGTCGCGGTGGCGGTCGGCGCGGGGGTGGCGGCGGCGGGCGTGATCGGCTTCGTCGGCCTCGTGGTGCCGCATGCGCTGCGCCTCGTGGTCGGGCCGGAGCACCGGCTCCTGCTGCCGGCCTCGGCCCTGCTCGGAGGGGCGCTGCTGGTGCTGGCGGACATCGCCGCCCGGCTCGTCGCGGCGCCGGCGGAACTCCCCATCGGGATCGTCACGGCGCTCGTCGGCGCGCCGGTCTTCCTGTGGCTGCTGCTCGGCCGGGCCCGGCTCGCCGATGCCTGAGCCCTGCCTGACGGCCACGGATCTCGGCGTCTCGGTGGGCGGCCGGGACCTCCTGCGCGAGGTCTCCCTCGCCCTGGAGCCCGGAACGCTCCAGGTCGTCGTCGGCCCGAACGGCGCCGGCAAGTCGACCCTGCTGCGCCTGCTCTGCGGCGAGCTCGCCCCCGGTCGCGGCGAGGTGCGCTACGGGGGCGAGCCCGTCGGGCGCATCCCGCCCTGGCGTCTTGCCGGGATGCGCGCCGTGCTGCCCCAGGCCGCGCGCCTCGCCTTCCCGTTCTCGGTGGCGGAGGTGGCGCGGATCGGGCTCGACGGCATCGGACGCGGCCTCAGCCGGAAGGACAGGGATGCGATCCTGACGCGCGCGCTCTGCGACGCGGACGTGATGCATCTCGCGGGGCGCGCCTACCAGACGCTCTCCGGCGGCGAGCAGGCGCGGGTGCAGTTCGCCCGCGTCCTCTGCCAGCTCGCGGCGGGGCGCAGCATCGCCGAGCGGCAGGTGCTCTTCCTCGACGAGCCCACGGCGAGCCTCGACCTGCGCCACCAATGCGCGCTCCTCGACGTGGCGGCTAGGCTGGCGCGCTCGGGGGTGGCGGTGGTGGCGATCCTGCACGACCTCAACCTCGCGAGCGCCTATGCCGACCGGCTGCTGGTGCTGTCCTCGGGGCGGCTCGTCGCCGCCGGTCCGCCGGCCGAGGTGCTGCGGGACGCCCTCGTCGCGGATGTTTTCGGTGTTCCCTGGCGCGTCGGGCAGGTGTCGGAGCCCGGCCGGCCCTTCATCCTGCCGCGACCGGGCGTGGCCTGAATGCAACATCTTCCATCCCGGATTCAGCAGTCTGGAAATGCTGTAAATCCCCGCCGAGCCTCTTCGGAATCGCAGTAATCTGGGTGCCCGTCGTCCACATTGACGAGGGGCGCCGCTCTCGAACACCAGGGAGTCAGCCAGCCAGCCCTCCGCCAGCCAGCCAACTCGATCGACTGTGCTCAAGCGGATGCGTCCATGCCCTACCGTCCTCACCGCGCCCTGCTGGCGCTCGGCGTCTCTCTCACCGCCCTGACGGCGGCGCAGGCGCAGGTCCTGCCGCAACCCGCCGCGCGGCCCCCGGCTCCCGCTTCCGAGGTCAGCCTCGACACGCTCTCGGTGACGGGCACGAAGACGGCCGAGCCCGCCATCGATGCCTTGTCCGGCACCAGCATCGTCACCCGCGAGCAGATCAACCGCATCCAGCCGAGCTGGCTCTCCGAGGTGCTGTCCCAGGTTCCGGGCGTGACCACGCAGGAGAACCAGAACGACCCGGCCCAGGCGATCAACATTCGCGGCCTCCAGGATTTCGGCCGCGTCAACGTGCTCGTCGACGGCGCCCGCCAGGATTTCCAGACCTCCGGCCACAGCGCCAACGGCGTGTTCTATCTCGATCCCGAGCTCGTCGGCGGCGTCGATATCACCCGTGGCCCGACCTCGACGATCTACGGCTCGGGCGCCATCGGCGGCGTGGTCGCCTTCCGCACCCGCTCCATCGACGATATCCTGAACCCGGACGAGACGGCGGGCGCCGTGCAGAAATGGGGCTTCGGCACCAACGGCCAGAAGTTCCTGAACTCGACCTCGCTGGGCGCGCGCATCGGCACGGGCGCCGACGTGTTCGGGCAGTTCGTCTACCGCACCAACGATCCCTACAAGGACGGCTTCGGCACGCTGGTGCGCGACACCGGCAACGAGCTGACCTCGGGGCTCGCCAAGTTCAACATCCGCCCGGCCGATGGCCACGAGATCAGTGGCACGGCGCTGCTCCAGCAGTTCGACTTCGCCAATGCCGGCACCAGCAACGCCGGCGCCCGCTTCGCCAATTCCGTGCGGGCGGATACCTATACCCTCGGCTACCGCTTCGCCCGGCCCGACGTGCCGCTGGTGGATTTCAGCATCAAGGGCTACGCGACCAGCACGCATAACCAGCTCACCTTCCTCTCGGACACCGCGAGCGGCCTCTACGGCAATCTTGGCGTGAAGGCCGGCAATCGCCTCACCTACGACATCGAGACGCGCGGCTTCGACGTCCACAACACCGCCCGCTTCGACACCTGGGCGATCAGCCACGCGCTGACGGTGGGGGGCGACTTCGTCTCGAACGACGTGCGCACCACCGACAATGCCGGCGGCTTCGGCTCGGCCTTCACGCCCTCCGGCAGCCGCAGCCTGGCCGGCGCCTTCATCCAGGACGAGATGCGCTACGGGGGCTGGCTGCGCGTCATCGCCGCCGGACGCTACGACCATTACGAACTGTCGGGGGGCACCCTGCGCTCCAGCGGCGACCGCATCTCGCCCAAGATCACCGTGGGCGTCTCGCCCTTCGCCGGTATCGAGTTCTACGGCACCTATGCCGAGGGCTACCGCGCGCCGTCGATCACCGAGACCCTGGTGCAGGGCATCCATCCGTTCCCGGCCTTCAGCATCCTGCCGAACCCGAACCTGCGGCCGGAGGTGGCCCACAACGTCGAGGGTGGCGTCAATATCAAGTATAACGACGTCATCACCCCCGGCGATACGTTCCGCGCCAAGATCAACGGCTTCCAGAACACCGTCGACAACTTCATCAATATCGAGACGGTCGGGCCGACCTATTTCGTGCCCGCCATCCCCGGAATCCCGGCCTCGATCTGCACGCGCATCCCCGGACGCTTCCCCTGCGTGATCCCGGTGCAGTCGTTCCAGTATCTGAACATCGCCCAGGCCGAGCTCACCGGCGTGGAGCTGGAGGGCGCCTACGATTGGGGCGGCGGCTTCGTCTCCCTCGCGGCCACCCACACGGACGGGCGCGACGTGGCCACGCGCCAGACCCTGCTCACCGTGCCGCCGGACCGCATCAGCACGACGCTCGGCCTGCGCTTCCTCGACCGCAGCCTCACGCTGGGGAGCCGGCTCACTTTCGTCGACGAGCGGCTCAACGTCCCCGCCGGCGCGACCGTCCTCGCCACGAAGGCCTACGGGCTGGTGGACTTCTTCGCCTCCTACCAGGCGAACGAGTGGGTGCGGGCGGACTTCATCGTGCAGAACGCCTTCGACAAGCGCTACCGGCAGTATCTGAACGCGCTGAACAACCCCGGTCTCGTCGCCAAGGCCGCGATCAGCATCAAGTTCGCGACGCGCTGACCGCGTAGACCCTGCATGATGCCCGCCATCGCTCGATGCGGTCGGCGGGCCCTGCTCGATCAGCCCGCGAAGGAGCCGAAACCCTCGAAGGAGGAGGTGGCGGCGGGACGGTCGGGGCGGTGCTCGGCGGGCCGGTCGCGGTCGCTCTCGCGCGGTTCCGGGCCGGCCGGCAGCCCCGACGGGATCTCTCCGGCGGCGGGCATGGGCGGCCAGATGGGGCGATCTTCCTGGAGGGGCTTCGGCATCTGTCACCTCGCTGAGTCCATGTCGGACTCATGCTGGAATACATAATGCACGAAGCTTTGCAATTGACCTCGGTCACGGCGGCGGTGGATGCCGCCGCGTTCGGGACGCCCGTCCGAGGCGGTCAGGGCCGGTAGGGCACCGCGAGGGCGCGCGGGGCGGTCTGGCGGCCCACGAGACCGGCGACGGCGAGGAAGGCGAGCAGATACGGCATCATCACCAGGAGCGCGTTCGGAACCTCGAACCCCATCGCCGGCAATTGAAACTGCAAGGCGGTGGCGGCGCCGAAGACGAAGCAGGCGAGCAGGGTGCGCCCCACCGTCCAGTTCCCGAAGATCACGGCGGCGATGGCGAGATAGCCGGCTCCGTTCGTCATCCCCTCCGTGAAGGTGTGGATGTCCCCGATGGAGAGGAAGGTGCCGGCCAGCGCCGAGAGAAGCCCCGTGACGAGGATCGCGCCGAAGCGCACCCGCCGGACCGACACCCCCGCGCGCTCGAGGGTGCGCGGATCCTCGCCCGCCGCCGTCAGGACGATGCCGAGGGAGGTCCGGCGCAGCAGGAAGGCCGCCGCGGCGCAGACGAGGATCGCGGCGTAGACCAGCCAGACCTGCCGGAAGACGGCCTCGCCGAACACGGGGATGTCTCGCAGGATCGGCGGGGCCCAGGTCGGGAATCCCGGAATCTCCTCGCGCGAGCGCGCTCCGAAGATCTCCCGATAGGCGAGGGTGGTCGCGCCGAGGACCAGGATGTTGAGGCCGAGCCCGGTGACGACCTGGTTGGCGCGCAGCGTCACGGTGAGCAGGGCCTGCGCCAGCGCCACCGGAAGGGCCGCGAGCACTCCGCAGAGGAGGCCGAGGCTCGGCGATCCCGTGGCCCAGGAGCCGATGGCGCCCCCGAAGGCGCCCGCGAGCATCATCCCCTCGATGCTCATGTTGAGGACGCCGCCGCGCTCGCTGACCAACTCGCCGATCGCGGCGATCAGCAGCGGCACGGCGAGCCGGATCGAGGAGCCGAGAAAGACGGCGAAGAGCTCTACGGTCATGGCGCGTATCCCCTCACGCCTTGCGCGTATCGAGCCAGAAGGAGGCTCCGGCCACGGCGAGGATGATCAGGCCCTGGAGGATCTGGACGAGGGCGGTCGGCACGCCCGCGCCCATCTCCATGCTGATGCCGGCCGAGCGCAGGAAGCCGAACAGCAGGGCGGCCGCGACGACGCCCGGAACCGATCCGCGCGCCAGAAGGCCGACCACGAGCCCGTCATAGCCGTAGCCCGAGGAGAAGCCGGTCTTGAGGGAGTATTGCTCGCCGAGCAGCATCAGCCCGCCCGCCAGGCCGCCCAGCGCCCCCGCGAGGGCCAGCGCGAGGACGACCGTGAGGGAGAAGGAGAAGCCGGCCCGCGTCGCCGCCGTCGGGTTGAGGCCGACCGCCCGAAGCTGGAAGCCGAAGCGGGAGCGTCCCAGCACCACCGCGACGACGAGGGCCAGCACCACGGCGAAGGCCAGCCCGATGGTGACGGGGGCCGCCGGATCCCCGCTGAGGAGCGGGATCTGCGAAGCCTCAGGGACGGGCAGCGACTCGGGCAGCGTGGCGGCATTGGTCATCGGGCGGCGCAGCAGCGCTTCCGACTGGACGCACCAATAGACGAGCCAGACGGCGATGAAGGAGAGCAGCAGCGTGCTGATGACCTCGTTGGTGCCGATCCGCGCCTTGAGGACGCCGGCGAGACCGCCCCAGGCCGCCCCCGCCAGGGTCGCGGCCAGGAGCGGGATCAGGAAGGCGAGCCCGAGGGGCAGCCCGGACACCCCGCCCTGGAGCGCGACCGCCGTCGCCGCGATGCCGCCGACCGCGATCTGCCCCTCGCCGCCGACATTGGTCAGCCCGGCGCGCGCCGACAGGATGAAGCCCAGGCCGACGAGGGTGTAGACGACGGTGCGGTTCAACGAGACCGCGACCGCGTAGGCGGAGCCGATCGTGCCGTCGAGGAAGCTGTCGAAGGCGTCCGCAACGGAGACGCCGAGACTCATCACGAGCGCGATCCCGACGAGGAGCGCGGCGAGGACGGCGAGGACCGGGATCGCCACGCCGAGCGGGAGCGGAATGGTGCGCAGGGCTCGGATGCTCATGCCGCCGCCTGCTCCGGCTGCTGGCCCGCCATCATCGCGCCGATGGCGTCCCGGTGGCGCGGATCGGCCGGGCGTTCGCCGACGATGCGTCCGCGATAGATCACCACCACGCGATGGGCCACGGTCAGGACCTCGTCGAGCTCGGAGGAGACCAGCAGCACCGCCACCCCGCGCGCGCTGGCTTGCCGGATCAGCCCGTAGACCGCTTCGACCGCGCCGACATCGAGCCCGCGCGTGGGCTGCGCCGCGAGCAGGAAGCGCAGGCCGGGCGCCGTGAGCTCGCGCGCGAGCACGGCCTTCTGCTGGTTGCCGCCGGAGAGCCGGCCGAACACCGCGTCCGGCCCCGTCGCGCGCACGTCGAAGCGCTCCATCAGAGCGGCTGCGGCCTCGCGCATGGCCTTGCGGTTCAAGAGCCCGAACCGGGTGAACGGCCCGGTCCGGTTCAGTAAGATGTTCTCGGCGACGCTCATCTCGGAGATCGCTCCGACCCGGTGGCGGTCCTCGGGCACGATGCCGATGCCGGCCGCGGTGAAGGCCGCCGGCGTCCGGCCGGTCAGGTCGGTCTCGCCGAGATGCAGCCGGCCGCCGTCTGGCTGGCGCAGGCCCGCGAGCACCATGCCGAGCTCGCTCTGCCCGTTGCCCTCGACGCCCGCGAGGCCGACGATCTCGCCGGCCCGCAGGGTCAGGGTCACGGTGTCGAGGCGCAGCGCGCCATCGGGATCGCGCGCGGTGATGCCGTCGATCTGCAACACGTCCACGCCCTTCGGCTCGGCGGCCGGCGGCTCGGCCGGCGCGGGGGCCGGAGCGGCTTCGGCGATGCCCAGGGTCGCCGCCATCGCCGGATCGAGGGCGTCGACGTCGCGCCGGATCATCGCCCGCACGAGCCGGTCGATCTCGCTGGACGGCGCCTCCGAGGTCGCCACGATCCGGCCCTGCCGCAGCACCGAGGCGCGGTCGGCCGCCTCGCGGATCTCGGCGAGCTTATGGGTCACGAGAAGGACGGCGGTGCCCTCGTCCGCGACCCGGCGGCAGACGGCGAGCAGGCTGCGGATCTCGTCCGGCAGCAGCACCGCCGTGGGCTCGTCGAGGATGAGGAGGCGCGGCTCCAGCATCAGGCATTTCATGATCTCGACACGCTGGCGCTCGCCGATCGAGAGATCGCCGATCCGGGCGAAGGGCGCGAGCGGCAGCCCGTAGCGCGCGGCGAGCCCGTCGAGCCGCTTCGCCCAGCCCTTCCGGTCGAGGATGCCGCGCACACGGCCGAGCATCAGGTTGTCGACGACGCTGAGCTCGTCGACGAGGCTGAAATGCTGGTGAACCATGGCGATGCCCCCCGCGAGCGCGTCGCGGGGGCCGGCGGGACGGTAGGGCCGCCCGTCGATCAGCATCCTGCCCTCGTCCGGCGCATGCACGCCGAAGACGAGGTTGCAGAGGGTCGACTTGCCGGCGCCGTTCTCGCCGAGCAGGCAGTGGATCTCCCCGGCGCGCAGGGCGAGATCGACCTCGGCCAACGCGGTGAAGCCGCCGAAGCGCTTGGTCAGCCCGGCGAGCTCGAGGCGCGGCGGCGGTCCGGCCGTGGAGGACGCAGCGCTCACCCCTCCAGGACCTTGATCTTGCCGGAGAGGATGTCGGCCTTGATGGCGTCGAGCTTGGCCTTGATCTCCGGCGTGGCGCCGCAGACGATCATGTCCGAGGCTTCCGGCCCCATGGCGAGCCCGAACGGCTTGTAGCCGGCGACCCATGTGCCGGCGATGACCTGATCGATCGCGTAGCGCACCTGATAGCCGACGCCTGTGATGGAATAGGCGATGGTCAGCGGATCGGTGCCGCAGTAGTTCGTGTAGCTGCCGATGACATGCGTGCCCTTTTCCTTGGCCGCCTGCTCCAGGCCGCGCAGGCCCAGGTTGAGGATGTGGTAATGCACGTCGGCGCCCTGCGCGATCGCGGCGAGCGTCGCTTCCTTCGCCTTGGCGACGTTGTCGAAATCGCCGGTGTAGTTCTCGAAGTACTTGATGTTAGGGTTGACGCTCTTGGCGCCCAGACCGAACTCCTTTCCGGCGTTGA
Source organism: Methylobacterium endophyticum (assembly GCF_050591105.1). Classification (NCBI taxonomy): domain Bacteria; kingdom Pseudomonadati; phylum Pseudomonadota; class Alphaproteobacteria; order Hyphomicrobiales; family Methylobacteriaceae; genus Methylobacterium; species Methylobacterium endophyticum. The sequence continues at coordinate 33,350 of NZ_JBNHES010000023.1, forward strand.
CGATGGAGGGCAGCTCCATGCCGCCGACATAGCTGACGCCCCCGGTCTTCGAGAGCATCGCCGCGGCGGCGCCCGCGACATAGGCGATCTCGGCCTGCTTCACGTCATATCCGGCGACGTTGGGGGCGGATTCGCCCGCGTTGCCGCCGACGATGGAGAACTTCACCTTCGGAAAGCGCTTGGCGACCTTGTACACGGCGGCCTGGGTCTGGCCGCCGACGCCGATCACCAGGGTGTTCTTGGTGGCGAGCTGGGTGAGCGCCTGCTCCATGTCGGCGTAGTTGATGTTCTCGATCATCTGCACCTTGAGCGCATCGCCGTGCTTCTTCTGCGCGGCGACGAGGCCGTCATAGCCGGATTCCATCCAGCCTTTGTCGGATTTGGAGCCGGGGATCAGGATCCCGACCTTGGCCGTCTCCGCCGCGCGCGCCTGCGGAACCGGGGCGGCGAGGCCGATCGAGAGGATCGCGCCGGCCGCCACGGCGCAGGTCAGCAAGCGGCGGCGGCTCAAGGGAAGGATCGGCATGAGGAGGGCCCCGAGGAGTGTGGGAGGGACGGGCCGCCGCTGCGGAGTCGGCGCGGCGGCGGCTTCCCGGCCTTCGCAGCAACCGGCGTGCCAGCCGCCTAACCGCCTCTCCTCCCTTCTGAATGGCGGGGCGCGGGGCGCCTCGGTTAAGTAAATGGTTATTTACTTGGCAGCCTGCCCAAGGACTCTGCCGAAGCTTCGGGCTGCCGGCACGGCCGGCTGCCGCGCCGGAGGAGGCGCTCCCCGGAGCGAGCCGTCTGGCGGGCGATTTGCAGTTTCCGGTCTCGGATGGCGATCGCGCCGGGAGGACGGGATGACGAGCGTGTCGGACGGGACGGGCGGTGCCGGAGGAGGCGCGGGACGCCTCGGGGTCGGGCGCACCTACCATTGGCGGGCGAGCGCGGACATGGTGGACATGGCGATGCCGTCCCCGGCGCCGGTGCCCCTGCGTCTGCCGACGCACCGCGATCGTCGTCATCGACATGCAGAACGACTTCTGCGCGGCGACGGGCTGGGTCGACCATCTCGGCGCCGACTTCACCCCCGACCGCGCGCCGATCGCGCCGCTGCGGCGCCTGTTGCCGCCCCTGCGCGCGGCCGGGGTACCGGTGATCTGGGTCAACTGGGGCAACCGGCCGGACCTCGCCAACATGCCGCCCAACCAGATCCATCTCTACAAGCCGACCGGAACGGGCATCGGCCTGGGCGATCCGCTTCCGGGGCATGGCGCGAAGGTGCTGGAAAAGGATTCCTGGGCCGCGGCTGTGGTCGACGAACTGGCCCCAGAGCCCTCCGACATCAGGGTCGACAAGTATCGGATCAGCGGCTTCTGGGACACGCCGCTCGACTCGATCCTGCGCAATCTCGGCATCCGCACCGTGCTGTTCGCGGGCGTGAACACCGACCAATGCGTGCTGCATTCGCTGACCGACGCGAACTTCCTCGGCTACGGCTGCATCCTCGTGGAGGATTGCTGCGCCACGACCTCTCCCGATTTCTGCACCGAGGCGACCGTGTGGAACGTGAAGAAGTGCTTCGGCTTCGTGACCGGGTCGGGGGCGATCCTGGAGGGCCTCTCGGGCCTTGCGCGGTGAGCCGGCCGGCGCCGAGGTCCGACCCCTTCGTTCCCGGCCCGCGCGGGTTCCTGCCGCCGTCCGGGAGCGGCCCGCTCGACGGCCTGCGCCTGGCGGTCAAGGACCTGATCGACGTCGAGGGGTTCGTCACCGGCGGCGGCAACCCGGACTGGCGCGCCGGTCACGCCCCGGCCCGCGCCTCGGCGCCGGCGGTCGCGGCGCTGCGCGCGGCCGGAGCCGCCTTCGTCGGGCAGACCGTCACCGACGAGCTGGCCTTCAGCCTGGAGGGGGCGAACGCGCATGACGGGACGCCGCCGAATCCCGCCGCTCCCGATCGGTTGCCGGGCGGCTCGTCGAGCGGCTCGGCCTCCGCGGTGGCCTCCGGGGCTGCCGATATCGCCCTCGGGACCGATACCGGCGGCTCGGTGCGCATCCCGGCGGCCTTCTGCGGCCTCCACGGCTTTCGGCCGACCCACGGCCGGGTCGGCCTGGAGGGGGTGGTTCCCTTCGCTCCGAGCTACGACACGATCGGCTGGTTCGCCCGCGACGCCGAGACCTTGGCGAAGGTCGGCGCCGTTCTTCTGCCTGGCGGGCGCCGCGCTGCGCCGGTGACGCGCTTCCTGGTCGCCGAGGACGCGTTCGACCTTGCCGACGAGGCGGTGGGCGAGGCGCTCCGGGCGGCCTTTCCCCCGGTCTTCGCCGGGATCGCCGCGAGGCGCGTCCTCGCGGAAGGGCCGGAAGCCTGGAGGGAAGCCTACCGCGTGCTCCAGGGGGCCGAGATCTGGACCAGCCTCGGCGCCTGGATCACGACGGTGCGGCCCCTGTTCGGGGCGTCGATCGCCGAGCGCTTTCTGGACGCATCGAGAATCACGCCGGCCGATGTGGCGCGATGTCGGCCGCTGCGGGCGGCGATCCGGGCGCGGCTGCACGACCTCCTCGCCCCCGGCACCGCCCTCGTGATACCGACCTCTCCGACGCCGGCCCTTCCGCGCGATGCCGCCGGAGCCGCAATCGGGGATTTCTATGCGCGCGCCCTGCCGCTCACGGCCATCGCAGGCCATGCCGGACTGCCCCAGGTGACGGTGCCGCTCGCCACCGTGGCCGGGGCGCCGGTCGGCCTTTCGCTGATCGGCGCGGCCGGAGCCGACGAGGCGCTCCTCGCCGCCGCCTGCGGCCTGTTCGGGGCCCGGCCCTCGGCATGACCGCCGACCACGCCCTCGATATCCCCGCGACCGAGGCGCGGCCAGCCGCCAAGCGCACGCGGCCGGCCGCCGCCGGCAAGGCGGCCGAACCCACGCGGGAGCGGTTGATGCGCGCGGCGCGGGCGGAGTTCACCCAGCACGGATTCGCGGGCGCCCGAGTCGAGCGCATCCTCTACAAGGCCGGGGTGAACCCGAGGATGCTCTACCTCCATTTCGCGGGCAAGGCCGGGCTCTACGTGGCCGTGCTGGAGACTGCCCTGGGAGAGCTGCGCCGGCAGGAGCTGAAACTCGATGTCGCGCGGGCGGATCCCTTGGAGGGGCTGCTTCAGCTCTTCGATTTCCTGAACGACCATTTCGAGGCCAACCCGGATCTCGTGCGCCTCCTGAGCAACGAGAACCTTTTGAAGGCGCGCTTCATGCGGCGCTCGGGCTCGATCCGCGAGATGTCGTCGCCGACGCTGTCCATGATCGACCAGCTTCTGAAGCGGGGCGCCGCGTCGGGACGGCTGGCTTGCAGCTTCGATGCCCTGCGCCTCTACGTTCTGATGGTGGCGCTGGCCCAGTTCCATCTCACGAACGTGCATACGCTCTCGGTGATCTTCGATCGCGACCTCGCGGACAAGCGCTGGCGCGCCGCGCGCAGGGCGGACGCCCGGCTGATGCTGCATCGATTCCTGCTGGGACACGATGCGGAAGGTGCTCTGACGGCAGGGGAAGCCTGACCGTTGCCGCCCCTGGGGCGCATGCCCGGAGCCGGTCTCGGCTCGGAAGTGGCGGCGGCGAGGGGAGAAATGGTGCCGCTTGAGGGATTCGAACCCCCGACCCCCTCATTACGAAAAAGGGGCTTCTGCTTTTTTTCTGCGTTCGTTTACGCTACGTGCGCAACCTGTTCCGCCCCGAAAGCGCTTACCATCCCCGAAAATCGGGTTCGAGGGTTCACGCGAACTTCCGAGCACTTCATAGGGGCGGCGATGCGCGACAATCTGGACCACACCCGCCGGCAGCGCGACGCCCTGGCCCGCGAGCGGAGGCGCGGGCTCCACCGCCTGATGGTGGCCGTCTTCGTTCTCGGCTTGGTCGCGACGCCGGCCTTGGCAGGGGCGCTGACGTGGTTAGCGCTGTGAGCCGGCCGTCCCGCAACCCGCGCCGCACCTACAACCGCGACGGCACCGAGATCGCGCCCGCCACCATCGCCAACGCGCGCCAGAACGGCGCCGAGGCGATCATGGTGGAGTGCGGGTGCGGGCATACCGGGCGGATCGAACTCGACGCCCTCAACCCCGACGAGTTCGTACCCGATGTCGTCCTGCGCTGTCGCTGCACGGCCTGCGGCGGCCGGCCGAACCTCACCTATCCGCTGTGGGGATCGGTTCGGATGGGGGCGGGCAGGACCTGAAACGCAAGAAGCGCCCCCGGCCTGAGCCGGAGGCGCCTGGGGGCGAGCGGTAGACGGGTTCGGGGATCAGCCGGACTTCACCATGATCCCGAAGGCGCCCGCGACGGCGTGGAGCACCGTGCCGCCGATCGCGGCGACCACCCCCCAGATCCGTTTCTCCATGGTGCCGAGGCGACCCTCCAGCGCGTCGATGCGATCGTGGAGCGCCCTGTGGTCCTTCTCGATCTCGGAGCGCGGGACGAAGGTCGCGATGGTCTGCATCAGGCTCGTGTGGCGCGCCTCGGCCGCCTTCTGCCCGGCATCGGCCGCCGTCTGGAGGGCGACCTGGCGCTCCTCCATGCGGGCCAGCGCCACGCGGATATCGGTCAGCAGCTCGGAGGACTTGCCGGCGGCGGCGCGGGGCTCGGTCATGGCGTCAGGCCTTCAGCAGGCGCGCGGCGCCCGCGCGGGCGAGCGTGGTCAGCGGGGAGGAGACGAAGAAGGCCGTCAGGATCGTCGCCTCGATCGGCACGTACTCGGCCGGCAGCGGCGTCACCGGCCAGTCGAGCGCGAAGGTGTGCGAGAGGCACGACGCGCCGAAGTGGATCGCGGGCGGGATGCCGATGCCGTAGATCAGCCCCTTGAAGGCCGGCGCGATGGCGGCCTTCGCCGAGTTCGCCGCCATCTCGGCCTGGATCATCTGCACAGCGACATCGCGCTGCGTGTTCTGGCCGTTCGAGATGCCCTTGAGGATGGGCTCGAGGACCGAGTTGCCGAGCACCTTGATGATGCCGGAGCCGGCGATGCCCGCGAGCTTGCCGGGCAGGTTGAAGATCCAGCCGAGGATGTCCATCAGCGCGGCCCTCCGGCAGGCGGCGGGACCACCGTGGCGAGCTTCACGGCGTAGGCGCGGGCGACGAGGCGCAGGATCGCCAGGGCGGCCGCGACCTTGGCGCCCGGCATCCACGGCGGCAGGAGCGCGCTGAGATCGACGCCGACCAGCGCGTCGAGAATGTCCGGCAACGCCATGACGAGGGCGAGCAGGTAGATGCGGCCGCCGGCGATGGCGCGCCAGCAGCGCAGCAGGCGCAGGCGCGCCCGGAAAATGGGGCGGCGGGGCATGTGGTCAGGCCTTCCGGGCGAGGGTGGCGTGGATCAGGTCGTAGAGGCCGTTCAGCAGGCCGCGCGTGCCGGCGCCCGCCGCCTGCGCCCCGGAACGAAGAAGCCCGCCGGTGGGGGCGGGCTTGGGGGTCGTCATCGGGGCCATCGGGTCGGCCGGCTTAGGAGGCAGGCTCGGCGCCGAAGGAGGTAAGCTCGCCGTCACCGGCCGCAGGTCCCCGCGTCGCGCCCTCGGCATCGCCTTGGCGTAGGGCGTGAGGAACTGGTCGCGCTCGCCCTGCCGGCGCGAGACGATCGCCGCCGGCTTGTTCCACATCAGGATCGCCTCGGCGCAGCCCGCGACGTCGCCGGCCATGAACTTGCGCAGGAAGGTCGCGTGCGCGAAGCCGACCGGGCCGATGTTGTAGGCGATCGACACGAAGGCATCGAACTGCTCCGGCGAGCAACTCGCGAGCTTCGGCCCGAGGGCCTTGCGCACCGGGTCGGCGTACTTCTCGACGTCGACCGCGAACATGGCGTCCGCCTGCGCTTGGGTGATCGTGACGTCGGCCTTCACGACGAGGCCGCCAGCCGCCGTGGTGTGGCCGTAGCCGATGGTCCAGACGCCGACGCTGTCGCGATACGCGGTCAGCCGGCATCCCTCGCGCGCCTCGATGGCGGCGCGGCCTACGGGGGAGAGCTGCATGGTGATCTCCGATGTGTGGTGTACGATCGGCGGCCGGCGCGGCCGGGGCCTACCAGACCGTCCCCGCGCGCGAGGCGGCCCCTACCCGGAAGGATGGAGGCGCCCCGGCCGCGTCAGCGACGTGGGAGGTAGGTCCCGAAGACCCGGTCCCAGAGCGTCGTCACGACGCCGAAATTCGCCTCGACGCCATGGTGGTGCATCGCGTGTCGTAGCTTCAGGCCGTAGAGCGGATGGCGCGGCCCGATGCGCCAGTGATGCACGGCGTGGTGGGCCGTGATGTAGGCGAGGTAGCCGAGCGCGAAGCCGGCGAGCACGTCCGCCGGCAGCAGCAGCGCCAAGCCGACGAAGATCGCGAACGAGTGCAGGCTCGACACGCCGGTCCGGCCGCAGGGCCGGGCGTGATGCTCGTCGTGTGCCGCCTTGAAGAGCGGCGGGCGGTGGAAGAGCACGCGGTGGGCCGCGTACTCGGCGAGCGTCCAGGCCGCCGCACCGAAGAGCACACCCGCGAGGGTCGGCGAGCCCAGCACCAGCAGCACCAGGATCATCGCCGGCATCAGGACGAAGTCGGCGTAATAGGCGAAGCGGGACACGGGCGAGCTCCGGGCATGAAAAAGCCGCCCGGAGGCGGCTGCGGACGGATGGGGCGAGGAGTCGTGGCTCGCTATCGGCGGGGAGCAAATCATTGTTTGCAGGAGATCGCTTCAGACCTCATAGGTAGCAACAAGGCGAATGTTCATCCCGTTTGCGCCGGTAAAAGTTCCGTCTGCGTATTGGATATTGGCGGTTCCGCCGGAAACTATACCGGAAACGGCTTTCCCGGTGATGGATATTTCCTTTCCGTAGGCCATTCCCTCGATGACGCCGGCGCGCGGTGGGATGGGCATGCCAACGGCAAGGAAAGAACTCAGGCCGCTGCCGTTCGGGATGAAAATGGAGACGCGCGCCGTCACATGGCCGGCCGCCGTCTGCGACCATCGCCCTGTCGCTGTCGCCCCCGCGCCGAGCGTGCCCCCGCCGGCAACCAGCGTCGGCGTGTAGATCGCCATGACGTTCGTGACCCTGGACAGGGCCCCCGTGCCCTGAACGGGCATCGGCGTGCCGTTCTCGGTGTCGAGAATGATTTCTCGAAAAACGGCGGGGCTCGTCGCGCCGGACGCCTCAAGGCCTTGGACGTACCCAGCAGAATCGGCAGACAGGAACAGGGTGTTGGCGCGGGCATAGACCTGACTGCCCGCGCCGATGGCCGCCGCCGCGATGAACGACGCGCCGGTGCCGGACCCGAGCCGGTAGGAGGTGAGGCGGATAGTGTTGTTGTCCGCGTTGGACAGGTTCAGCGCGTTGCCGTTGACGTGCTGCACGGAGATCTGAACGTTGCCGTTCAACGAAAAATTGGCGTTGACCGAGCCGGCCAGGGTGACGCCATGGGCGTTGGCCCCCGCCCCCTCGACACATCGGGCCCGCAGGTTGACGTTCGCATATTGGATGTCCGCCGCCTCGCCGAGGTCGGTGCCCGTCACGCCGGACCGGAACCAGGCCGCGTCGTAGCCGACGGGGTTTTCGAGGTACACGTCATAGGTGCCGTAGGTGACGCTATCGACCTCCAGCAGCCTTCGCGCGACGCCGTTACCGATCACCCGGACGTACCGAAAACCGCCACCGACGTTGCGTGCCGGCGCGATTGCGCCCCCTACCTCTGCCTTCCACGGGGTGCGGTGGCGCAGGACGGCGCCGCGCCCGTTCGGGCTGGTGGCGTCGACGGCGCCCGTGCAATCGACGGTCGGGATGATCGTCAGGCCGTAGGCGCTGAACGCCGTGTCGTGGGCCGAGAGCGCCGCCGGACCTTCGAGGTAGACGCCGGAGTACTTGTTGTCGATCGGACCGTCGACGTAGACCGTGCCCGACGCGTAGACCGTGCCGCCGCCGAGCCCGGCCATCTCGGCCAGGAGCGCGTTGAGCAGGATGCGGTTGGCCGTGGCGCTGGCCGGATCGCTCAAGACGAGCCCGCGCTGGGCCGCCACGATGCGGCCGCCCTTGCGCTGATCGACCGCTGCCGCGATCTTGTCGCCGACCGGATTGCCGGGCTCCGATTTCTGCTGATCGCTGGTGTTGTCGAGCGCCGCCAGAATGTCGGTGCGCCATGCGTCGGTGGCGACGTGGTAAGTCACGCGCGCCATGCGGTCGGCCTTCAGCCGTCCAGCGGCGAACACGCTGCCGTCCGCATCGACCCATGGCTTCGGCCCCGTGCCGTCCACGTTCAAGAACGCGGCATCCGTGTTGCTTCGATCGACCTTCAGCAGAAGCGAGACGCCCGCGCGCAGCTGCGTGACCCCGGAGGCGGTGGCGGCGATGTAGGCGTTGAGCGCCCCCGAGGTCGTGATCGCGCCGCCGATGTCGTCGGAGAGTCCGCGAACGGCCGCCATCACTTCGCGGACCACGGCCGGATAGGTCCGGGCCGACGCGCCGTCCTGTACCGGCAGGCCCGGATCCACGGTCCCGTTGAGCGCGGGATCGGTCTTCCAGTCGAATGCGCCCATGGGGTCAGGCTCCAGGCATGAAAAACCCGCCTCGGAGGGCGGGCGGCGGTCTGCGGAAGGCGGCCGTCAGGCCTTGACGACGTAGAAGGCGACGAGGCCCGGCGGCATGTTCGAATGCGCGCCGTCGCCGCCGGCGCTGTTCGTGGTCAGCGCGTGGGCGTGGTCGGGCGCGGCCGAAATCGCATGCTGGTGGTTGCCGTCCGCGGCGATCGCGTGGGCGTGGTCGGCCACCGCGCCGGTGGTGAAGCCGTGCTGATGGTCGGCGACGGGGTCCACGTTGAGCGTGTGCTGGTGCGCGCCGTTGCCGTCGGTCTGGCCGCCGGCGTTGGGGGTGCCGGTCGGGTAGATCGCCCCGATGGCGGTCGCGGCGCCGCCGCCGCCGGCCTGATAGGTCGAGGCTTGGGTGAACTGGATCGCATGGGCGTGGTTGCCGGCGATCGACGTCGTTCCGGTATGGCCGTGACCGCCTGCTCCGCCCGTCGTGCCGGTGTGATTGTGACCGCCCGCCGCGCCGGTCGTGCCGCCGTGGCTGTGCGAGCCGGCAGCGCCGACCGCCCCGCCGTGATCGTGGCCGCCGGCCGCATTCGTCGAGCCTCCATGGGTGTGGGCGGGCACCTGGCTGAGGGCGAGCGTGACCGTCTCTGAGCCGCCGGTCGAACCCACGCCGCCGAGGGTGCCGCCCGGCCCGAACAGCGTCTTGCCGTTGGCGTTCGGCGCATTGAAGGTCGTTGCCCCGTCTCCGGGGCCAAAGGTCGTTCCGACCTGCGCGAAGAGCGCGGCATAGGCGGTGCGGGACAGCAGGCGGCCGTCCATCGGCACCCAGCCCGCATCGGGCGTGACGTCGCCCTGCGGCTTGAATACGCCGGGCCGCTCGATGAACGGCGCGACGATGAAATACGCCCCCGAACTCGGGCGGTAATGCGCGGTGAAGACGATGTCGGGGGCGAGGTCGCCGGGGCCGAGCTGGCGGCCGAACGGACGGAACAGCGGCCGCGCCGGTTGCCCGTCGGGCGCCAACGAGGCCGGGCCCTGGTTCGCGGCGTCGACCGTGAAGCTCAGGGTGTGGGCGGCGGCGGCCGAGTTGACCGAAAGCACCTGGTTCGTCGCGACGGCATAGACGTCGGACGCCCCGCGCCGCGCGACCAGCGCGCCGGTGTTGTCGGCATGCCACTTCGCCAGCGCCGCCATCATCTCGCGCGCGGAGTTGTTGACGGTGGCGGCTGGCTGGCCCTCAGCCCAGTAGATCGGCGGCGCGATGCTGTCGTTCGACGCCGCGTCGATCGAGAAGTCGACGAGACCGGCCATGGGCGCCTCCGCGCAGCCGCCACCGATCCCATCAGCGCAGGGCGCTCGGGTCGGGCGGATCGGGGGTGAAAGGGGTCAGACGGGTGCGCGGCGGCCGGGCAGCAGCGCGAAGAACTTCGTCGGGTCGAACTGCGCCGCGCGGGGCTGGCGGGTCGGAAGGGGCTGTATGGGCGTGTCGCCCTGTTGCTGCCCCTGGCCTTGCGCCGTCTGGCCGGTCCCGGAGAGGCCGCCGAGGCTCTTCAGCAGGGCGGCGAAGTCGGGCCCGTCATCGGCGGGCGCCGGCTCGGTCGGCGCGGTCATCGCGGCGGCACCCGCCGGCGCCAGCGAGAACGGCGCGCCGACCTGCGTCGGGCCGGACAGCCCGAAGGCGCCGGGCGTGGGGGCTTCGCCCGGCATCGTCATGGCGGCGGGGGCGGGGGAACCGTCGCCGCCGACTTTCTTCGAGGCCCACAAGGTGAGATCGCCTGCGGTCATCGACCGCGTGAACGGATTCGCGGCGATGGCGTCGGGCGTGAGGATCTGCGCGACCGGCGTGGACGGATCGGCGGAGAGCACCGCCTGCGCACCTGCCGGCCCGGCGAAGTGGCTCAGGTAGCGGCTGCCGTCATTGTCCGGCAGGCCGGCGGCTCGCAGCTTGGCGCCATTCTCGTCGGCATAGTGCTGGACCATCTCCTTCGAGAGGCCGGGATCGTTGCGCAGGCCGAGCACCTGGTCGCGCGGGAGGCCGGCGAGATCGGGCCGATACCGGCTCACCATGTCGAGCCATGTCCCGGCTATGAATTGGCCGGCGCCCGTGGCGGAGGAGCGCGGGTTGCGCGCCGTGGCGTTGCCGCCCGACTCGGCCCCAATGATGCTGTCGGCGAGGGGCATGCGGTGGGTCCGGACATGGAAAAGCCCCGCGCAGGGGCGGGGCTCGGGGCAGCGCGGCAGATTGCTCGCGCGCGTCTCGGGACGGGGCCTTGTCGGGCCGTTCGCCCGTCGGGTCAAGGGGAGCGAGCGACCCTGTGCTACGAATGGCGCGGCGGCCGATTCCTGCCCCGCCGACCTTTACGAGAGCAGAATGAGCCGCACCCCCAACGTTCAACCGGCCAGGATCGCGTCCCCAGCGCTGGCGGCGGCGCTGGCGCTCTTCGTTCCTTCGGGCGTGGAAGCCGCTACCATCCTTGCTCGCTGCGGCCCATCCACGGGCGAGAGCTACTACTTCGAAGCCGGAATCGCCGGCCCAGGTCGTGGCGGATGGAAGAAAGACGGCATCGACGATGGTCGCATCACGGCATACATCAACGACAATCAACAACTCGACATCTTGCAACGCGACACGACCGGGACGAAGAGCTACCTAAAGGAAGGCTATAAGGTGGCCTTGATCAATTTCAGCCAGCAGGACAGGTCATTATTGATCTCGGCCTATGGCGAGAACTTCTCGGAAACTTTCCTGTTCAAGGTGAGCGAACTCGGCGTCGGCACGCTTGCATGGACCGCAAGCAAGGTCGCTCCGCTGGTCATTCGCACGAGCATCATGACGGCCGAGTGTGGACCGAAGTACGCGCTCGATCGATGATTCATCGGGGCCGCTGACGCCTACCTCTCCCGCAACGCGTCAGAAATGCACCGGGAGATCTTGGCGCCCTGTCCCGTGCGCATCCTTGAGGCCGTCTAGCTCGGTAGACCACGCGACAAGCTGGTCGTCGTCCATGATGGACGGGCGTGGACGTAGGGGCTCTGAACGACCCAGCGACGGACATCGCCGCTCCGCTCGTGCAGCGTGCACGGGGTGATGGCGGCCCCGGCTCGGTGGTGGGCCGTCCAGGCGGCTTCGCGTGGAGTCATCATGGCTCAATCTACCGTGCGCGGGATGGGGGGCGGTGAGCGAGAAGGCGCTGTGAACTGCGGCTGCCACGCCATGGACCACCGGCCAACTGCTGCTCTAGGTTGCGCGCTGAGCAGGGGCGAAGGCGATGCGTTTCGGTGTTTTGGCGGTGGGGATCGGCGTTATCACGCTGGCCGGATGCATGACGGGATCGCTGGTTTCAACGCAGGGCGCCTGCACGTCTTCACACGCCGGGTATCTTGAAGCCTGGGACTGCATCAAAGCCGAGGTCGCCGCCAAGCGAGCTGGTCAGATGAACAATGATCTCGGCATTCGGTACATGGCGACGGGTGATGCGATTGCCGAACGAGTGCGCCGAAAAGAACTTTCAGATGCCGATGCCCGGCTGCTTCTCGCGCGTGAGCTGTCAAGCGCCAATGGTGAGTTCGAGGCGCGCAAGACCGCCGCCGCTGGTGTCACCTGCAACAGCTTTCAGGCCGAGGGCTTGGTAACAACGAACTGCTACTAGAGCCGGAGCATGATAAGCTGCGAAAATGCCTCGCTGGCTTCAAATCCTGCTCTGCCTCACCCTCTTCGTCGCCGCCATGGTGACGGCTCGGGTTGTCTTAATGGCGGTTCTGCCGTCGTTCAACCAGGCATTGGACAGTGCGCTCGGGCCGGTTGGCTCGGGCGTCGCCTTGATCGCCCTCTTCGGGGCGTGTGCCATCTACGGCTGGTGGCCCCGCGATCCATCGGGCCGGATGCACCCGCTCCTACCGCGACGCCGCTGACTGGTTCCGGATCGGCTGCGAGCCACCATTCGCGAGCCGCAGCAGCCGCTCGGTGAACAGCTCGGCGTTCTTGGTGCCTGGAGGCGACTTCGCCAGGGCGCGGATATCCGGCAGGGCGCGGGGATTGTAGATCAAGCGCGCGATGGCCTCGCCGTTGCCCATCATGCGCCGATGCAGCAGAGCGTCGCTGACACCGTGCTTCAGGCCGACGACGGCACCGCCGAGCGCCCCACTGACACCGCCGACCGTCCCGCCGGCGACAGCGCCTGAGGCAGCGCTCGCGATGGCTTGACCGATCGGGGTGTTGCCGCTCGCGAGCTGCTTCTGGATCGCCTGGTTGAACGCGGTGTCCGAGCCCTTCTGGGGCCGGTAGCCGGTTGCCTCGAGCACGGTGAGCAGGCGATCGATCGCCGCCGCCTTCGTCTCGCCTTCCGGCAGGACGCGCAGCACGGCTTCGAGGTTGTGACGCTGCTGGGGATTGCCCCTGACTGCTGAGGCAAATCCAGCACCGCCGTACTGCGCCGCGATGCCCTTCACCTGCTGGGTCGCCTCATTGAAGAGGGTCTCCAGGTAGATGCGCGACAGATCGTTAGCTGCCGCCGGATTGTTGCGGGCGACCGCCGTCATCGCCGAGGCGATCTCGTGGTGGTTCGCACCCTGAGGCACCTGCGGGAACAGCACGTTGACCGCGCGGCGGACATCGTCGGTCTGGGCGAGCTTCCCGAGCGGCGAAGCCTCGACGCGGGCGAGACCGTCACGGGCGCGTACCACCGCATCGAGGCGATGGTAGACGTCCGGCATCTGGCCGAGGACATCGCCGCTCTCGCGCAGCAAGGCGCTGAGGGCATCTGCATCGACATTCCCGCGCCGGTCGGTCGCCGCATCCATGATGCGGGTCGCGACATGGCCCTCGTAGGCCTGCCGTGCTGCGGGCGTGCTGTTGGCGAGGAATTCTCGCGCGGCGCTCGCGCCCTGGAGATGCGTCGGCACCTCCTCGGTCGGCGTCGCCATGCGGCCGCTGAGGGGATCCTGCCGTGTAACGCGGCCGAGCGGGGTGTTGCCGGCGAAGGGCTCCAACGGGCGCGAGTTCGCCGCGAAATTGGCGTCGGCGGTTGCGACCTCGGGGACCTGCTTCAACTGCCCGTCGAGCGCTGAACGCGAGATGGTGAGATCGCGGACCTTCGTCCCATCTCCCTGCTCCTGCGCTACGGCGATGCGCCGATCGAGCCGCTCGCGCGCGTGGAGGAGGCCCTCGACGCTCATGTCGGGCTCACCACCGGGCCCGGTGAGATCACGCCGCGTCGCGCCGAGCGCGCCCTTCACGTCCCCCTTCGCGGTCCGGCTCTGGTCGGCGACCGCATCGAAGGCAGGGCGCGGATCGACCTGCCCGAACCGCACATCCGGGATCTGCTCCTGGACGGTCGTGCTCTTCACGAGCGGCGCCGGGTTCTCCTTCATGCCGCCGATCACGGCCTCGACCGCGTCGAGCGGATCGGCATGCTCGCCGCGGATCATCGAGCCGAGCACGCGCTCGCGGATATCCGGATGCAGGCTCTTCGGATCGACACCGACCTTCGTGAGGTCCTCGTCGAGCCGGCTCTCCGCCATCGAGACCGCATTCTTGAACTCGTCCGACTGCCGGCCGACGGTCTGCCGTCCGACCTGCTGACCCTCGGTGTCGATCGGATAGCTCGGGAAGCCGCGCTGCTCGTTCTGGAGCTTTCGGAGAAGGTCGTTCGTGATGTCGCGCGCGGCGCCTCCATCGGCATCGGGGCGCAGGTAGCCGGCTTCGATCAGCCGTTCCCGCCAGAAATTATCGATGCTCTTGCCGTCGGCGCGGGCGACGTTGCCGACGCCGGGGATGTTGAAGCGGTGCAGGTCGGTGGCGCGGGCATCGCCGTCGAGCGCGATGCCGCCGTGTTTCGCGACGAAGCGGGCAAGGCTCTCCGGACCCGGCGCGGCGTCTGGCGCATCGGCGGTGAAGCGCTCGAGCGGACGGGGCGCGGCATTGGCGAATCGCGGCCGCGCATATTCCTGCGGCGTGATGATCGGCTCGCCCGGCCGCTCGACAGTGATCATGCGCTCGACGCCGACGTTCTCGGGCGCGGCGCGCGCGGCGCCGTAATCGGCGGCGGCCTGCTGATCGCGCGTCGCCTGCCGAGCATCGAGCACGCGGCGCATCTCGGGCTGGATCACCTGTCCGGCGCTATCGGCGGTGACACGCGGGCCGACGGCTTCGCGCGCCTGCGTCAGCGCCATACCCTCCGGGGTTTGTGCTACGCCGGCACGGGCTGCGGCCTGAGCGTCAATGCCGACGGCCGAAGGGGCCACGTTCTCGGGCGCGATGCTGTTGAACGCAGCACGGGCGACGTTGTCGATCGAGGCGGGCCGGCCGGCATAGACCTCGGCCGCGATCCGTCCGCCCTCACCGCCGGAATTCGCCGCGACGCGGGCCAGCTGGGATGCGCGCGTGGCGCGCCCATCGGTCGCCCGGTTCAGCGCCTCGTCGAGCGGGATGTCGACGCCGCCGCCGGGCAGGTTGCGGCCCATCTCGCGGATCTGCTGGGCCGAGGCCAATTCGGCGTCGGTCAGCCCATGGGCCGCTTCGCGCAGAAGCGGCATGCCGAGCTCGTCGCCGCG
The DNA here is from genome assembly GCF_050591105.1 of Methylobacterium endophyticum. NCBI lineage: Bacteria > Pseudomonadati > Pseudomonadota > Alphaproteobacteria > Hyphomicrobiales > Methylobacteriaceae > Methylobacterium > Methylobacterium endophyticum. The sequence continues at coordinate 48,410 of NZ_JBNHES010000023.1, forward strand.
AATGGCGGTCACGGCCTTTCCGACGAGACGCCCTGCGATCGGGCCAGCAGCGCCAAGTCCGCCACCGAGTTCGGCGCCGAATTTCGTGGCCTCCCAATCACCGCCGCTTCTCACCGCCGCATCGGCGCCGCCTAGAACGGTGCCCGACGCCGCCGACGCAGCGGTCCTTACAGGAAGCGCGGCACCGCCCGCGCCAAACAGCGCCGGCGCAGCGGCCACGAGCGGCAGCGTGCCGACCACGCCACCAGCGATCTCACCCGCGCCACTCGCGATCGGATGCTCGGCCACGGTGCTCTCGCCGAACTTCTCGACCTTGCCGAGCTCGTCGGAATAGCGGGTATCGTTCTGGAGCGCGCGAATGCCTGCGACGCCGCGGTTCAGACCAGCGAGGAGGTAGGGACCGATCACGGGGACGCCGTTGACGATGCCGCGCCCGACCGCCGCCGAGGCGTCGCCAGGCTGACCGGCGGACGGCAGGTCCGTGAAGCTGCCGTGCAGCTTCGTCAGATCCGCATCCGACATCTTGCTGAGATCGGCGACCGGCGGAGCGCCGGGCTGCGGACGATCGGCCTTCGGGGCGCTCTGGCTGTAGAGCGCCATCAGCTCGTCGTCGGAGAGCTTCGAGAGGTCGCTCATTTCATCATGCCCCGGCGGCGCATCTCGGCCTCGACCGCCGAGCGGTCCGGCGTTCGGGGCTGGTACTGGTAGATCTCGGGCTGCTGGACCCGGAACCAGCCGGCGCGATCCTTCGCCTCCGGCATCACGCCGACGAAGCGGTCGACGCTGTCGTTGTGCTTTTTGATCTCTTCCTTCGCGAGGAGTTCCTGCGCCTCGACGCCGGCGCGCAGGGCGGCCTCGACGCTGGAACGGTCGCCGGACGAAATCGTCTTGCCGAATTGCAGATCCATGTTCGTCGTGTGGCCCGACTGGCTGATCGCCTTCGCGAGCGCGGCGGCCTTCTGGGTCGCGGCCTGATCGAAGAGCTGAGAGTTCTTCACGTAGTCGTCGGGGATGCCGAGGATCTGGGCAGCGGCGGCACGGGCCTGCGTGCGCCAGTCGGCACCCCAGCCGGCGACGATGCCGCTCTCGAGAGACTGCTTCTGGCGGTTGATCGCGTCGATGGTCTGCACCGCGCCGAGCGCCTTCTGCCGGCTCTCGTCGATGCCCTTGATCATCGTGGAATCGAGTTCCTGGTTCGCCTTCTTGCCCAGGTCGATGTTCACGCTCGTCCCGCCGGGCGGGTTGATCGGCGTGATCTTGCCCTTCGAATCCTTCTGGTACGCGCCAGCCGGAAGACCAAGCTGCACGCGCTCCTGATCAGGGACGAGGCTGAACGTGTCGTCGGGCTTGCCGGCGGCGGTGCCCTCGGCCTGCGCCTGCGCCTTCGCGCGCACAGCGTCGGGACTGGCTTCGGCCGAACCGAGCATGTTCGAGGCACCCGGGCGCTCGCCGGGCTTCAGCTCGTAGATGTTCCCGCCGATCGTGACGCGGCTCGGATCCTTGTTCATCTGGGCGAGCACGCTCTGGAGCACGATCGGGCTCGACATGGCGGCGGTGGCGAGGTTGGGATCGAATCCCTTGCCGAGGAGGTACTGGCGCGTCGCATTCTCGCCGGCCGTTTCGCGGGCGAGCTTCGCCTGCTCCTGTGCGAGCTTCTGCTTCGCCAGATCGGTCGTGGCCGAGGTCGCCGAGACCCTCGACAGATTGTCGAACGCCTTGCCCCACCCCTCGCCGCCGGGCGCCGAGAGCAGGCCGGCGCCGAACGCGAGCGCCTGATCGCCGAGGCCGGTATCGGCGAGCGCCTTCCAGGCCTTGAGGAAACCGCCGCTCTCGCCGCCGGCATCGGCGGCCTTCGCGGGCGGCTGGGCGATGGGCGACGGCGCCGCCGAAGGGGCGGAGCCCGTGGTCGGTGCCGGATCGGGAGCCGGGGGCGTCGCGCGCGCGACTGGCGGCGCCAACGGCATGGGCTGCGCGGCCGGCGCGGGCGCGACCGGAATGGCGGCCTGCGGCGCCTGCCCCTGATCGGTCTGCGGCGCGTCGGGAGGAGTAAACCCCTGCGCCGGCGCCATGGGCACCCGGCTCATCAGCGCCGCGATGTCCTCGGGGCGCAGGTTCACGGGGAGGCCGATGCCGAACGGGTTGCCGGTCGTCATGCTGCTCTCCGATCCTGAGGTGCCATGGCGGCGGCGCGCGCCGTGGCGCGCCCGTAGTCGACGCCGAGGAGGCCGTTACCTCCCGGAAAGAGCGCGACGGCGTCGGGCTCAGCGCCGGCGACCTCCTGTGCGAGGAGGCCGATCTGGGGCGTCGGATTACCCTTGTAGCGGTAGCTGTAGACGGTCTGGCCGTCGTGGAGCTTGCCGACCTCCTGGACGTCCTCTTTCGCCCGCTCGTCGGAGAGCATGGCGAGGAAGGGCGCAGCGCGACCGACGTTCGCCGCCGCGCCCGAAAGGCCGGAGATGCCACCGATGATCGAGTTCAGCAGGCCGGGGTCGGTCTGGGTGCGCTGGGTCGAGGTGCCGGAGGTCTGCGAGCCGAGCCCCGCGATCGGATTCACCGCGCCCTCGTAGAGACCGATCTGGCGCCAGGGGGCGCTCTGCCCCTCGTCGAAAATCTCACGGTTCGAGTCGAGCTGCTGCTGCCGGGCCTGATCCTGGATCGTGCCGACCTGCGCCAGGGTCTGGCCCGGCTGGGCGAGGGACTGCTGCACGGTCGGCGTGGCGGCGATGCCGGCGAGCCCGGCGGCGCGATCGCCCTGTGCGGACGAGAGCAGCGCGCCGGCCTGCCCGAGCGCGCGATCGGCGTTCGAGCCTTGCAAGCCCGCCAGCGCACTCGCCCCCGTGAGCGCGGCCGCATCGGCGCCCGACGTGAGACCGGCGCCCGTGACGGCCTGCCCGGCATTGGCCGAGGTGACGTCGTTGATGTTGCCGAGCAGCCCCGAGCGGATCCCGGTCTGCGCGTTGCGCGCGGAATCGATGGCCGAGGCCGCCTGCGCCTGCCGGTCGAGCTGGTTGTTCAGGTCGGCGTAGCGGAGCTGGTCGTTCTGCCCGGCCACAGCATCGGCGGTGGCGGCGGCGAAGCGGCCCGATCCGTAGCGGCCCGACGCCGCCATGCTTTGCGCCACCCTGCTCGCGGCGGCGTCGGAGGCGCGCTGCGTGATCGCGTCGAGCTGCGGCGAGCCGTTGAGATAGGCGCCGTCGGCCGTGGCCTGAAGCGAGCGCTGGGTCTGCGTCGGCCCCGCGTTCTCGCCGAGCAGGCCCCGATAGCCGGACGCGTCGAGATTGTAGCCGCCGCTCGCGAGCCGGTTGCCGACCGTCGCGGCCATGCCGTTCGGGTCGGCCATGCGCGCGGCGGCCGACGCGACGCCCGAGGTGTCCGCGTTCGGATCGATTCCGGCGAGGCCGCCCGTCGCGGCCTGCGTCGCAGCGGTGGTGCCGCCGCCGGCGAGGAGGCCGTGCAGGAAGTCGTTGCCGGAAGCCGCCGTCGGCGCGCCGGCGGATGCGCCGTCGGCCATCTCGCCAAGGCCGGCCTGCGTGGTATCGCCGAGCCCGGCCACGCGCTGGCCGCCGTAGACCTGCGAGCCGACGCCGGACTGGTAGGCCGTCGTCGCGCCGTCGAGGATGTTCTGGAGCGCGGGCTGTGCCGGCTTCCAGGGATCGGTCTGGCTGCTCTGCTGGGTGGTCTGGGTGCGCGATCCGCCGCTCATGCCGCCGGTTCCTTCACGAAATATGCGTCGACGGCGTAGTCGGGGAGCAGCGCGGCCCAGCCGGCGCGGCCGACGAACTCGACGCGGGAACAGCCGATGCGCGTGGCGCCGGCCTCGATCAGCCTGAGGGTGTGGCGCCAGGCGCGCGCGCCGCTGCCGCCGACCGCGAGGACGATGCAGGATCGGCCACCGCGCTCCAGATCACGGACCTGCGTCACGCCGGCGGCGACCGCTTCACCGTCTTCGGGATGGATGAGGACGAGCTGCGCCTCGCCGCGCCGGCAGAGGTCGAGCAGGTCGGCCACGGTGAGATCGCAGCCCGGCCGGCGGCAGGCCGCTTCGAGCCACGGCTCCGCAACCGGCCACGCCTGAGCGAGGTCGGCCGCTGCGACGGGGGAAAGGCGCATCAGGACCCGAAAACGGTCTGGTAGGCGTCGAGCATCAGGCGGACGGCGAGCGGCGCGGGTACGCGTCCGGTGAGCGTGCCCATGCCCGGCATGAGCACTTGCTTGAACCCCGCCTCCCGTGCGGCGAGCAGAGCCGCTTTGCTGGCAAGGAGCACGTCAATGGGATCGAGGATCGGGCCGGGCACCCGCATCGTCGGCGCCGAGATGCAGAACGGGATGGCATCGCCACCCGTCGGCACGATCAGGGCCTCGCCGACCAGCAACTCGTGCATCGGCCGCTTCGCGATGAGGCCGCGAAGGCGATCCTGAACCCCCCCAACCCCACTTCCGCGAATAAGCCAGATCGATCCCGCCATCCATCAGGCCGAAGCTGTTGGCGGGCGACACGGCGGCATCGGCGGACAGAGCGAGGAGGTCGCCGATATGCCCAGTGACGCCGCGCAGACCCCGCGCGGCCGCTTGGTTTTCGGCCTGTACCGGAACGGCCGGGTTGAGATCGCAGATGATGAGACGCATCAGGGCCGCCGGATCTCGTACCGGAACACGCGGTCGGTCGCCGCCGAGGCGTCGTGGCCGATGGTGAAGCCGCCGCGTCGCGTCGCCTTCAGCCAGACCGCCGCCGTGGCCGCGCTCGCCGAGCACGGTTCGAGCCGGGGCAGGGCGCCTTCGGTGCAGCGGGAATCCTCGACGTCGGTCTCGCTCGCACCGACGGTGAGCGCAATCGGACCGCCGAGCGCGTTGGTGCCGCCCTGCGCCGCATCCGAGATCGCCTGCGAGAACTTGGCGAGGTCCCTCTCGGTCTTGCCGGGAACGATCATCGTCCACCCTCCGCCGTCGCGTCCGGCTCGATGCCGGTCGCATAGGTCCATGCCGTGCCGGCCGGAATGCGGACCCTGACGCGGTGATAGCGGCCCGAGGCCCGGCAGGGGGCGAAGCGCTCGAAGTTCGGCGCCGTCTCGGCCCGGTAGCGTACCGGATCGGAGACCCGCAGCGTCTCGCGCGTCCCGACCTGCGCCCGCCAGTCGTCGGCGTCGCTGTCGAGGCGCACGCCGCGCACGAAGGCCCGGCTCGGACGGGCGAGCATGGCGTCGGTCGTCTCGAACAGGGCCTCGAGGCTCGGCCCGTTCAGCAGGGCGAGGCGGTTGTCGGCCGTCACCAGCCCGAGCGCCGGCGCGCCGCCGGCATAGGACGGATCGTCGAGGCTCTTCTGGCCTGGATCGTCGAGCGAGCCGGGGATGCTGTCGATGGAGACCGGCGGCGTCGCGGCGACGAGACCGAAGCGCACCGGCAGCGCCAGGAAGGCCCAGCGGTCAAGGAGCCAGTCGTAAAGGAGTACCTCGTCGAGCAACGTCGGATCGGAGGCTGCGGCCGATTTGCTCCGATAGGCGAACAGGACGCGCGGCCCGGTGGCATCGCGGATGGCGACGACCGATGCGACCTGATTGGGATCGACCCGATCGAGGAAGAAGCGGTTCACCCGCTCCGCGCCGATGGTCGACGACGCCCCTCCCGTGAAGACGTGGTATCCGTCGCGATCGAGGAAGAAGACCCGCGCGCCGGCGCGGGCCAGCGACCAGGGCGCCACGGCCCCACGGTTCTCCTCGAAGATCGAGAAATCGAAGACCTCGGCCGAGTTCGGCACGAACACCATGCGCCGGATGGCGCGCTCCTGGAACACCACCCCGAATTCGCCGCCGGCAAAGCCTGTCACGGCGCCGCCATCGGGGAAGATCTGAAGGTCCGCTGTGTGTCCGGTCGCGATTCCGGGCGTCCAGAAGGTCGGGTCGCCGAGGTCGGACCACTGCACCGCGTTCGGATCGGAGGCGAGGCCGGCCAGCACCAGGAACTCACCGACGACACCGCAATGGCGGGCGCGCGGCGGGTTGCCGCCGAGGTCCGCGAAGGCCTTGCCGGTGTCGATGTCGATGACCTGCATGACGGTGCCGAGGCAGGTCGCGACGAGCCGCGCCCCGTATACGGCGAAGGACCAGTAGTCGCCCGGCGGCACGGAATAGGTCGCGCCGGGCTTCGACACGTCGTCCCAAGCGGCCGTGCCGAGGTTGAACTTGAAGAGCTTCGTGCCGGTGCCGGCGAAGTAGACGGGGAAGCCGAAGGCGGGCGAGGCGACCTCGATCGCGCCGCGACAATCGGCGGGCAGCGCGGCCGAGATCGGTTTCGGGCCAGCGATTGGGCCATAGCCATCGGCGCGCGGGATGACGTTCGTCGCGACGGCGGCGGCTCCGGCATCGACGGAGGCGACGTCCGGCGCGAAGGGGGCGAGCTTGACGGAGGGCATGTCAGAGGTCGTAGGCCTCGATCCGCCCCGAGCTCGCGATGCCGTTGGCGCGGCCCTTCAGGGTCGTGAAGGCGTCGGCCGCAGCGACGTCCATCGCGGCCTTCAGGGCCGGGTCCCGCAGCACATGGAGGGCGAGATGCCACTTCGTGCGAGCGGAGATCAGATCGCGGGCCTCGTCGAACCAGGGGCTCGGCGCGGCATCGTCGGTCGGCACATCGAGGCGCAGATGCGCCGCGATCCGGATCGTCCAGGCGTCGGACGGGATCGGCCAAAGACGGAGCGACCCGTCGAAATACGAGTAGGAGCACGGCCGGCTCGCCGAGGTCGGGCTGTCGGCCGCCTCGATCCACGCCTCGGGGATGCGGCCGAGCGGATACGACTGGTTCCCGTCGAGCATCACGACGCTGTCGATGGCGTAGAGGTCCGGAATCGCCGCCGCGTCGCCGCGCCCGTAGACGTCGACGCCCGGCATCGTCTGGAAGGTGATGATCCGCTTGTGATTAGGCGTGGAATAAGGACCCCGTTTTTGGGGTAATCGGCGTCCAAACGGGACCCCAGGACAAGTCATCCACACTGCCTTCCGGCTCGAACGGGAGGCTTGCGCGGGATGTTGGTCG
>NZ_JBNHES010000024.1:0-39255 GCF_050591105.1 Methylobacterium endophyticum
GAGCGGTTCTCGAAACGTGTCACAGCATCATCCAACAGACCAACCCAGCCCCGAAAGGCCAGGAAGATCCCGCAAGGACAACGCCGCCCACGCTTCTCTTCCTCAGATTCACTTGTCAAAAGAACACCCCGCAACAAGACAACAGCAAGCCGATGTCGGTTCTACCGAGCACGGTCGCAGCTGCATCGCTGAAGAGTCGCCGTCAAATGCCGGCCAAAAGCCGTAAAACACAGACAGCGCGGCTACCAGTTCCGCTCTGGTGGAGCGGCCGGCGCCGATGAACAGCGGTATACGGATGGGCCCCGGCCGCGTCAACACCAAAAATGACGGCCCGACGACAAAATCGCGAAGGCCCCGTTTACTGCCCTCCGGCATCCGGGCGCCCTCTCCCGCCGCGCCCAGCGGCTCAGTAGCCCTTCTTCACCTGCGCGAGCGCCCGCGACAGGTCCGCCGCGATCCGGGCCCGTTCGTCGGGAGACGCGTCCCGCGCCACGACCACTTCTTGCCGGCGGGACACCAGGGAGAGCCGCTGGAGGCCGTACTCGTCGTCCTCCACGGTGGCGAGCCTGGTCCAGAGCGGGTTGAAGCGCCACTCGCGGCGCTCTCCGCGATGGCTGACCCGCGCGAGCAGGATCTCGAGCTGCGAGATCGCCACCTCCTCGAAGGACAGCCCGCGCCGCGCGCTCACCCTCAGCGCTGCGTAGAGCGCCAGCATGTCGAGGCCGAAGAATCCGGCGATCGGCCAGAAGCCCATCCGCCAGCACCAGACCGAGGTCGCGACGGAGACGAGGCAGCAGCCGCCCATGACGATGCGAAATCCTCGCCGCCCGAGGGAATTGCTGGGGCGAATGGTGGCGCGATACAGGGCCCGATCGAGGGAATCGGGATCGCGGCCGTCCGGATGGGCTGGGTGCTTGCCGCTCGCCATGCCATCCATATAACGCAGCCATGGCCGCCAGGAAGCCGACCCCTCCCCGCAAACAGGCGATCGGCGGCACGCCGTCCCGCCCCCTCGCCCGCCCCCTTGCCGCCAAGGCCGGCCCGCCCCCGGCGCCGGCGGACGCGGCGACCGTGCGGGAGATCTTCGCGCGGCTGAGCGCGGCCAATCCCGAGCCGAAGGCCGAGCTCGTCTATCGCAACGCCTATACCCTGCTCGTCGCGGTGGTGCTCTCCGCGCAGGCGACCGACAAGGGCGTGAACCTCGCGACCGGCCCCCTCTTCGCCGTGGCGGACACCCCGGAGAAGATGCTGGCGCTGGGGGAGGAGCGCGTGCGCGGCTTCATCCGCACCATCGGCCTGTTCAACACCAAGGCGAAGAACGTCATCGCCCTCTCCCAAGCCCTGGTGGAGCGGCACGGCGGCGAGATCCCCTCCTCCCGCGCCGAGCTGGAGGTGCTGCCGGGCGTCGGCACGAAGACGGCGAGCGTCGTGCTCAACGTCGCCTTCGGCATCGAGACCATCGCGGTGGACACCCACATCTTCCGGGTCTCCAACCGGATTCCCCTCGTGGTCGCGGCGACGACGGACAAGGTGCAGGCGGGGCTGGAGGCGATCGTGCCGGAGCCCTACCGGCTCAACGCCCATCACTGGCTGATCCTGTTCGGCCGCTACGTCTGCAAGGCGCGCCGGCCGGAATGCCCGGCCTGTCCCATCGAGGATCTCTGCCGCTACGGCGCGAAGACGGCGTGACGCCGGCCCGCGCAACGAAGCTTCCCGCCCTGCGCAAGGCCGACGCGTTGTGCTGCAACCGCGCTTCGGGTAGTTTCGCGCCCGGCCGCCCGGACCTGTCGGCAACGATAGGTCCTCGCGGCCCGACCTCACCACCCGGTCGCAACGCCGCGGATTCCGCACACAGATCGTCGCCGCAGGAGTCACGGCCATGGACTTCCTCAAACCACGGTACACGCCTATGAATCGCCGCCGTCGCATCTACGAGGGCAAGGCGAAGGTCCTCTACGAGGGACCGGAGCCGGGGACGCTCATCCAGCATTTCAAGGACGACGCGACCGCCTTCAACGCGAAGAAGCACGAAGTCATCGACGGCAAGGGCGTGCTCAACAACCGCATCTCCGAGTTCGTCTTCCAGCACCTCAACGACATCGGCGTGCCGACGCATTTCATCCGCCGGCTGAACATGCGCGAGCAGCTCATCCGCGAGGTCGAGATCATCCCGCTGGAAGTCGTGGTGCGCAACGTCGCCGCCGGCTCGCTCGCCACCCGCCTCGGGCTCGAGGAAGGCACGCAGCTGCCGCGCTCGATCATCGAGTTCTACTACAAGAACGATGCGCTCAACGATCCGATGGTCTCGGAGGAGCACATCACCGCCTTCGGCTGGGCGACGCCCCAGGAGATCGACGACATCATGGCGCTCGCCATCCGCGTCAACGACTTCCTGTCCGGCCTTTTCCTCGGCGTCGGCATCCGTCTCGTGGACTTCAAGATCGAGACCGGCCGGCTCTGGGAAGGCGACCTGATGCGCATCGTCGTGGCCGACGAGATCTCCCCCGATTCGTGCCGGCTGTGGGACATCAAGTCCGCGGACAAGCTCGACAAGGACCGTTTCCGCAAGGATCTCGGCGGCCTGATCGAGGCCTATACCGAGGTCGCCAAGCGGCTCGGCATCATGTCCGAGAACGAGAAGGTGCAGACCGGCGGCCCGCGTCTCGTCCAGTAACGGGCACGGCGTACGAGCCAAGGGTTTCGACGGGGGTCCCGCGAGGAGCGGCGGCCCCCGTTTTCGTGAGCGGCGCTTCTATTCGAGGTCCTCGCCGAAGGTCGTGAGCGACAGCGCCGGGTGGTAGAACGGGTCGTGCCGGATCGCCTCGCGCCAGCGGCCGACGAAGGTCGCGGCCTCGCGCTCGAAGCGCGCGCGCTTTTCGCCCACGGACGGCCCCCGGCTGACGGATTCGAGATGGGCGAGCGTCGCCAGCGGCGTCCAGACCGTCTTCCACCCGGCGGCGCCGAGGCGCAGGCAGAAATCCACGTCGTTGAAATCCACCGGGAACGCCTCGGCGTCGAATCCGCCGACGGCGTCGTATTTCGTCCGGCTGACCGCGAGGCAGGCGGCGGTGACGGCGGAGACCTCGTGGGCGACGCGCAGCCGCCCGAGCCGGCCGGGAGTATCCGCCGGGCGGCGGCGCAGGATATGGCCGGCGCGGCCGCCGAGCCCGACCACGACGCCCGCATGCTGGAGCGTGCCGTCGCCGTAGAGGAGTTTTGCGCCGACGGCGCCGACCTCCGGCCGCAGCGCCTGCCGGACCATGGCGTCGAGCCAATCGGGCTCCAGCACCGCGACGTCGTTGTTGAGCAGCACCACGACGGAGCCGGAGGATGCGGCCACGCCCGCATTGACCATCGCCGAGAAGTTGAACGGCGCCGGGAAGGGCAGCACCGCGACGCGCGGGTCGCGCTTCAGCGTCTCGTAATGAGCGAGGACGCCGGGATCGGTGGAGCCGTTGTCGACGATCACCATCTCGATGGCGGAATAGGCCGTCTCCGAGAGCACGCCCCGCGTCACCCGCTCGATCAGGTCGAGCCGGTCGCGGGACGGGATCACGATGCTGACGAGGGGCGCCGGCTCGGGCAGCGGCCAGTGCAGGTCGAGGACGCCGTCGCGAATCCGGGGTTCCGCCGGGCTGCCGATCCCCCGCAGCCGGTCCGCCAGGAGCCGCGCCCGCCGGCCCGGATCGGCCGGCCGCCCGGCGAGGGTCGCGAGCGGTCGCGGGACATGGACGGCGCTCGCGGCGGCCGCCGCCACCGCGATCTCCCAGGCCGTCGCCGCGTCCCTTGACGGTCCGAGCGGCAGCGCGGCCAGACTGGCGGCGAGATGCGGCGCGACCAGCGCGGCAGCGCCGTGATAGCCGCTCGCCAGCGCGAGATCGGGGCTCCAGCCCGGCTTGAGGACAGGCGAGGTCCGCCCTTCGGCCTCCGACAGATGATCGGCATAGGCCAGATCGGGAGAGGGTCCGGCGGGCGGGGACAGCGCGGCGGCAAGCCGTGCCAGGGCATCGGGGGCGAGGCGGTCGCCCGGATCGAGGAGACCGAAGGCGGCTCCCTCCCCCATCAGGTCGCCCCAGCGTCCCGCCTCGTCCCAGGAACGGCCCGCGATGCGGGAATCGCCGTGAGACGAGGGCGCCCGCTCCCCGGCGACGACGAGGCTCCAATCGCGGTGGGTCTGGGCGAGCAGGTCCCGGACCGTCGCCGCGATCCCGCCCTCCCCGTCGCGGACGATCATGACGAGGCGCACCGGCATGCGCGTTAACGCCGCCGCTCCTTCCGCCACGCTCCGTGCGCGCGAAAAGGCATCGTGGCGCGCCATCGGCACCACGGCGCAGGCCCCGCGCAGGATGTCGCGGAAGCGCCGCTCGTCGCCCCGCGCGAACTCGTAGAGCGCCGGGGGCGCCCGCAGCGGGCGCTTCAGCAGGCATTCGAGGAGCAGGCTCGCATGCCCGCGCAGCCCCGCCCGCTCGATCCGAAACCCAGGCTCCGGCCCCACGGAGAGGCCGATGCCGGCGAGATCCCGCGGCATCAGGCCGAGCCAGAAGGCGCGCTCCCCGGTCACGCCGGGAAGAGGCAATTCCTGGGGCGGACCGCCGGAGCGCTCCAGGCGCAACAGGGGCCGGGCCGCCGTCTGCGCCGAATATGTCAGCACCAGCCAGCGTCCGGCGGCCGGCTCGTCGAGGACGATGCGCCTGTCGTAGACGGGGTCTGCGGTCGGCTCGATGCGCGCTCCCACGGCATGCCCGAGCCAGGGCCGCGCCGGACGCAGGGCGTCGCGGACACGGCCGATCAGGCGCGACAGGCCCGCTCCGGTCCGTCCGCCCCTGCCTGCGGCGTCACTGGGCGGCACCGGCCCCCGCATCCGCCGGGGCCGCGACCGCCGCCGGCCTGCGCCGATGCGCGGCGGATTTCGCGGACGCCCTGGCGGCTCCCCCTCCCCCGAGCCCGACGACGATGTCGTAATCCTCGCTGGCGGCGACGGGCACGGGCAGAGCGTCCTCCACCAGGGAGAAGAACCCCTGCGCCTCGCCGGACGGCACCGTCGCGGAAACCCTGCGCGTCCGCGAGACCAGCACGGCCTCGCCCCGCTTGATCGCGACGGTCACAGGCACATCGACCCGGCCCGGCTTGCCGCTGGGCCCGAGCAGCACGCGCCCCTCGACACCGACCTTCACGGTCAGCGAGCCGTCCTGAAGCCGCGTGCATTCGCGGGCCAGCCGGCCGAGCGTCACCTGCGTTCGGATCGCGGAAGCATCGCCGGAACGGCCGGCGAAGGTCTGGAGGGCGGCGCCCCCTTCCGGCACGTCGATGGGCGGGCAATAGGCCGGCTCGACATCCTTCGGCCGCGAGGGGGGCACGGTGGTGCCGCCGTATTTCAGGAGATTGGTGAGGACGTTGCCCTCCTCCGCCAAGGCGGGGCCCGCCACCGGAAGGCCGAGGAGCCCGAGGAGGCTCAAGGCGCGAAGCTGGGATCGAAGGGTCATGTGCGTGCCCCGTGGAGCGACCTGCGGCGCCGGCTCATTTCAGGCTGTCGAACCCGTCGCCGAACCCCTTCATCGACAGCGGAATGCCGACGCCCTCCTCGGGCGTCTGGAACACGATGAAGGTCGCCTGCTTGCCGGACTTGAATTGGCGGACGAGCCCGTCGTCCATCACCACCTCGGCGACGCAGCCCGTGGTCAGGCAGCGCACGAAGCCGGCGCGCCCGATGTCGGTCTGGTCGATCTTGAGGCCGAGGCCCGAGGGCAGCAGGATGCCGAGCGGCGCCACCACCCGCAGCAGATAGCCGCGATTGTCCGCCGTCTTCAGCACGATGACCACCAGCGTCAGGTTCGGCCGGTCCTCGGCGGCGAGGTACTGCACCAGCGCGCATTGCTCGGCCTTCGCCCCGGCCGGCGTCTCGCAGCGCAACTGCCAGTCGTCGAAGGTCTTGCGGACCATGCCCTGCGCCTGGGCGTTCACGGTCGACAGACCGAGGATCGCGAGGATGAGGAGTGCCGCGGCGCCGCAGACGCGCCGTCCTCCCCGGAACGCCCGCCGCCAAGCCGCACTCGGTCGCAAAGCCACGCCGTCACCCTTCCCGAGCAGCCCCGCGCCGGTTTGGCGGGGCCGAAAGCCACGCGTTCCGACCACGCCCGGCCGGAGAGTGTCAAGCGACGAGGAGCGTCAGATTGTGGCCACAATGTGCTAGCCGCCGCGCCGCCGAGGCCCTAGCTTGACAACGACAGCGTTCCTCACCTTTCGGACCGAACCCATGCGCCTCCTCGCGATTCCGGTCGCCCTCCTTCTCGCCGGCCTGGTTCCGGCCGCGGCCGAGCCGCTGCCCGTGGGCGAGACCACCTATGTCGAGCGCTCGCTGAACCGGGACGGGCCGCTCGTGATCGAGCATCCGCCGGTCGCCCGGAACCCCTATGGCCGCCGCAAGGGCAGCAGCGCCGAGATCGCCGGCTTCTGCCGCGACGGGGGCTATATCCGCCGCCGCGACGAGTTCGGCCATCCGGTGATCGTGCGCCAGCGCGAGGTCTGCGACAGCGTGGCGCCGCGCACCCTCAACCCCGGCGACGTCGATCCGCGCCCGGTCTGGCCGCAGGAGGTCGTGCTGCGCGAGCGGGTGCTGCGCTCGCGCTACTGAGGCGGCTCAGCCGTAACGGTGCAGGCTCGAGCCGTTCCGCTTGAGCCACGCCTCCGCCTCGTCGACATTCGGGCAGAGATCGCCGACGAGGCGCCAGAAGCGCTGCGAGTGGTTCATCTCGCGCAGGTGCCCCATCTCGTGCGCCACGAGATAGTCGAGCACCACGGGCGGGGCCATGATGAGCCGCCACGAGAAGTTCAGCTCGCCCGAGGCCGTGCAGGAGCCCCAGCGGCTGCGGGTGTCGCGCAGGGTGATCCGCCTCGGGGCCTGCCCGAGCTTGGCGGAGTAGGCCGCGACGGCCCGGTCCAGGTCGGCCTTCGCCTCGCGCCGCAGGAAATCGGCCACCCGGCGCGCCACATGCTCCGCCTCGCAGGAGACCGAGATGACGGGCCCTCCCTCGTCCGTCTCGGCGAGGGTGACGCCGCTGCGCGTGCCGCGCCGGACGATCCCGTGGGAAACGCCGCGCAGGGGCAGGCTCGCGCCGGGCGCGAAGGCGATCCGGTCCGGCACCTTGGCGAGGCGTACCGCGATCCAGCCGGCATGGCTCTCGGCGAAGCGCCGCGCCGTGGCGACGGAGGTGCGCGACGGCAGCGTCAGCACCGCCTCGCCCGTCGCATGCGAGACCCGCAGGATCAGGCGGCGCGCAGCAGGCCGCCGGCGCAGCAGCACGCGCAGCGTCCCCTCGCCATGGGGGATGGCGAGATGGTCAGGGTCCGGCCGACGCAGGAAGGCGATGGGCATGGGCCAAGCTTAGCGCCGCCCCAGCCCGCCACCAACGACTTTCGGCGCCTCAGCCCACCGCGCGCAGGTGGCGCGACGCGCCGTCCGGCCGCGCCTCCATCTCGCGCATGAAGGCCCCGATGCGCGGCGCGATGACGGAGCGGAAGCGCGAGCCGTTGAAGACGCCGTAATGCCCGACATCGGCCTGGAGATGATACGCCTTCCGCGCCGCCGGGAGGTTCGTCGCGAGGTCGAGGGCCGCCTTGGTCTGGCCAACGCCGGAGATGTCGTCGTTCTCGCCTTCCACCGCGAGGATGGCGCAGCGCCGGACGGCCCCGAGATCCACCGGCGTGCCGCGATGGGTCATGGTGCCCCTCGGCAGGGCGTGCTCGACGAACACCGTGGCGACGGTCTGGAGATAGAACTCCGCCGTCAGGTCCATCACCGCGAGATACTCGTCGTAGAAGGCGCGGTGCTTGTCGGCCGAATCGCCGTCGCCGGTGACGAGGTGGTCGAACATGTCCGCATGCGCGTCCATGTGCCGGTCGAGATTCATGGCCATGAAGCCGGAGAGCTGGAGGAAGCCCGGATAGACGCGGCGCCAGGCGCCCGGATGGATCGGCGGCACCAGCGTGATGCAATGCTTCTCGAACCAGTCGATGCCGCGCTCCTGGGCGAGGCGGTTCACGGCGGTGGGCGAACGACGCGTGTCGATGGGGCCGCCCATCAGGGTCATCGAGACGGGGATCGCGGGGCTGTCCGACGCCTCCATCAGCGCCACGGCGGC
Source organism: Methylobacterium endophyticum (assembly GCF_050591105.1). Lineage (NCBI taxonomy): Bacteria > Pseudomonadati > Pseudomonadota > Alphaproteobacteria > Hyphomicrobiales > Methylobacteriaceae > Methylobacterium > Methylobacterium endophyticum. The sequence goes on from NZ_JBNHES010000024.1 coordinate 8,139, forward strand.
GGCCACCGGCACCGCCGGCTGGCAGACGGCCATGACATGCAGGTCCGGCCCGAGGTCGCGGAACATGGCCTGGAGGTAGTCGATGTAGCTGTCGAGATCGAAGCGGCCGGCGAAGAGCGGCACCATGCGCGCGTCGGCCCAGTCGGTGATGAAGACCTGATGGTCGGGCAGCATCGCCTCGATGGTGCCGCGCAGCAGCGTCGCGTAGTGGCCCGACATCGGCGCCACGATCAGCACCTTCGGCTGCGGTGCGGAGGGCGGCCTCAGGAAGCCGCGATCGAAGCTGACCACCCGGCAGAACGGGCGCTCCCACACCACCCGCTCGGTCACGGGCACGTCGACCCCGTCGACCGTCACGGAGGCGATGCCGAAGGCGGGCTTACCGTAACGCCGGGTGACGCGCTCGAACATCTCGCAGCCCGCCGCCACGGAGCGGGCATAGGGCGAGTAGGAGAGCGGGTTGGCCGGGTTGGCGAGGCCGTTGCGGGTCATGTCGGCGGCGATGCGCGCCGGGGTCATCATCACCCGCGCGCTCTCGTACCAGAAATAGGCCAGATCCATGGAACGCATCCTCGGGTCCCGCGCGCCGCTCGGGTCTCGGCCGCGCCGAAAAACATCGTCCGCAGGATGAATGTTCCCATATGAACGTCTCCCGTCCGTCGCCGCCTGCCCGCGCGGAGGTCCGGACGGTGGCGAACGAGGCGGCGGCATTCCCCCTTCATGACCGATGACACCCTGAACGGATTGGTCCGCGACACCCGCCATGTCCGGCTGGACACCTTCGTGCGGCTGCGCTGGCTCGCGATCACCGGGCAGAGCGCGGCCGTCGTCGGGGCGCAGTTCGGCCTCGGGCTCGCCCTGCCCTTCGGCTGGTGCTTCCTGGTGATCGCGGCCTCGTCCTGGCTCAACCTGGCGCTGCGCATCCGGTTTCCGGCGAGCTACCGGCTCAGCGACGAGTCGGCGGCGCTGCTGCTCGCCTTCGACATCGTGCAGCTCGCCGCGCTCCTGTTCCTCACGGGCGGCCTCCAGAACCCGTTCTCGCTGCTCTTCCTCGCGCCCGTGCTGATCTCGGCCACGGCCCTGCCCCCGGAGCGGACCCTGGCGCTGGGCCTGCTGGCGGTGGGGCTCGCCACGCTGCTCGCCCTGGTCCACCGGCCGCTGCCCTGGTTCTCGGACGGGCGGATCGAGCTGCCCTTCCTCTACGTCTCGGGGATATGGACGGCGATCCTGCTCGGCACCGCCTTCACCGGCGTCTATGCCTGGAGGGTCGCGGAGGAGACCCGCCAGCTCTCGCAGGCCCTCGCCGCGACGGAGCTCGTGCTGGCGCGCGAGCAGCATCTCTCGCAGCTCGACGGGTTGGCGGCGGCGGCGGCGCACGAGCTCGGAACCCCGCTCGGGACCATCATGGTCGTCACCAAGGAACTGGTGCGCCAGCTCGGGCCGACCGCCGCGCCGGCGGTGGCGGAGGACCTGCGCCTCCTCCAGGAACAGGCCGAGCGCTGCCGGGGCATCCTCGCGAAGCTCACCTCCCTCGGCAACGACGAGGCCGGCTTCCTGGAGACCGTCACCTTCAGCCATCTCGTCGAGGAACTGGTGGCGCCGCAGCGCTCCCTCGGCCCGGCCCTCGACGTCTCGGCCTCCGGCGAGGGGCCGGAGCCCGTCTGCCGGCGCAATCCGGGGGTGATGTTCGGGCTCGCCAACCTCGTCGACAACGCCGTGGACTTCGCCGACACGCGGGTCGTGATCGCGGCGCGCTGGACGGCCGAGCGCGTGGCCCTCGAGGTCCGCGACGACGGGCCCGGCTTCCCCAACGAGGTCCTGCTGCGCGCCGGGGAACCCTACGTCACCACGCGCGCCCCCGGCCGCAACCGCCCCGCCGATTCGGCCGGCGCCGGGCTCGGGCTCGGATTGTTCATCGCCAAGACGCTGATCGAGCGCTCGGGGGCGCAGCTCACCCTCTCGAACGTGCCGGGATCGGGCCCCACCGGAGCCGTGGCGCGCGTCTCTTGGACGCGGGCGGCCTTCGAGCGCGGAACCGCGCCGGCGTCGTCGCACGACATCGTGCCGCGTTCGCCCCTGACGCCGGCCGGAACCGATCCTATATGAACGGCTGGGGCACGATTGAATTGAGAGGAGCGTCCCATGTTGACGCAAACCGGGACCTCCGAACCGGACGTCGAGTCTGTCCTTCTGTCCGACAGCGACCCGCTCGCGGCCTTCGCCGACCGTAGCCTTCTCATCGTGGACGACGACAAGCCGTTCTCGACGCGCCTTGCCCGCGCCATGGAAGGCCGGGGCTATCAGGTGCAGGTGGCCGAGAGCGTGGCCGAGGGGGTCGGCGCCGTCGAGGCCCATGCGCCGGCCTTCGCGGTGATCGACATGCGTCTCGGCGACGGCAACGGGCTCGACGTAATCGCCCGGCTGAAGGAGCGCCGGCCCGAGGCGCGCGGCGTCATCCTGACGGGCTACGGCAACATCGCCACCGCCGTGACGGCGGTGAAGCTCGGCGCCTTCGACTATCTCGCCAAGCCGGCCGACGCCGACGAGATCCATCTCACGCTGATGGCTCAGCCGGGAGAGCGCGCCGACCCGCCCGAGAACCCAATGTCGGCCGACCGCGTGCGCTGGGAGCATATCCAGCGCGTCTACGAGTTGTGCGGCCGCAATGTCAGCGAGACGGCGCGGCGGCTCAACATGCATCGGCGCACCCTGCAACGCATCCTGGCCAAGCGCGCGCCCCGCTGAGCGGAGCGCGGCGGGCCGGAGACAATATTAGACAGGTGTCAGGGTTGCGCCCTTCCGTTCGGCCGGGTTACTGCCCCTCCATCGAGCGCCGGAATCGGGTACGAGCCGGCCGCAGGCGTTGGGCATCGGTGTGAACACGCGAAACGTCGTAACGATCGTCAGCATGATGGTCCTCGTCGGGACCGAGGTGTTCGCGGTGGCGATCGCCGCGGGATGGGCCCTGGCCGGGCTGCTCGATCTCGGCGACCGCGTCGGCCATGTGCTCATGGGGCTGTTCAGCCTGTTCGCCGCCTGGATCATGGTGCAGCTCTGGAAGCGGGCGACCAGCATCGAGCCCCTGCGGGCGCGAGGAGCACGGCCATGAGCATCGGATCTACGGATGCGGGCCGGTTCCTGTCCGCTTGCCTATACCGGAACGACAAAGGCATCGGATCCGTTAGATCAGCGCATCTGTTATTAAATATTTATCCGCTTTCCGCGAAAAGTGTCATGCCGCGCCGGTTGCGCGGACATCACCAATTCTGACAGACTGTCGAAAATGTCCAACAGCGACGGCGTGAGTCCCCTGTCATGAAAGCCCGTGTCATAGTCACCCTGCGAAACGGGGTGCTGGACCCTCAGGGAAAGGCGATCGAAGCAGCGTTGAAGTCCTTCGGGATCAACGAGATCGGCGGCGTGCGCCAAGGCAAGGTCTTCGACGTCGAGATCGACGCCACCGACCGGGAGGCGGCCGAGGCCATGCTTCGAAACGCCTGCGAGAAGCTGCTGGCCAACACGGTCGTTGAAAACTTCGAGATCGAGTTCAGCTGACATGCGCGCCGCGGTTCTGGTCTTCCCTGGCTCCAACCGCGACGGCGACGTGTCGCGGGCTCTTCGTCTGGCCGGGGCGGAGGTCGTCTCCGTGTGGCATGCGGAGACCGCGCTGCCGGCCGGAACGGACCTCGTGGTGTTTCCCGGCGGCTTCTCCTACGGGGATTACCTGCGCTGCGGCGCGATCGCGGGACGAGCGGCGGTGATGGACGCGGTTCGGGCGCATGCCGCGCGCGGCGGCCTCGTGCTCGGCATCTGCAACGGCTTCCAGATCCTGTGCGAATCGGGGCTTCTGCCCGGCGTGCTGATGCGCAACGTCAACCGCCGCTTCATCTGCCACCGGCAGTTCCTGCGGGTGGAGCAGGCGGACACCCGGTTCGCCTCCGCCTATGCGGTGGGCCAGGTGATCGATGTCTGCGTGGCCCATGGCGAGGGCAACTACTTCGCCGACGCGGACACCGTCGCGCGGCTCGAGGGCGACGGGCGCGTGGCCTTCCGCTACTGCGACGCCTCCGGCGTACTGACCGAGGACGCGAACCGCAACGGGTCGCTGAACTCCATCGCCGGGATCTACTCGGAGAACCGGAACGTCCTCGGCATGATGCCGCATCCGGAGAACTTCGTCGAAGCTCTCATGGGCGGCACGGACGGGCGCGGACTGTTCGAGAGCCTCGCCGCCTGACACGGACATTGCGGCCCATTGCCCGTTAACCGGGCGTTAACCATTTTCTTCGACGATGGGGGCATCCAGGCTTCTGGATGTCGAGTGGGACCTCCGTCCACTCTGTTTGATGCCTCCCTGTAGACTCTTTTCAAAGCCGTCCTCCGGGGCGGCTTTTTTTCGTCCGGCCCCCCCAAAGAGCGCGTTAACGTTACCCCGTGGTGAAGGCGGCGCCGGCTCGGATTCGGCGCTAGGATTGCGCACCGGCTCCCGACAGGCAGGCTCCGCTCCCGGAACGGAACGGCGCCATCTCAAAGGGGCACAGGAGGCAGCATGAACGAGCACGACGTCACCTTCCGGGACGAGCGGGACTGGGTCAGCTTCGGGCAGACCTACGTGACCTCGGAGCCGTTCAAGGCGCTGTTCCGCGAGGGCATGGCGCTGGTCGAGGAGACGGCCGCCTATCTCGACGGGGACGGCCGGGCGGAATCGCGCCTGATCTCGCGCGACGCGTCGCTGAGCTACGCCGCCGAGAGCATGCGGCTGACGACGCTGCTGATGCAGACGGCCTCCTGGCTTCTCGTCCAGCGCGCCGTGGCCGAGGGCGAGATCACGCCGAGCCAGGCCCTTCAGGAGAAGACCCGCGTGCGCCTCAACGCGCAGGAATCTTCGCGCCCGGACGTGTCCGACCAGTTGCCGCTGCGCCTGCGCGACCTCATCGCCCGCACGCGCCGACTGCACGCCCGCATCACGCATCTCGACATGCTGATCGGCGAGGAGCGCCCGACGCCGGTGGCGGTGGAGAGCCCCGTCGCCGCCCAGCACGGGCTGCTGCTCTCGGCCTTCTCGCGGGCGGTGCACTGATCCGACCGGCCTATGAAACGCGAAAAGGGGCGGCCCGGACGGGCCGCCCCTTTTCGATTCGCCGGCGTGGAAAGACTGTTCAGCGCTTACTTGCGGCCGAAGGCGAGGTTGCCGAAGCGCGAGTTGAAGCGCGAGACACGGCCGCCGCGATCGAGCATCTTCTGCTCGCCGCCGGTCCAGGCCGGGTGCGTCAGCGGGTCGATATCGAGGTTGAGGGTGTCACCCTCCTTGCCGTAGGTCGAGCGGGTCATGTACTCGGACCCGTCGGTCATCACGACCTTGATGAAGTGATAGTCGGGATGCTCGGTACCCTTGGCCTTGGCGGCCGCGTCTTTTGCCATGACGAAATCCTCGAAACACAGGCTGCACCGACCGGCCTGCCCGGCGGCCCGCGGCCATTCAACACGCGCAATCGGATGAAGGCGCGCGTATACCGCAGGGCGGCACCGCGAACAAGCGCGACACGCGCGGACGGTGTCCATCATCTCAGGGGGACACGCGGGATGAGCCAGAATGGCCGCGCGTAACACCACGGACCGCGCGGACGGGCGCGGCAAGGCACCGCTCGGCGCGCTGCGCCCGCTGATCCCCTTCGCGGCGGCCTACCGAGGGCGGATCCTCGCGGCGTTCATCGCGCTGATGGCGGCCTCGGGCGCGACGCTGGTCGTGCCGGTGGCGATCCGCCGGGTGATCGACCACGGCTTCTCGCCGGAGGGGCAGAGCCTCATCGACGTGTATTTCCTGGCGCTGCTCGGGGTGGTGGCGGTGCTCGCCCTGTCGAGCGCGGGGCGCTACTACACCGTCGTCAGCCTCGGCGAGCGCGTGGTCGCGGACCTGCGCAGCGCGGTCTTCCGCCGCCTGACCGTGCTCGACCCGGCCTTCTTCGACAGGACGCAATCCGGCGAGATCGTCTCGCGGCTTACCGCCGACGCGACGCAGGTGAAGGCCGTGTTCGGCGTCTCGATCTCGATCCTGCTGCGCAACCTGTTCCTGTTCGTCGGCGCCGTGGCGATGATGGTGGTGACGAGCCCGAAGCTGTCGATCCTCGTGCTCGGCGCCATCCCGCTCATCGTCTTCCCGCTGATCCTCTCCGGCCGTGGCGTGCGCCGCCGCTCGCGAGCCGCGCAGGACCGGCTCGCCGACGCCTCGGCCTACGCGGCGGAGGCCATCGGGGCGGTGCGCACCATGCAGGCCTTCGGCATGGGCGCGACCACGGCGGCGCGTTTCGCCGATGCCTCGGAGAACGCGTATGGGGCCGCGCGCGAATCGATCCGGGCGCGGGCGCTGCTCACGGGGGTGGCGATCTTCCTGATCTCGGCGAGCGTCGTCGGCGTGATGTGGTACGGCGCGCAAGGGGTGCTCGCCGGCACGATGACCGCCGGGCAGCTCTCGCAGTTCGTGCTCTACGCGGTGTTCGGCGCGAGCGCCCTCGGCCAGCTCTCCGAGGTCTATGGCGAGCTCGCGCAGGCCGCCGGCGCGGCGGAGCGGCTCGGCGAGATCCTGGCGGCCGAGCCGGCGATCAAGGCGCCCCCCGTGCCGCAGGCCCTGCCCTCTCCGCCGCGCGGCGAGATCGCCTTCGAGGCCGTGCGCTTCGTCTATCCGACGCGGGCCGGGCATCCCTCCCTCGACGGCGTGAGCTTCACGGCGGCGCCGGGCGAGCGCATCGCCATCGTCGGTCCCTCGGGGGCCGGCAAGAGCACCATCCTGCAACTGCTGCTGCGCTTCTACGACCCGCAATCGGGCATGGTGCGCATCGACGGCGTCGACATCGCCCAGGCCGACCCGGAGGCCCTGCGCGGCCGCCTCTCCCTGGTGCCGCAGGACCCGACCGTGTTTTCCGGCACGGTGCTGGAGAACATCCGCTACGGCCGGCCGCAGGCGAGCGAGGCCGACGTCTTCCGCGCGGCGGAACTCGCCAACGCGGACGGGTTCGTGCGGGCCCTGCCCCAGGGCTACGCCACGCAGGTGGGCGAGCGCGGCGTGACCCTCTCGGGCGGACAGCGCCAGCGCATCGCCATCGCCCGCGCCATCCTGAAGGACGCGCCGATCCTGCTCCTCGACGAGGCCACCTCGGCCCTCGACGCCGAGAACGAGCGCGCCGTCCAGGCCGCCCTCGACACGCTGATGAAGGGGCGCACCACGCTGGTCATCGCGCATCGCCTCGCCACCATCCGCGCGGCGGACCGTATCCTGGTGATGGACGAGGGCCGCATCGTCGAGGAGGGCACGCATGAGAGCCTGCTCGGCGCGGGCGCGCTCTACGCCCAGCTCGCCGCCCTCCAGTTCACCGACGCGCTGGACGAGACCGCGCGCGGCAAGGAGCCCAGGTCGCGCCAGAAGGCTCTGCCGGCGGAGTAGGCGCTTCTACCGCTCGGTGAGCTTCATCTCGATCCGGCGGTTCCTGGCATAGGCGTCCTCGGTGGTGCCCGTGTCGAGGGGCTGGAACTCGCCGAAGGCGCCCGCGAGCAGGTTCTTGGGCGGGATGCCCTTGCCCGCGAGATACTGCACCACGGCGATGGCCCGCGCGGCCGAGAGCGCCCAGTTCGACGGGAACTGCGCGCTCGCGATCGGGCGCGAATCGGTGTGGCCGTCGACCCGCAGCACCCAGGGGATGTCCGCCGGGATCTGCTTCGACAGGTCGAGGATGGCGCCTGCGATGCGGTCGATCTCCGGGCCGGCCTCGGGTTTCAGCGCGGCCGAGCCCGCCGGGAACAGCACCTCGGATTGCAGCACGAAGCGGTCGCCGACGATGCGGATGTCGCTGCGGTTGCCGAGGATCTGGCGCAGGCGCCCGAAGAAGTCCGAGCGGTAGCGCGAGAGTTCCTGCACCTTCTGCGCGAGCGCCACGTTGAGCCGGCTGCCGAGATCGGCGATGCGGGCCTGGCTCTCGCGGTCGCGGCTCTCGGAGGCCGCGAGCGCGTCCTCCAGCGCCGCGAGCTGGCGGCGCATGGCGCTGATCTGCTGGCTCAGGATGTCGACCTGCGAGAGCGCCTTGGCGGTGGCGCCGCGCTCGGCCTGCAACTGCTTGTCGAGATCGCCCGCCTGCCCCTGCGAGGCGGCCCCGGCCTCCGCCTGGGCCTTGAGGCGGTCGCGCTCGGCCTCCGTGCCGAGCAGCGTGTTGCGGAGCGACTGCGCCGCCTCCTCCTGGCTGCGGCGGCCGGAGCGCTCCAGCGCCAGCAGGTCGGTGAGGTCGGCGATCTGGCGGTTGAGCCGGTCGAGCACCGTGTCGCGGCCGGTCAACTCCTGCGACAGGAAGAACTGGCCGACGACGAAGATCGTCAGCAGGAAGACCACCGAGAGCAGCAGCGTCGCCAGGGCGTCGACATAGCCGGGCCAGACGTTGAGGGCGTGGTCGCTCCGCCGTCCCGCGCGGGAGCCCATCTCAGGCCCTCTCGCGGCCGAGGCGGTCGAGCACCTGCTTCAATTCGCGCTCGCGGGCGGCCTGGGCCTCGACCCAGTCGCGGATCATCTGCTGCTCGGTGCGCATGTGCTGCACGAGCCCCTGGATGCCCTCGGCGAGATTCGTCATGGCCTGGGTCGCGGCACGGCCGTTGGCGCCCTCGGAGACGATGGTGGTGAGCCGGTCGATGGCCTCCTTCAGCTCCTGGGTCGCCGGCCCCTGGGCGGGGGACATCGCCGCCACCGCCCGCTCCTCGCCGGAGATCAACCAGTCCTCCAGCTCGTTGCGGAAGCGGGCATGGGCCTGCGCCGCCTGGAGATCGAGAAAGCCGATGATGAGCGAGCTCGCCAGGCCGAACAGCGAGGCGGAGAAGGCGAGCCCGATCCCGGCGAGCGGCACCGCCAGCCCGTTCTTCAACTCGTCGAACATCACGCTCGCATCGCCCCCGCCGCCGCGCATGGACTTGATGACGGAGCCCACCGCCGAGAGGGTGTCGATGAGGCCCCAGAAGGTACCGAGCAGGCCGAGCAGGATGAGGATGCCGGAGACGTAGCGCAGCGCGTCGCGGCCCTCGTCGAGGCGGGCGGAGACCGTGTCGAGGAAGGCGCGCACATGCGGCAGCGTCGCGCCCTCGCGCCGCGCCTCGATCGCCGGGACGAGCGGGGCCAGTAGGGAGGGCGCGCGCGGCGCCCCCTCGCCCCCGGCGACGGCGTTGACATAGGCGACCTCGCGGAAGAGCCGCACCACCTGCCCGAAGGCGAGCAGCACCGCGATGAGAAGCACGCCGAGGATCAGCCCGTTCAACCCCGGATTGGCGAGGAAGGCCGGGGTGATCTGCCTGAACAGGATCAGGACCAGGAAGCCGATCAGCACGAGGAAGATCAGCATCCGCACGAGGTAGATGCCGGGCTTCGTCAGCGGCTTGGCGGGCGGCTTGGCGTGAGCTCTGGCGTCGGGCTTGGGCGCGGGACTGGCCGCCATCGGTCGCTACTCTCCGCAAGGCGGCCCGAAGCGCCGTTCCATCGAAAAACGGCGAGCCTGGACAGGGACGGCGGCACTGTGGCGGGTGGCTCGGGCCCGATCAAGTCGGGCGCGGCCTCTCCGGCGGCGCCGCGCGGCTCAATCCCAGGCGCGCGGCCAGGTTTCCTCGAGGTGAGGCCCGAGGCGCACAGGTGCGACGAGGGTCGCAAGGCCGGTCCTGTCGTTCGTCTCCACCGCCAAGCCACAGAGGGTGCCCTCGCCGCTCGCGGCCTCCAGCCGGGCGCCGGGGGTCTTCTGGAGGAAGCGGCGCAGGGGCTCGTCCTTGCTCATGCCGAGCACCGAATCGTAGTCGCCGCACATGCCCGCATCGGAGAGATAGGCGGTGCCGCCGGGCAGGATGCGGTGGTCGGCGGTGGGCGTGTGGGTATGCGTGCCGACGACGAGGCTCGCCCGCCCGTCGAGGAAATACCCGACGGCCTGCTTCTCGCTCGTCGCCTCGGCATGGACGTCGACGATCACGGCGTCGGCGACCTCGCCGAGCGGGCAGACCGTCAGCTCGCGCTCGGCGGCGGCGAAGGGGTCGTCCAGCGCGTCCATGTAGACGCGCCCCATCACGTTGAGCACCAGCACGCGGGCGCCCTTGGCGGTCTCGACCACGGTGGCGCCGCGCCCCGGCGTGCCGGCGGGATAGTTCGCGGGCCGCACCAGCCGCGGCTGGCGGGCGATGAAGACGAGGGCCTCGCGCTGGTCGAAGGAATGGTTGCCGAGCGTCACCGCGTCGGCGCCGGCCTGGAGGATCTCGTCGCAGATCGTCTCCGTGATGCCGAAGCCGCCCGCCGCGTTCTCGCCGTTGACGACGACGCAATCGAGCCGCCAGCGCTCGCGCAGTTTCGGCAGGCGCTCGGCGACGACATTGCGTCCGGGGCGGCCGACGACGTCGCCGAGGAAGAGGAGGCGCATGGTTGTCCGTCAGGTCCTGCGGAGGGGGACGGGGCCGCCCTCGGTGACGATGTGGTCGAGGGGCCGGTCGTGCGGCTCCGCCGACACGGTCTCGACCTCCTGCACCGAGAAGGCGATGCCGACCGTCAGCACCGGGCCGTTCCGCGACAGGCGCGCGATGGCCCGGTCGTAGTAGCCCCGGCCGTAGCCGATGCGCTGGCCAGTCCGGTCGAAGGCTGCGAGGGGCACGATCAGCGCGGTGGGATCGAGGGGCGGCAGGTCGTCGCGCGGCTCGCTGAGGCCGAAGCTGCCGGGAACCAGCGCCTCCCCGGCCTTCCACTCGCGGAAGACGAGCCCGTCCGGCGTCACCTTCGGCAGCGCCACGCGCCGGCCGAGGGCGAACAGGCGCTCGATAAGGGGGCGGGGGTCGATCTCGCTGCGGATCGGCCAGAAGGCTCCGACGAGGGGCGCGTCGGCGAGCCCCGGAACCGCCAACGCATGGCCCGCGACGGAGAGGCCGCCTTCCTCCCGCTGGTGCGGGTCGAGGGCATCGCGGCGGGCGAGCGCCGCGCGCCGCAGCTCGGACTTCATCTCGGACATGGAAGGGGAAGAGTGCGGAGCCACATGAGCCGTTGGAGGTTCGATCCCGGGAAACCTACAGAGTAGGTGGGCGCCGTGTTGACCAAGTCCAGGGACGAGGTCAGGGACAGCTCCCGAGGGAGTCGATAAGGCCCCGAGAATAGTTCTCCTGACGAACCCGGCAGCCCCGCCCACCCGATGTAGCGATTGCGAGGCGGCTACGCCAGTGGCGAATGGGCTCAGCCGGGCGCGCGCATCAGCGCCTGGGCCAGCCGCTCGATCCGCTCGGCGGCGGCGGCGACGCCCTCCGCGAGCCGCGCCTCGCGCTGGGCGGTCTCGCTCTCGGCCCCCTCGACCATGGCGCGCAGGGCCGCCGTCTCGGCCTCGATCGCCGCGATCCGGCGGCGCGTCTCGGAGAGCTCGTCGGCGATGGTGATGGCGGCCATCACCTGGAGGCGCATGTCGCCGATCTCGCCGAAGGCCCTGCGCATCTCCGAGATGCGCGCGTCGAGCCCGGCGGCCAGCGAGCCGAGATGCTCCTCCTCCCCGTCGCCGCAGGCCATGCGGTAGGTCTTGCCGTCGATGGTGACGTTGATCTGGGGCATCTGTCGCGGTCAGCCGGCATCCTGGGGGCGGCCGAGCACGCGCTCCACGGCGCCGATGGCCCGGTCGATCCGCACCCCGACCTCGCCGGTGGTCGCCTCGACCTGCGCGAGGCGGGCGCTCGCCGCGTCGAGCGCGGCGGCGAGGCGCGCGCGGTCCTCGGCCATGAGGGCGAGCTCCGCCTCCCTGTCCTCATGGCGCTCGTCCTCGAGGCGGCGCGAGACGGCGCTCTCCAGCCGCGCCAGGGCGGTGGACAGCCGGGCGAGCGCGGCCTCGGCGGCGGAGGTGGAATTCGACGTCATGGCACCCATATCGAGCCATGCGTTCATGGCCGAGCGAATGTCATGCCGCAAGCTTTGACAGGGGGAAGCCCCATGATAGAGCCCCGCTTGAAACGGATGCGGCGTCAGCGGGCGCCGCAGAGGTGCGGATGCCCATCCCCGTGACAGCCGAGACGCCCCCGCCCGCCTCATCCGCCGACCGGATGATCCCCGGCGGCTGCGGCACCGGCGGGATCCGGTTCATCGCAGGTTCAAGCGCCGTTCCCACAGAGCCGGTGCGCCGCGCCCGAAGCGTCCTCGACGCCGGAGGAGGCCCGCAAGGGGGCGCCGGATTATTGGCCAGGAATTCGGAAGGAGTCTCGCCGTGACCGTCAAGGTAGCCATCAACGGGTTCGGGCGCATCGGACGCAACGTCCTGCGCGCCATCCACGAGGCCGGTCGCGCGGACATCGAGGTCGTGGCGATCAACGATCTCGGCCCGGTCGAGACCAACGCGCACCTGCTGCGCTTCGACTCGATCCACGGCCGCTTCGATGCCGAGGTGAAGGTCGACGGCGAGTTCATCGTGGTCGACGGCAAGCGCATCAAGGTCACGGCCGTGCGCAACCCCGCCGAGCTGCCGCATCGCGACCTCGGGGTCGACATCGCGCTCGAATGCACCGGCATCTTCACCTCGAAGGACAAGGCGAAGGCCCATCTCGACGCCGGCGCCAAGCGCGTCCTCGTCTCGGCGCCCGCCGACGGCGCCGACCTCACGGTGGTCTACGGCGTCAACCACGACCAGCTCACCGCCGATCATGTCGTCGTCTCGAACGCCTCCTGCACCACCAACTGCCTGGTGCCGGTGGCCAAGGTGCTCAACGAGACCGTCGGCATCGAGCGCGGCTTCATGACGACGATCCATTCCTACACGAACGACCAGCCGTCCCTCGACCAGATGCACAAGGATCTCTACCGGGCCCGCGCCGCCGCGCTCTCGATGATCCCGACCTCGACCGGCGCCGCCAAGGCCGTCGGCCTGGTGCTGCCGGAGCTGAAGGGCAAGCTCGACGGGACCTCGATCCGCGTGCCGACCCCGAACGTCTCCGCCGTCGACCTCGTGTTCACGGCCAAGCGCGAGACCACGGCCCAGGAGATCAACGACGCGATCAGGAAGGCCGCCGACGGCCCGCTCAAGGGCGTGCTCGCCTATACCGACCAGCCGAACGTCTCGATCGACTTCAACCACGACCCGCACTCGTCGACCTTCCATCTCGACCAGACCAAGGTCATGGACGGCACCTTCGTGCGCATCCTGTCCTGGTACGACAACGAGTGGGGCTTCTCGAACCGCATGGCCGACACCGCCGTGGCGATGGCCAAGCTGCTCTGAGCGAACGGAACCGGAGACTCCGGGCCGGCCCTCCGGCCGGCCCGGCAACGACAGAATCGACGGAGGTCCGCGGCCCATGAGCGACGCTGCCACGACGACGACCGGAAGCGGGTTCATCCCGGCGCAGACGCCGGACGCGCCGCCTCCCGTAGCAGCCTCTGTTCCGGCGGCACCTGCGCAGCCGGTGGGCCGCGCCGAGCCGGCCGCCGAGCCGTTGCCCTCCCATGTCGCCGACCAGCTCGCGCGGATCGAGGACAAGGCGTCCCGGATCGAGGACAAGTACGCCCGCTCCGAGTCGCTGCTCTCGCGCGTCGAGGACAAGGTCGAGGGCGCCACCGCGCGCATGAACGAGGTCGCCCGCCAGTCGGACGTGGCGGCGCTGCGCACCGAGGTCCGCGCCATCGCCGACCGGACGAAGCGCCTGCCGGGCGCCGGCGCCCTGGTGCTCACCGCGATCATCACCGCCGTGCTCACCGTGGTGCTGACGATCGCCGTGCAGCGGCTCAACCTCCAGACCCTGCTGCCGCCGCCTCGCTGAGGCCGCGGCACGCCCGAAACGCCCCCTCGCCCGGAACCGACATGACCGCCTTCCGCACCCTCGACGATGCCGGCTCGCTCGCGGGCAAGCGCGTTCTCCTGCGCGTCGATCTCAACGTGCCGATGGAGGGCGGCCGCGTCACCGACGCCACCCGCATCGAGCGCGTGGTGCCCACGATCCGCGAGATCGCGCAGGGTGGCGGCAAGGTCGTGCTGCTCGCCCATTTCGGGCGCCCCAAGGGCAAGCGCGAGCCGAAGGACTCGCTGAAGCCGGTCGTCGGCGCGCTGAGCGAGAGCCTCGGCAAGCCCGTCGCCTTCGCCGAGGACTGCATCGGCGAGCCCGCGAAGGCCGCCGTCGCCGCCATGAAGGACGGCGACGTGCTGCTCCTCGAGAACACCCGCTTCCACGCGGGCGAGGAGAAGAACGACCCCGCCTTCGCCAAGGCGCTCGCTGAGAACGGCGACGTCTACGTCAACGAGGCGTTCTCCGCCGCCCACCGCGCCCATGCCTCGACGGAAGGGCTGGCGCATCTGCTCCCGGCCTATGCGGGCCGCGAGATGCAAGCGGAGCTGAACGCGCTGACCAAGGGCCTGGAGGCGCCCAAGCGCCCCGTGATCGCGCTGGTCGGCGGCGCCAAGGTCTCCTCGAAGATCGACCTGCTCCAGAACCTCGTCGCCAAGGTCGACATGCTGGTGATCGGCGGCGGCATGGCCAACACCTTCCTGCACGCGCAGGGCAAGCCGGTGGGCAAGTCGCTCTGCGAGAAGGACCTCGCCGAGACCGCGCACAGGATACTCGCGGCGGCCGAGGCCGCCAAGTGCCGCATCATCCTGCCCGTCGACGCGGTGGTCGCCTCGGAGTTCAAGGCGGACGCGGCCCACGAGACGGTCTCCGTCGATGCCGTACCGGAAAGCGGCATGATCCTCGACGCCGGCCCGGCCTCCGTGACTGAGATCGACGCCGCCATCGACGAGGCGGCGACGCTCGTCTGGAACGGCCCGCTCGGCGCCTTCGAGCTCAACCCCTTCGATGCCGCGACGGTCGCCGCCGCCCGGCATGCGGCCGGGCGGACGGAAGCCGGCAAGCTCGTCTCGGTGGCCGGCGGCGGCGACACCGTCGCGGCCCTCAACCACGCGGGCGTGTCGGAGCAATTCTCCTACATCTCGACGGCGGGGGGCGCCTTCCTCGAATGGCTGGAAGGGAAGGTCCTGCCCGGCGTCGAGGCGCTGCGCGCCAAAGCCTGACGCGAGGGCGACCGGCCGCACGAAATTCGCTTCCCCCGCGCGGGCCGATGCCCGGAGCGGCGCTATATCCGGCCTGAGCACAGGCCCCGCAAGACAACCGGCAAGACGAGGAGTTCGACCATGGCCCGCATCACCCTGAGGCAGCTTCTCGACCATGCCGCCGAGGAGGGCTACGGCGTCCCGGCGTTCAACCTCAACAACATGGAGCAGGGGCTCGCCATCATGGCGGCGGCCGACGCGACGAACTCCCCCGTCATCCTCCAGGCGAGCCGGGGCGCGCGCGCCTATGCCAACGACGTGGTGCTCGCCAAGCTCATCGACGGCCTCGTCGAGATCTACCCGCACATCCCCGTCTGCATGCATCTCGACCATGGCAACAACGAAGCCACCTGCGCCACCGCGATCCAGTACGGCTTCACCTCGGTGATGATGGACGGCTCGCTCAAGGGCGACGGCAAGACGCCGGCCGACTACGCCTACAATGTCGAGATCACCCGCAACGTCACCAAGATGGCCCATTGGGCCGGCGTCTCGGTGGAGGGCGAGCTCGGCGTGCTCGGCTCCCTGGAAAGCGGCCAGGGCGAGGCCGAGGACGGCCACGGCGCCGAGGGCGTGCTCTCCCACGACCAGCTCCTCACCGACCCGGACGAGGCGGCCAAGTTCGTGGCCGAGACCAAGGTCGACGCGCTGGCGGTGGCCATGGGCACCAGCCACGGCGCCTACAAGTTCACGAGGAAGCCCGACGGCGACGTGCTCGCCATGAACGTGATCGAGGAGATCCACCGGCGCCTGCCGAACACCCACCTCGTGATGCACGGCTCCTCCTCGGTGCCGCAGGACCTCCAGGACATCATCAACCAGTACGGCGGCGAGATGAAGCCGACCTGGGGCGTGCCCGTCGAGGAGATCCAGCGCGGCATCAAGCACGGCGTGCGCAAGATCAACATCGACACCGACAACCGCATGGCGATGACCGGCCAGATCCGGAAGATCCTCAGCGAGAACAAGGCCGAATTCGACCCGCGCAAGTATCTCAAGCCCGCGATGGACGCCATGACGAAGCTCTGCAAGCAGCGCTTCGAGGAGTTCGGCACCGCCGGCCAGGGTTCGAAGATCCGCCCGGTCTCGGTGGCCGCTATGGCCAAGCGCTACGCCGACGGCTCCCTCGATCCGAAGATCGAGGCGGCGCGCTAGGGCGCGGTCCGGCATGGCCGACGAGGCGGCACGGCTCACCCTGCTCTCCCCCCACCGCGTCGATGCCGGCGCGGTCGACGGGCTCGTCGCGGCGCTGTCGGCGGCCTGCGCGGCAGGCGACGTGGCGGCCGTGCTGCTGCGGCTCGCCCCCGCCGACGAGCGGGCGCTCGTCAACCTCGTCAAGCGCGTGGCGCCGGCGACCCAGGAGCACGGCGCGGCCCTGGTCCTGGCCTGCGCGGGCTACGAGGGCGATCTCGCGAGCGTCGCGGCGCGCGGCGGCGCGGACGGGGTGCATCTCGACAAGCCGGAGGAGGAGGCCCTGCGCGAGCTGCGCGGGCGCCTGCGCGACGGCCGCATCCTCGGTGCCGGCGGCATCGAGACCCGCCACGGCTCCATGGCGGCGGGAGAGGCGGGGATCGACTATCTGATGGTCGGCGGCCTCTATCCCGACGGCGTCGCCCCCGACCCGGACGCCGTCCGCGAGCGCGCGGCATGGTGGGCGGAAATCTTCGAGACGCCCTGCATCGCCGTCGCCGCGACAGAAGCCGAGATCCCGGCGCTCGCCCGCACGGGAGCCGAGTTCGTGGGGCTGGAGAGCGCGATCTGGCTCGCCGATCCCGCCGCCGCCGGCCGGGCTCGGGCGGCGCTGACGCCGGCATGAGGCGCGCCCTCGCGATCCTCGCCGCGGCGGCGCCGCTGCTGACGGCCGTCCCGGCGCAGGCGGCCGCGGACAAGAGCCCGGACACCGTGAAGCCCGCTCCCGCCCCGGCGCGGCAGACCCTGCCGACCCGCGACCTGCCGTCGCCCTATACCCCGAACTTCTCGGGCGGGGCGCGGCCGCCGCCCTCCCCGCAGACCCCGGATTTCGCCTACGGCGCCTATCAGCGCGGGCAATACGCCACCGCCTTCCGCGAGGCGACGAAGCGCATCGAGGCCGACCGCAAGGACGCCTCGGCCATGACGCTGCTGGGCGAGCTCTACAACCAGGGCCTCGGCATCAAGCAGGACCCGGTGCGCGCGGCCGAGTGGTACAAGCTCGCCGCCGCCGAGGGCGAGCCCAACGCCATGGCCTCCCTCGGGCTGATGGCCCTCGACGGGCGCGGCATGCCGAAGGACCGCAAGGCCGGCGAGAAGTGGCTGGAGCAGGCGGCGGCGAAAGGGCAGCCCACGGCGGCCTACAACCTCGCGCTGCTGCTTCTGTCGGGCGGCAGCGACGCGGACCTCGCCAAGGCCGCCACCTATTACCGCAAGGCGGCGGACGGCGAGATCGGCGCCGCCCAGCACGATCTCGGCGTGCTCTATCTCAAGGGCCGGGGCGTGCCGAAGGACCCGGCGCTGGCGGCGCAGTGGTTCCGCCGGGCGGCCGACAACGGCGATCTCGCCGGCGAGGTCGAGTTCGCGATCCTGCTCTTCAACGGCACCGGCCTGCCGAAGGACGAGGCGCGCGCCGCGCGCTACTTCCTGCACGCCGCCTCGCGCGGCAACGCCATCGCGCAGAACCGCGTGGCGCGGCTCTACGCCATCGGCCGGGGCGTCCCGAAGAACCTCGTCGAGGCCGCCGCCTGGAACCTCAGCGCCGCCGCGCAAGGGTTGTCCGACGCCTGGCTCGACCAGACACTCGGCGGACTCGGCACGGAAGAGCGCGCCAGGGCCGAGCGCCTGGCCAACGACCGCATCAACGTCCGTTAGGGTCTGTCGGGCGCTTTCAGAAGCACCTAGTAGACCCTCGATCGTTGTTTTGCCGTCTATCCGAACGGAGAACCGGAACCCGCTTCGCCTGGATGGGCTCCAACCCAACGGCACGCGTCGCCTCTTCGGAGAGTTCGGCATGGCACGGCTCGACGGCCTCTCGGCCTTTCCCATCACCCCGTCGGATGCCGGCGGGCGGGTCGACATCGCGGCCTTGCGCCGGCTCGTCGGCCGCCTGCGCGAGGGCGGGGTCGATTCCATCGGTCTCCTCGGCAGCACCGGGACATACGCCTATCTCTCCCGCGCCGAGCGCCGCCGCGCCCTCGACGCCGCGCTCGACGAGGCGCGCGGAACGCCGCTCCTCGTCGGCATCGGGGCGCTGCGCACCGACGAGGCCGTCCGGCTCGCCGAGGACGCGAAGGCGGCGGGCGCTGCCGCAGGCCTCCTCGCGGCGGTCTCGTACACGCCGCTGACCGAGGACGAGGTGTTCGCGCATTTCCGCGCGGTGGCGGGCAGCGGCCTGCCGCTCTGTATCTACGACAATCCGGGCACGACGCATTTTCACTTCACCCCGAGCCTCGTCGGCCGCCTGAGCCGCGTGCCCGGCATCGTGGCGGCCAAGAGCCCGGCCCCGGATGCCGCTGCCGTGCCGGCCCATCTCGCGGCGCTCCGCGCGGCGGTGCCCGAGGGCTTTTCCCTCGGCTACAGCGGAGACTGGAACGTCACGGAGGCCCTGCTCGCCGGGGCGGACGGCTGGTTCAGCGTCGTCGCCGGCCTGTTTCCGCGCACCGGCGCCGCCATCGTCGCGGCCGCCCGGCACGGCGACGCCGAGGAGGCCCGGCGCCTCGATGCCCGTCTCGGGCCCCTTTGGGACCTCTTCCGCGCGCATTCGAGCCTGCGCGTGATCTATGCCTGCGCCGACCTTCTCGGGCTCTGCCGCGCCGAGCCTCCGCTTCCGATCCTGCCGCTTCCCCCCGAGATGCGGGGGCGGGTCGCGGAGGTTCTGGAGCGGCTCGGCCTCGACTGACACGGTTGATAGCGCGTTCCCCCTCTCCCCTGTGCAGGAGAGGGTGGCCCGCGAAGCGGGTCGGGTGAGGGGAGCGCCGTATCCGGAGCGGGCGCTCCCCTCTCCCGACCCTCGCTGACGCGAGGCCCACCCTCCCCCGCACAGGGGGGAGGGAAACGCGCGTGGCCGAACGGATCGATCAGATCAGGACGCCGCCGCGTTGCGTTTGCGGGTGGCCGCCGCCTTCCGGGCCGAGGCCGAGCGCTGTTCCGCCGTGCGGGTGGTGGAGGTCTTGCCCCGGCCCGAGCCGCCGGGCTTCTTGCCGCCGCCGTCCTCCTTGTTCACCGTCACCCAGGCGCGGGCCTGCGCTTCCCGCTCGGGCACGCCGCGCTCCTCGTAGGACTCGGCGATGTGCCCGGCCTTGCGGATCTGCTTGTCGGTGTATTTCGACTTGTCACCTTGGGGCATGACGCGCTCCTCGCCTCGCGCGCCCCGCGCCGTTCAGGGTGTCGGGCCTTGCGCGTCGAGGATCTGGCGGACGCGCCGGCTCAGGTCGGAGCGGCGATAGGGCTTGTTCAGGATCTCGAACTCCGAGCCCCCCACATCGGTTCGCTCCAGGCTCGCCTCGGCATAACCCGTGGTCAGCAGCACCTTGAGGTCGGGCTGGCGCTTGCGGGCCTCGCGGGCGAGCATCACGCCGTTCATGCCGCCGGGCATGATGAGGTCGCTGAACAGGAGGTCGACCGGCTCGCTGGCGTCGAGGATGGCAAGCGCCTCGCGCGCGTCGCCGGCGACGAGGGTGCGGTAGCCGAAATCGCGCAGGATGGTGCGGGCGAGCTCGGCCACGTCGCTCCGGTCGTCGACGATGAGGACGGTCTCCGTGCCCCGCTCGTCGCTCGCCGCGGCCACGGGCTTGACGCTTTCGTCCTCGCCCCCGTCGACGGCCGGAAAGAACAGGGACACCGTGGTGCCGGCTCCCACGCGGGAATCGATCCGCGCCCCCCCGCCCGACTGCTTGGCGAAGCCGTACACCATGGAGAGGCCGAGGCCGGTTCCCTTGCCCTCCTCCTTGGTGGTGAAGAACGGGTCCATGACATGCGCCAGGACCTCCGGCGGGATGCCGGTGCCGGTATCGGCGATCGACAGGCAGACATAGCGCCCGGCATGCAGCGGCCCGGTCCCGGTGAGCTCGCGCTCCCCGACGGAGCGGTTGGCCGTCGTCAGCGTGATGACGCCGCCGCCCGGCATCGCGTCGCGCGCGTTGATGAGCACGTTGAGGATCGCCACCTCGGCCTGGGTCGGGTCGATACGGCAGGTCCAGAGATCGGCCGCGTCCCTGCGCTGGATGACCACCGTCTCGCCGAGCGCCCGGCCGACCATGTCGCTCATGCCGTCGAGCAGGGTGTTCAGGTTCAGCGCGCGGCCTTCGAGGCGCTGCTTGCGGGAGAAGGAGAGGAGCTGGCCGGTCATCGTGGCCGCCCGGTCGGCGGCCTGCCGGATGGTGTCGGTGGCGCGCGTCAGGCGGGCGCGGTCGATCTCCGGCTTGGCCAGCCCGGCGGAGAGGATGTCGACATAGCCGACGATCACCTGGAGGAGGTTGTTGAAATCATGGGCGATGCCGCCCGTGAGCTGGCCGAGGGCCTCCATCTTGTGGGCCTGGCTCAGCGCCTCCTCGGCGTCGCGCCGCCGCGACACGTCGAGCTGCGAGCCGAAGAAATAGACCACCTCCCCTTGCGGATCGAAGACCGGCGAGACGAACAGGGCGTTCCAGAACGGCGAGCCGTTCTTGCGGTAGTTCATGATCTCGCAGGAGAACTCCCGCTTTTCGGCGACGGCCGCGCGGACGGCCTCGACGGTGGCCCGGTCCGTGCCCGGCCCCTGGAGGAAACGGCAGTTGCGGCCGAGAAGCTCCTCCGTCGAATAGCCCGACATGCCGACGAACGCCTTGTTGGCGAAGATGATCGGATTGTCGGGCTGGCGCGGATCGGTGACGATCATCGGCATCCGCGTGGTTTCCACCGCCGCGAAGAACAGGCTCCCGCGCCCGTCCGTGATGTCGGAGGCCCTCCCGCTCATCGTCGGCCCCGGAGACCCGGTCGGCGGGGTTTCAGGCGTGTTGGACATGCTCGCGCGACGTCACCGGAAGGCGTGATGGGGAAGCGCCGGAACCGTAACAGAGCGGATCGAGCGCTGTCACGGCGAGCGTGTGACGTTCGGCGGCGGCCTCAGCCGTCCTCGCCCTCGTCGCGGAAGCGGACGCGCTCGATATTGGCGCGCTCGAAGGCCTGCATGACGTGCTGGTAGGAGCGCTCCATGTCGCGGCCGCCCTCGCCGTCGCGGGCCGAGTCTGCGGCGTCCCCTTCCGCCTTGGCGCAGGGTTTGAGCACGAACATCAGCATCGAGCGGCCGGTGACGTCGTAACGGCTCCCCGTTTCGAAGCTCTCGGCGGCCTGGGCGTCGGATAGGTTGGTGTCGAGGAGGCGGGTCCAGGCCGCGCCGCCCACGGATTCCGGCAGGGTGAACGACACGAGATCGTGATAGGCGTTGTAGAGCACGAGCAGCGTCGCATCCCCCCCGCGACGATGGATGCCCGAGGCCTGGGCGCGCCCGTCGACGAGCACGGCGAGCGAGAGGGCGAGACCGTCCGCCCAGTTCTCGCGGGTCATCTCGCCGCCGTCCGGCCGCAGCCAGGTCACGTCCTTGACGCCGAACTCCTCGTCGTAGGCCCCCGTCAGGAAGCGCCCGCGCGTCAGGATCGGCAGCGCCGAGCGGAGCAGGATGAGGCGCTGCGTGAACTCGGCGAGGTCGCGCTCCTCCGGGCCAATCTTCTCCCAGTCGATCCAGGAAACCTCGTTGTCCTGGCAATAGGCGTTGTTGTTGCCGGCTTGCGTCCGGGCGAACTCGTCGCCCGCGAGCAGCATCGGCGTGCCGCGCGAGAGAAAGAGCGTCGCCAGCATGTTGCGCATCTGGCGGAAGCGCACGGCGCGGATGGCCGCGTCGTCGGTCGGCCCCTCGACCCCGTGGTTGGAGGAGAGGTTGTGCGAGTGGCCGTCGCGGTTGCCCTCGCCGTTCGCCTCGTTGTGCTTGTCGTTGTAGGAGACGGTATCGTTCAGGGTGAAGCCGTCATGGGCGGTGAGGAAGTTCACCGAGGCCCAGGGCTTCCTCCCGCGCTTGTCGAACTTGTCGGCCGAGCCGGTGATGCGCGAGGCGAGCGACGGCAAGAGCCCCTGGTCGCCCTTCCAGTAGCCGCGCACGTCATCGCGAAAGCGGTCGTTCCACTCGGCCCAGCCGGGCGGGAAGCCGCCGACCTGATAGCCCCCCGGCCCGCAATCCCAGGGCTCCGCGATGAGCTTCACCGCGTTCAGCACGGGGTCCTGCCGGCAGGTGTCGAGGAAGCCGCCGCCTTCGTCGAAGCCGTAGGACTCGCGCCCGAGGATCGTGGCGAGGTCGAAGCGGAAGCCGTCGACCCGCATCTCCGTCGCCCAGTAGCGCAACGAATCCGTCACGAGCTGGAGGACGTGCGGATGCGAGAGGTTGAAGGTGTTACCCGTGCCGGTGTCGTTGATGTAGTAGCGCTCCTCCTTCGGCAGCAGCCGGTAGTAGGAGGCGTTGTCGATGCCCTTGAAGGACAGCGTCGGGCCCTTCTCGTTGCCCTCGGCGGTGTGGTTGTAGACCACGTCGAGGATCACCTCGAGCCCGGCCCCGTGGAGCCGCGCGACCATCTCCTTGAACTCGGAGAAGGCGAAATCCGGCACCGCCGCGTAGCGCCGGGCAGGAGTGAAGAACGAGATCGTGTTGTAGCCCCAGTAGTTCACGAGGTTCTTCTGCTGGAGATAGTCGTCCTGCACGAAGGCATGGACCGGCAGAAGCTCCACGGCGGTGACGCCGAGGCTCTTGATGTAGTCGAGCACCGGCTGCGTCCCGAGGCCAGCATAGGTGCCGCGCAGCTTCTCGGGAACCTGCGGATGCAGCTTGGTGAACCCCTTCACATGGGTCTCGTAGACGATCGTCTTCTCCCAGGGCACGTTCGGCTTGACGTCCCGCCCCCAGGTGAAGGCCGGATCGATCACGCGCGAGCGGCGGGTGAAGGGGGCGCTGTCGCGCTCGTCGAAGGTCAGGTCGTCGCCGGTCTCCATCTTGTAGCCGAACAGGGCCGGGTTCCAGGTGATCGAGCCGACGAGCCCCTTGGCGTAGGGGTCGATGAGGAGCTTGTTCGGGTTGAAGCGATGGCCGGCCGTCGGCTCGTAGGGGCCGTGGACGCGGTAGCCGTAGATGGTCCCCGGCCGCGCGTCGGGCAGGTAGCCGTGCCAGACCTCGTCCGTGTATTCGGGCAGTTCGATGCGCTCCAACTCCGTCTCGCCGGCGTCGTCGAACAGGCAGAGCTCGACCTTGGTGGCATGGGCCGAGAAGACGGCGAAGTTCACGCCGAGCCCGTCCCAGGTCGCCCCACGGGGATAGGGCCGGCCCTCCCGGATGCGCGAGCGCGCGACGCGGCTTGAGGCGGGCTTCGTCTTCGATCCGCGGGCGGTGTCGGGCATGCTCACTCCGATGGGGCCGAACCGCGGCGGCGCGCGGACGATCTGGCTCGGGTTGAACGTGCCGCCTGCGGCTAAGGTCCGGCGGAGAGAAAAAAATTCCGCTGCGTCGCGGCATGGCGCGGACCGGCATGGTCCCCGGCGGTCGCCGGCCTAGATCCATCCCTCGCGAGACGGGAGCCCATGGCCCGCGACATCGTCGCCATCGACACGATCTATCACGAGCCGGCGGTGGAGGATTTCGCCCGCGGCCGCGAGGTGCTCGCCCGCTTCCCGCAGGCGAGGCGCATCGTCGTGCCCTCGCACTGGAACATCCCGACCCTCCACGGCAACGAGGGCGCGGTGGAGGACTGGGTGCGCATCAAGCGCTCGGTGCTGGTGCTGGGGGTGAAGAAGGGGCTCGCCATGCGGCCGAACGGGCGCAGCGCTCATTTCATCGCGCCCTCGCTCTCCAACGGCTGCGCCATGGCCTGCGCCTATTGCTACGTGCCGCGCCGCAAGGGATACGCGAACCCGATCTCGCTCTTCGTCAATGTCGAGGAGATTTCGGCCGCGATCGCGCGCCACGCCGCCCGCCAGGGCGCGCTGCCGCAGCCCGACAGCATCGACGGCCGGGCCTGGGTCTACGACATCGGCGAGAACGGAGACCTCTCCGTCGACGCCACCCTCGCCGACACGCTCCGCGACGTGGTGGCCCTGTTTCGCGGGCTGCCCAACGCCAAGGCGTCCTTCGCCACCAAGGCCGTGAACCGCGACCTGCTCGGCTACGATCCGCAGGGGCGCACGCGCATCCGCTTCTCGCTCATGCCCGAGCGCATCGCGCGGATCGTGGACGTGCGCACGGCGCCCATGGCCGAGCGCATCGCGGCCATCGACGATTTCGTGGCCGCCGGCTACGAGGTCCACCTGAACTTCTCGCCGGTCATCCTCTACGAGGGCTGGGAAGCGGACTGGCGGACCCTGTTCGATCAGGTCGACGGCGGCATCTCGGAGGCCGCCAGGCGCCAGCTCAAATGCGAGGTCATCCTGCTCACGCACAACGCGGGGCTGCACGCGGTGAATCTCGGATGGCACCCGAAGGCCGAGGCTCTCCTCTGGCGGCCGGACATCCAGGAGGCCAAGCGCTCGGAGGGCGGCGGCGACAACCTGCGCTACCGCGCGGGCTGGAAGGGGCGCTGGCTCGCCCGCTTCAGGGCGCTGCTCGCCGAGCGCATGCCCTATTGCGAGGTGCGCTACGCGTTCTGACGACGGGCACGGAGGAGAAGGCCATGAGCGACGAGGCCAAGAACGATAAGGCCAAGAACGACAAGGCCATGAGCGACCACGAGACCTACCTGCGGGAGGCCGTCGACCTCGCGTTTCGCAACGTCGCCGAGGGCGGCCGCCCCTACGGCGCCGTCGTGGTCAAGGACGGCGTGGTGCTCTCGCGGGCGGTCAATACCATCCACAGCACCGAGGACCCCACGGACCACGCCGAGATGCGGGCCTTGCGCGAGGCGAGCGGCAAGCTCGCGAGCCGCGACCTATCGGGATGCGTGGTCTATGCCAGCGGCCAGCCCTGCCCGATGTGCCATGCCGCGATGCGGCTTTCCGGTATCCGCGAGGGCTATTTCGCCTATGCCGCGACCGAGGCCGAGGGCTACGGCCTGCTGAGCGCCGGCATCTATGCTGAGCTCTGCCTGCCCCTCGACGAGCAGCCCATGCGCCTGCGCCAGATCCGGCCGGAGGGCGACGCCGCCCCCTACGCCCGCTGGAAGGAACGCCAGGGTTGAGCGCGACGACCCTTAATGCGTCCAGGGCGCCGTGCGGTTGAACTTGAAGTTGTCCGAGTAGGACAGACCCTTGCGCAGGGCCACCTTGTGCGGCTCCTCGACCCGTGCCGCGATGCCCTCGCGGGCGGCATAGGCCACCGCCTCCTCCCGCGTGTCGAACTCGAGCCGCACCTGCTGGAGCATGTCGGACGAAGCGGTCCAGCCCATCAGCGGATCGGCCTCGCGCGGGCTGGTGCGGTCGAATTCCAGCACCCAGACCTTGGTGCGCGCCGTCCCGGACTGGGAGGCATCCTTGGAGGGCTGGAAGATGCGGGCGCTCGGCATCGGCGGTTCAAGGCTCCGAAAATCATGGTCGGGGCGATAGGATTCGAACCTACGACCCCCTGGTCCCAAACCAGGTGCGCTACCAGACTGCGCCACACCCCGACACGGCTTCTTCCCTAGGGAGAAGGGTCGTTCCGGTCAATCTGAGCCCTCGTCACGGCCCGGCTTAAGGGAACGAAAAGGCGTCGAAAGGCGCGCTTCGGGACATAGGGTCCCGGAAAAATCCCGGAGTTTGTTCCACGCGCGTTCTGGTGGCTTCCGCGCCCTCGGCGCCTTCGCGGGAGGGCATGCGTGATGGGTAACGCACCTGCATGGCGCGATGAATTCGCTGCCGCCGGCTACAAGCCGTTCACGGACAGCCTCCTGGCGCATCGCGAAGAGCATACCCCAGCGGATCGGCGCATGTATGTCGGCTCGATGCAGAAGCGGGTCACGGATCGTCGCGGCACCCGCTACTTCGTCAACGTGGCCCTCTGGGACCTCACGATGCACGAGGGTGGACGACGCAGCGCGAGCGCTAGCGTCCACTTTCAGATGTTGGACGACAATTGGGACGGGGCTGCCGAGGTCAGGCGATCCGTCGAGGGCAGCGTTGCGGAAACGGAGGAGTGGTACGCCGACCTCTGGCAGCGAATGGGGTGGGCCTATTACGAGGTCGACCGCGACGAAGAGCCCGCCGGCAATGTCGTCCTCCCCGCCCCTCTTGAGCAGGGAAATGGGGAATGACGCCGATCGAGACGCTTCAAAGTGAGATCGAGGGCTTCCGCAAGCTCGGGGCCGGATGGGATGGCGAGTCGGCCGAGAAGCCGAACGAAGCGTCTATCAAGGCGGCGATCCTGTACGTGGACCTGCGGTCGGATTTAGCTGGCCTCTGTGAAGCCGCCCTGCACGTGGACGGCAGTGTCATGCTCGAAGCCGACGATGATAGCTGGACGGTCCGTTTCGCATCATCGGGCAGCATGGTTGTCGCGGGCAAGCCCCCCCCTCTCTCTCGTAGGGGTCTGCACGGAGAGGGAGGATCGGGGGTGAATGCAGCAGCTAACGCACCACGTGCTCGCGGCGAAGCGCCGCCCACCCCCAAGGACAGCCGCTCAGGTGTCTCCCTCAGCACTCTTTTGCCAAAAATCAGCGACAAAATGTGCCAACCCGCACGGAACGCCCTTCACGGCGGACTACATATATGAAAAGCAACGTCTTGCTAACGGCCTTGTGCCCGAATCCCTGGGGGCCAGCCACCCAGGGTGAGCGGAGGCTTGAAGGTACTATGGAACAAACTGCAAAGCTTATGACAATCGCGATCCGCGAGTCTGACTCCGGAATGTTTTTCGCCACGAGCGAGGATGAGCCCACGTTTTTCGTGACGGCTATGAACGTAAATGCGCTTTACGAGTTAATCCCGCTCGCCATTGAAGATATGTTCCGAGATCGGAACGGAATCAAGATTTCAGCCTTCCCGACCGACCGCGGCGATTTTGGGCATAAACCTTGGGCGATTGTGCCCGAAGAATTGCTTGTAAAGGCGGCCTCTAAGTCGGATAGCGCTGCCTGCTGAGGCACTTAGCGCGTGGACTCTGTCGATTACGATCGGGCTCTGAGGAGTCTAGGCGTCTGTGGTCCCACTGGCGAGATGAAGTCCGCCAGTGGCCACTGGATTCACGTTTACACGATGCCGGACGGGTCGAGGAAATACCTCACTCCTGGTGACCTAATGACACCTGCGCAGCGAAAAGCTGTGGTCGATGAGTTGCATAGGCATCTCGGGATAATTGAGCAGCAGCGTCAGAACGGGCATCACGACTGCTGAGCCCTTGAAGCGAGCGGCTGCGTTATACGGCATCGCTAGGGTTAAAACCGCATCAAGGTGTTGTGTAGGCTTTGGTTTTATGATTCGGGGTCGCCGTTTGCAGCGTGGAGGCGGCGATGGCGGATCTGTTCTGGCTCTCGGACGACCAGTGGGCGGTGATCGAACCGTTCATGCCCCGCAACCAGCCCGGCCCCGAGCGCAAGGACGACCGGCAGATCATCTCCGGCATCCTGCACGTGATCGCCGCTGGCTGTCGCTGGTGTGACTGCCCGGCCGCCTACGGCCCCTCCACCACGGTCTACAATCGCTTCAACCGCTGGTCCCGCCGCGGCTTCTGGCGGGCGATGTTGTCCGCCCTGGCCAAGACAGGCTGGGCCGGGGACGCGGCCGCCCTCGACAGCACCTACGTCAAAGCGCATCGCTCCGCCCACGGCGGCAAAGGGGGGCTCGCGCGCAAGGCATCGGCCCGTCGCGCGGCGGTCAGACGACGAAGGTCCACGCGCTCACCGACGTCCTCGGCCGCCCCGACGTCCTCCTGCTGACGCCGGGCAATGCCAGCGACGTGACCACCGCCCCGGCGGTGCTGGCCGAGGCCCCCGGCCGCATCCGCCGCCTGGCCGCCGACAAGGGCTATGACGCCGACTGGCTGCGCGCCGCCCTGCGGGACCAGGGCATCACCCCGGTCATCCCAGGCAAGCGCGGCCGCAAGCGAAAGATCCGCCACGAAAAACGCCGCTACCGCGAGCGTTGGCGGATCGAGGCTACCTTCAACCGCCTCAAGGACTTCCGCCGCATCGCAACCCGCTACGACAAGCTCGCCCGCAACTACGCCTCCGCCCTCGCGCTCGCCGCCGTCATCGCCTTCTGGTGCTGATCGAGTCTCGACCCTAGAACTATGCATCGTAGCGCCATGCCCGACCACCCTCCCCGCATCCTCAACCGCGACGAAACCCACCGCCCTCACTACACCTTGATGGCTGAGGAGATCGTTGCCATTGCCAGACGATGCGAGAGGCGCGCTGCGGCTGGGATCGCTTCCGGTCCATCCTCCATTCCGCTCGTTGCTGAGGCGTTTCGGGCTTTGGCGCGGGAGAGGGCGAAGCGGTGACGGACGATCATGATTTCTCGCGCCGTCAGCTCTCGGCAGAGGTCCGCGAGCGACGACGCGGGCTCCACCGCCTGATGGTGGTCGTCCTCGTTCTCGGCGCGGTCGCGACGCTGGTCTCAGCAGGGGCGCTGACATGGGTAAGGCTATAAGCCGGACCTGTGGGGCGGGATCGCCTACGCGATCCTCCGCCACGTCATCGGTGGCCCCTGAACGGACCTGCCTCGGACACGTCGATCCCGCCGCCCCCGTGACAGGCACGATCCATCTCGCGAGCGACGCCGAGCAACCGATATCGCGCCGCCGGGTCCAGCCTGCTCCAGATCGCCAGTAGCTCAGGGGCGCCGTCCTCGCGAAGGCCGCTAGCGTCGCGAACGAAACTATCGGGCGACCGGTGGGTCAGATGCGCGATATCGACCAACTGCGCGCGCAGAACGTCTGCCGCGATCAGGGGGCGGGAATTCGTGGGCTCGCTCATTGGGGCAACCTGCTGGGCGGTAAACGGACATCCAGAATACGCTGCATGGCCACCCTGACGCGATCACGATCTTGGTCGGACAGGGCGTCGAGCGTCGCATTCAGGCAGGCGCTTGCTTCCTGATCGTCCGCCGCAGCATGGCGCGCCGCGATGGCAGCGCAGACCTCTTGGAGCAGGCGAAGTGCGTCCTGCTCCGTTGGGGCGGAGCCGCTGCCAGATTTTTGGACACCCATGCCAAAATTGCCTCTACGTAGCTCAAAGTTATCGCTGTAAATAATTGCCGACAATCTAACGCGGCCAAAAGAGACACGTAGATGCAAAAGTCACACAACAGCTTGAAGATCGTCGTTGTGACGACTCAGGAACAGTTGATGCATGCGCTGTTCATCAGAAGCATATGCTTTATGGAAGAAGAGCATCTCAAAATTTCGCACGCTTTCGACGGGAACGATTTCCAGGCAACCCATATGGTTGCCTATGACTGTGATGAGCCGATCGGCGCAACTCGTATCCGGTGGTTCAAGGATTTCGCAAAAATCGAGCGGACCGCCTTCCGGCCGGCCTTCCGCAACGCCAGGACGCTCAAGACCCTCTCGGAGTTCGTGTTCGCGCATGTCGCTCGCAAGGGGTACTCCAGGCTCATCACGCACGCCGGCCCGCGCTATGTCCCGCTTTGGCGGCGCGTGTTGGGCTTTGAGGTTGTCGAAGGCAAGCCCCCCCTGGTCAGTCCGGATTACGAGGACTGCGTCGAGCTCGTGAAGGAGCTGGTCGTGCCTCACAATGCGATCTCGCAGCACAGTGATGTGGGCACACTCTATCGGGTCGAAGGTGCGTGGGACACACCCACCTGGCTGGGCTGACTCCCGGCGGTAGGAAGAAAGCTCATGTCGGACCCGAACAACCCATCCGAACTGCGCACGAACTTTCAGTCTCCGATCTTGGACGATGATCTTGCCGAATATCCGCGCATCGATCCCATGTTGATTGCGCTGCCCTTGATGCGCGTCGACAACATCGCCATTGACGCTGAGATCGCCTTTCAGTTGCAGGAGATCTACGAGGATATCGCCAACCGCTACTTGGATATGTCGATCCTATTGCGGAACTACGTCGAGAGAGAGGAGCGCAAGCGGGCGTCTACAGATCGTGAAAAACCTTGAAGCCTGGATCCAGTCCAACCGGGACGATCAGATCCTTGCTGAACCAGCGCTCGTCAGGGCCGAACAACGAGACAAGCAGATCTCGAATGATGGCGACAGGTTTGGCTTCGAGCCGATCGGTGAGGAACGAGGCGTAAAGCGGCAGCCGAACGTGAATGCCGATGTCGATGTGGACGGCTGTCGGTTCTTGCAGCACGTAGCTCGCGAGCAAGCCAATACCCAAACCAGATTTTACCATCATGGCATAGATGATCGAGCTGTCGGAGAAATGGCGAGCACGCCCCTGCTTGACCGCTCCCTGCCAGCCCTGCCAAATCGGCACCGGTGCTGAGTATTTTTCTGTTTCTATAAAATAATGATCCGACAGATTTTCTTTTGTCGGCAGACCAAATTCGTCAACGTATTGCCGGCTTGCCACAGGCACGAGATGCAGCCACCCGAGTTGAATGTTCGTTACGTCTTTATGTTCATCAGGGCTGAACGCCATGATGCAGTCTGTCAGGTTTTCGCGCAGAGACCGATAGTTGCTCAGCGCATTGAGATGGACCTGAATTTGCGGATATTTTTCCGAGAATGAGCGCAGGGCGGGTGTTACGAAAATGAGGGCAAGGCCATCGGGGCAGCCGAGGCGCACGATGCCCTGCGGCACTCCGCGTGGGGTGGCAACTTCGCGAGCCAAGGCAAAGATGTCCCGATCAACACGGGATAGAGATTTGGCCGATTCCTCGCCATGCGAGGTCAGTGTCAGGCCTGATGTGTTGGAGACGATCAACTGCGCGCCGATCTTATCCTGCAACCGGCGTATCTGGGTCTGCACGGTGGCGCGGCTGATCCCTAGCTTCTCTGCCGCGCGGGATGTCGACTTCTCGCGCGCGGCAACGAGGAAAGTGCGCATCTCAGCCCAATACGAGCTATGCAGGATTTTAGGTGACGGCGGCGGTCAGGCGGCGCGGTGATCTGGGCTCGCGGTGACCTCGGTCCCGTCGCGGAAGATGACGCCGGCCACGACCTTCGGCAACTGGTTTTCGCCCTT
>NZ_JBNHES010000025.1:0-37268 GCF_050591105.1 Methylobacterium endophyticum
CCACCCACATCCCGCTACCGCATCGCAGCAGCAAAGGAAACGAAGACAGCTCCGCGACCGGGCCACTCACTCGCGGCCGGCGCCGATGAACAGCGGTATACGGAGGGTCAGATCACCCGTCAACAGGGTCGTATCGAAAAAATGCGCCGGCTCGATTCCGAGGCCCGCGACGCTCGGCGGGGAAGGTGGCGCTTCCCAAGGCGCCTCAATCTCGACATCCTGCCCGCAGACAGGGGGTCGGGACGCCTCGGGCGGCATCGTCATGCGGCCGGGGGAGCTCCCGCGCATGCCGCGCCAGGGGCCTGACGCATAACCGGACAGGACAGAGCGTGAAGGGCGCACGGGTCAGGATCGGCAAGGCCGGCGGGACCGGACGGACGGCGCCCGCCTTCGCGCGCGGTTCCGAACCCCCGCTCGACATCCTCGGCCCCGACGCGACGCGGATCGACCGCCGCGACGTGAACCTGCGCTGGCTCTGGGCGAGCGCGCTCACGGGGCTCACCGGGGCGGCCCTGATCGGGGCGGCGCTCCACGTCTCCCTCAAGGGGCAGGCCTCTCTCGCGGCGATCCCCGAACGGGTGAACGTCGCGGCCCGGCCGCAGCCGAGCGAGGGCGGCACCAACCTCGCGCACAAGGGCGACCGCCTGGTGCGCAACCTGATGATCGCCTCCGCCAAGCAGAGCTTCCGCACCCCCGTGACCGTGCGGCTCGGCGAGCGCGAGATCATCAAGGTGAAGCCCTTCGTGCGCGTGTCGAGCGCGCTCTCTATGTCGACGGGGGTCTTCGCTTCCGACATCCCGCGCTTCGACCCGATGAAGTTCGTCTCCGACGAGCCGGCCGAACGCGCCCCCGACCCCGCCTCCGCCGACGCCCCCGGCGCGGAGGTCAGCGTGGTCAAGCGCGACCTCTCGGAGCTCGCCATGGACGCGGGCGGGCCAGGCCTCACGGACGACGACGTCACCGCGCAGGTGGAGGAGGAGCGCCGCCTCTTGGCCGAGGCCGGCCGCCGCACGACGATCCCGATCGCTCCGCAGATCATGCTCTCGCGGACCCTGCGCCAGGGGCTCGGCGGCCCGGATTTCGACGGTGGCGTGAAGGCGGCGCCGGAGGGCGGCAGCCCCTTCAAGAACATCGAGGTGCTGGTCGTCCCCGAGAACGTGACCCGCCTCGCCAAGACCGAGCTGCGCGCCAGCGAGACCCCGCTCGTCGAGGAGCGCGACCTCTCGCTGAAGCGCGGCGAGAGCCTGGAGGGCTCCCTCAAGGCCAATGCCGGCGCCACCGAGGAGCAGTTCCGCGCCATCATCAACGCGCTGGGCGGCAAGGCGCGCACCAGCGCCCTGCCCGAGGGCCAGCAGTTCCGCGTGCAGGTCGCGCCGGGGCCCAAACCCGGCGATCCGCGCCAGGTGACGCGCGTCATCCTCTACGGGGAGAACGGCATCGAGGGCATCGCGGCGCTAAACGATCGCGGCGCCTTCGTCTCCGTGGCGCCCCCTACCGAGGACGCGCCGGCCAAGAAGGCGGCGGTCGTCGCCGAGACAGGGGAGGACGACGAGGACGGCGGCTCCGGTCCGCGCCTCTACGAGAGCCTCTACGAGACGGCGGCCCGCCACGACATCCCGCGCGCGGCCATCGAGGACATCGTGCGGGTATTCAGCTACGACCTCGATTTCCAGCGCCGGATCTCGTCGGGCGACAGCCTCGACGTGTTCTACACCTATGACGAGGATGCCGGTCAGAGCGCCTCCGAGCGGCCGGAGCTGCTCTACGCCTCGCTCAACCTCGGCGGCGAGACCCGCAAGGTCTACCGATTCCAGTCGCCCGACGACGGCGCCATCGACTATCTCGACGACCAGGGCCGCTCGCTCAAGAAGTTCCTCATCCGCAAGCCCATCGCCGACGGCATCATGCGCTCCGGCTTCGGCTACCGGCGCCATCCGGTGCTCGGCTACGCCAAGCTCCATACCGGCGTCGACTGGGCGAACCCCATCGGCACGCCCATCGTGGCCGCCGGCAACGGCACCGTCATCAAGGCGGAATGGTCCTCCGGTTACGGGCGCCGCGTCGAGATCCAGCACATCAACGGCTACGTCACCACCTACAACCACATGTCGCGCTTCGGGCGGGGCATCAATGCCGGGGTGAGGGTCCGCCAGGGGCAGGTGATCGGCTATGTCGGCTCGACGGGCCTCTCCACCGGCGCGCACCTGCATTACGAGGTCATCATCAACGGCCATTTCGTCGACCCGATGAAGATCCGGGTGCCGCGCGGGCGCGAGCTCGACGGGCGGATGCTGGCCGAGTTCAAGCGCCAGCGCGACCAGATCGAGGGCGTGATGCAGAAATCGAAGAGCGCCACCGCC
The DNA here is from genome assembly GCF_050591105.1 of Methylobacterium endophyticum. Taxonomy (NCBI): domain Bacteria; kingdom Pseudomonadati; phylum Pseudomonadota; class Alphaproteobacteria; order Hyphomicrobiales; family Methylobacteriaceae; genus Methylobacterium; species Methylobacterium endophyticum. The sequence continues at coordinate 2,361 of NZ_JBNHES010000025.1, forward strand.
CTGGCGCAGCGCGACGCGATGCGCTGAGGGAATTCAGGAAAAGCCGAGCCGGGCGCGGAGATCCGCCGCAGAGGCGCCGCGCGCGCGCAGATCGGCCAGCGATTCGGAGCCCTTGGACTTCGCGAGCTTCTCGCCGTCCGGCCCGCGCAGGAGCGCGTGGTGGTGATAGGCCGGCGACGCCAGGCCGAGCAGCTCTTGCAGCAGGACGTGGAGGTCGGTGGCGGCTTCCAGGTCTTGCCCGCGCACCACATGGCTGACGCCCTGCGCGGCATCGTCGAGCACCACGGCGAGATGATAGCTCGTCGGCACGTCCCGCCGGCCGATCACGGGATCGCCCCAGCGGGCGGGGTCCGCCGAGAGACGACGCTCACCGCCCTCCGCGTCGAAGGCCGTGTAGGCGTGGGGGCCCGGCGCCTGCGCGAGCGCGCGGGCCATGTCGAGGCGCCAGGCATGCGGCTCGCCGGCGGCGCGGCGACGGGCGGCCTCCTCCCCGGATAGAGCCCGGCAGGTGCCGGGATAGAGGGGACCGCCGTCGGGATCGCGAGGGGCGTCGGCCGCCACCATGGCCGCGATCTGCCCGCGCGAGCAGAAGCAGGGATAGGCGAGGCCCCGGCCAGCGAGCCCTTCGAGCGCGTGCCGATACTCCGCCATGTGCTCGGATTGGCGCCGCACCGGCGCCTCGAAGGCAATGCCGAGCCAGTCGATATCCGAAAAAATGCCAGCGACCAGCTCCGGCCGCGAGCGGACCGGATCGATATCCTCAATGCGCAGCAGCAGCCGGCCGCCGAGGCGGCGCGCCATGTCCTCGTTGAGGAGCGCCGAATAGGCGTGCCCGAGATGCAGCCGGCCATTCGGGCTCGGCGCGAAGCGGAAGACCGGCGTCGCGCCGCCGCTCACCCGCCGGCGCGGCGAAGGCAGCGCGCGTCCTTCAAGGTGCAGGCGATGCCGGGCAGCGAGCAGGCCGGCCCTTCCGGGCGGCGGGTGCAGACGCGGCAGCCGTCGCTCCACTCGATGCAGGCAGCGTCCTCGGCCGGCGTCGCGGCGGCATGGGGACGCGCCGGGTGGCCGGGCAGGAGCGCGCCGAGGAGCACGGTGCCGGCGACGAGGGCGGCGAGCGCCAATGCCAGCGGTCCGTCGCGGGAAACGGTGCCGTCGGTCGGATTCGCCTGGGTCTCAGCCATGGGCAACCTGTTCGCGCGGCGCGGCGGTCCCTGTCAACGGCGCGGGTGTCAGGCCGCCCGCGCCCGCTCGGGTTCCAGAAGCGCGGGAAGCGCCTTGATGTCCAGGGGCTTGGCCATGAAACCGTCGAAGCCTGCGGCGCGCGCGGCGCTCTCGTCCTCGCGCCCGACATTGGCGGTGAGCGCCACCAGCCGCAGGGGCCGCAAGGCACCGGACGCCTGGAGGCCCCGGATGCGGCGGGCCGTCTCCAGGCCGTCGAGGCCGGGCATGCGGATGTCGAGGAGCGCGAGGTCGAAGGGGTTGCGGCGCGTCTCGGCCTCCCCCAGGCGGGCGAGCGCCTCGGTGCCGTCGCGGGCGAGCACCACCGTCGCGCCGAGCCGCTCCAGGGCCTTGGTGGCGAGGAGCGCGTTGATGGGGTTGTCCTCCGCGAGCAGCACACGGGCGCCGCGCGGACGGGGGGCGAGCGGCGTGGGCGCGGCCTCCTCCGAATCGAGGGGGGTCGCCGGCGCCAGCAGCCGGTCGAACAGCGAGCGGGCGCGCACGGGCTTGATGAGGTAGCTGTCGAAGCCGGCCGCACTCGGCGCGCCGAACTCGCGACGGTCGAAGGGCGAGAGCAGGATCAGGCTGCACCGCACGCCGCAGCGGCGCGCCTCGTCGGCGAGCAGGCGCACGGCGCGGTCGCCGAGGCTGCGGTCGGCGATGAGCGCGTCGAAGACGGCCCCGGAGAGCGCATCGAGACCGGCCTCCAGGCTCGGCACGATGACGGCGGCGGCCCCCGAGCGCGACAGGCGGCGGGCGAGATAGGGCGCCTGGAAGGGCGATTCCGCGACGACGAGCACGCGCCGGCCGTTCAGCACGGGCGGCAGCTCGCGCTTCGCGTCGCCGCCGGAGACCGGCAGCGGCAGGACGACGCGGAAGACCGAGCCGCGCCCCACCGTCGATTCCGCCTCGATGCGCCCGCCCATCATGCCGACGAGGCGCTGGGTGATGGCGAGCCCGAGCCCCGTGCCCTCGTGGTCGCGGCTGGCGCTGCCGTCCCCCTGCTCGAACTCCTCGAACAGGGCCGGGATGCGCTCCTTCGGGATGCCGGGGCCGGTATCGGAGACCGTGAGCACGATCCCCTCGGGAGAGGGGGCGAGCGCCACGCCGACGCCGCCGGAACCTGTGAACTTGATGGCGTTGCCGGCGAGGTTGACGAGGATCTGACGGACGCGGTCGGCGTCCCCCACCACGATCGCGGGCAGGTCGTCGGCGACGTCGAGGGCGATCTCGATGCCCTTGTCCTGCGCGCGCGGGGCCAGCAGCTCGACCACGCGCTCGGCGATCTCACCGGGATCGAAGGGCTCGGCCGCGAGGTCGAGGCGCCCGGCCTCGATGCGCGAGAAATCGAGGATGCCGTCGATGAGCGTCAGCAGCGCCTTGCCGCTGGTCTTCACCGCCTCGACATAGGTGCGCTGCTCGGGATCGAGCCGCGTGTCGAGCACGAGGTCGGCCATGCCGAGGATGCCGTTCAGAGGCGTGCGGAACTCGTGGCTGACGGTGGCGAGGAAGCGGGACTTGGCGACGTTGGCGGCCTCCGCCCGGCTCAGGGCCTCGTCGAGGGACTTGGCGGCCTCCGCGCGGGCGGTGATGTCGCAGCCGGCGCGCAGCCACTGCATCGGGCCGTCATGGCGCGAGACGGGCATCTCCACGAAGGAGAACCAGCGCGGGATACCGTCCACCGGCAGAACCTTGGATTCGATGCGGCGCACGCCGTCCGGCCCGGTCTCGACGCGCCCGTCCTCGACCACCTGAAGCTCGACGGTGGCGCCGACCAGCGCCATGGGCGAGCGGCCGAGGAGGCGGGCGTAGCCCTCGTTGGCGAAGGTGATCCGCCCGAGCCCGTCGCGCTGGACGATGACCTCCATGGTCGCCTCGACCAGCGCCCGGTAGCGGTCCTCGCTCTCGGAGATCTTCCAGATGCGGTCGTGCAGATGCTCCGCCTCCGGCGCCTCGCGATCCGCCCGGCGTTTCGTGCGCCAGAGCAGGGCCGAGAGGCTGAACGCGGCGGCGAGCAGCGCGAGGACGAGCGCGACGTCCCTCATGTCCATGCCGGTCCCCGCCTGTCCGCTTTCGAAAACTGTCCCGAGGGGGCAGCCTCGCAGGCCGGGCTGAAGGCCGGGTTGCGAAAGGGGCTTAAGGAAGGGTTGCCGGCAAGCCGGGCCTCCCCCGCGCTTCACGCGTGGCCGCCGATGGTGTAGGCGCGGCGGCTTGCGACCCATGCCCGCCGGGCATGGCGCAGCGACACCGACGCGCGAAGCCCATGACAGACGCCGCCACCTCCCCCCGCGCCGGACAGGGCCGCATCGAGGCCGTCTTCGCCCGCTGCCGGGCGGAAGGCCGCGCCGCCCTCGTCACCTACGTGATGGCGGGCGATCCCGACGCCGAGACCTCGCTGAAGGTGCTGGAGGCCCTGCCGAGGGCCGGCGCCGACATCGTCGAGTTCGGGCTTCCCTTCACCGACCCCATGGCCGACGGGCCCGCGATCCAGGCGGCGGGCCTGCGCGCGCTGAAGGGCGGCCAGAACGTCGCGCGCACCCTCGAGCTGGTGCGCCGCTTCCGGGCCGGCGACGCGGGGACGCCCGTGATCCTGATGGGCTACTACAACCCGATCCACACCTACGGCGTGCCGCGCTTCCTCGACGACGCCGTGGCGGCCGGGGTCGACGGGCTGATCGTGGTCGACCTGCCGCCGGAGGAGGACGACGAGCTCTGCCTGCCGGCGCTGGCCAAGGGCCTCGCCTTCGTGCGGCTCGCCACGCCCACCACCGACGAGCGCCGGCTCCCGGCCGTGCTCGCGAACACGGCGGGCTTCGTCTATTATGTCTCGATCACCGGCATCACCGGCACGGCGACGCCGGATTTCGGCAAGGTCTCGGAGGCCGTCGGCCGCATCCGCCGGCATACCGAGCTGCCCGTCGTCGTCGGCTTCGGCGTGAAGAGCGGGGCGCATGCCGCCGCCATCGCCAAGGGCGCGGACGGCGTCGTCGTCGGCTCGGCGCTGGTCGACGCGCTGCACCGCTCGCTCGGCCCGGACGGGCAGGCCGGCGACGGCACGGTGTCCGCCGTCGAGACGCTGGTGCGCGAGCTCGCGGACGGCGTCCGCGGCGCGGCCCGCGGACCGGCCGTCTGAGGCGGCGGCTGGCAACGCGGGCCCCGCGCACCGATATCACCGCCTTGCCCCGACAGGATTGCGGCCCATGATGGTGGAACCGATGAACTGGATCTCGGAGGTCGTGCGCCCCAAGATCAAGACCCTGTTCAAGCGCGAGACCCCGGAGAACCTCTGGGTCAAGTGCCCCGATACCGGGCAGATGGTCTTCCACAAGGAGGTGGAGAGCAACCACTGGGTCATCCCCGGCTCCGAGCACCACCTGAAGATGAGCGCGAACGCGCGCCTCAAGATGATGTTCGACGAGGGCACCTGGATCGACGTGCCGCTGCCCGAGGTCGCCACCGACCCGCTGAAGTTCCGCGACGAGAAGCGCTATGTCGACCGCCTCAAGGAGGCCCGCGCCAAGACCGGCATGCCGGACGCCTTCAAGATCGGCTTCGGTCGCGTCGGCGGCATTCCGATGACGCTCGCCGCGCAGGAGTTCGGCTTCATGGCCGGCTCGCTCGGCATGGCGGCGGGCGAGGCCTTCATCCGGGGCGCCGAGACCGCGCTCGACAAGAAGACCCCCTACGTCCTGTTCTCCGCCTCCGGCGGCGCGCGCATGCAGGAGGGCATCCTCTCGCTCATGCAGATGCCGCGCACCACCGTGGCGGTGCGCCGCCTGAACGCCGCCAAGCTCCCCTACATCGTCGTGCTGACGAACCCGACCACCGGCGGCGTCACCGCCTCCTATGCCATGCTCGGCGACGTGCATCTCGCCGAGCCCGGCGCCCTGATCTGCTTCGCCGGCCCGCGCGTCATCGAGCAGACGATCCGCGAAAAACTGCCCGACGGCTTCCAGCGGGCGGAGTATCTGCGCGACCACGGCATGGTCGATCAGGTGGTCCACCGCCACGCCCTGAAGGAGACGGTGGCGCGCATCTGCGGCCTGCTCACCAATGCCCCCGAGGCGCCCCGCCCGCCGGCGGCCCCCGTCCCCCAGGCGGCCTGAAACAGCGACCGGCCCGCACGCAATGGATTCCTCCGACGCGCTGATGGCGCGCTTCCTCGCCCTGCATCCGCGCACGATCGACCTGTCCCTCGGACGGATCGAGCGGCTGCTCGCGCGCCTCAACCATCCCGAGCACCGGCTGCCGCCGGTGATCCATGTCGCCGGCACCAACGGCAAGGGCTCGACCATCGCCTTCATGCGGGCGATCCTCGAGGCGGGGGGCCTGGCCGCCCATGTCTACACCTCGCCCCATCTCGTGCGCTTCCACGAGCGCATCCGGCTCGGGCGGATCGGCGGCGGCGTCTTCGTGCCCGAGGACCGGCTGGCCGACGCCTTCGCCCGCTGCGAAGCCGCCAATGCCGGCCAGCCGATCACGGTCTTCGAGATCACCACGGCCGCCGCCCTGCTGCTCTTCTCCGAGCATGCCGCCGACGTGCTGCTGCTCGAGGTCGGGCTCGGCGGCCGGGTCGACGCGACGAACGTGATCGACACCCCCGCCGCCGCCGTCGTCACCCCGATCGGGCGCGACCATGCCGAGTATCTCGGCGACACGGTCGCGGCGGTGGCGGGCGAGAAGGCCGGCATCTTCAAGCGCGGCTGCCCGGCGGTGATCGCGGCACAGGACTACGCCGAGGCCGACGAGGTGCTGGTGCGCCACGCCGAATCCGTCGGCGCCGTGCCGGTGATGGTCGGCAACCAGGACTTTTCCGTGCACGAGGAGAACGGCCGCCTCGTCTTCCAGGACGAGCTCGACCTGTTCGACCTGCCGAGGCCCCGGCTCGCCGGGCGCCATCAATACGTCAACGCCGGCACCGCCATCGCGGCCCTGCGTGCGGCGGGGTTCGGCGACATCGGCACCGCCGCCCTGGAGACCGGGCTGAACAAGGTCGACTGGCCCGGCCGCCTGCAACGGCTCGGGCGCGGACGCCTCGCCGAGCTGGTGCCGGAGGGCTCCGAGCTCTGGCTCGACGGCGGCCACAACGTCGACGGGGGCCGCATCCTGGCGGCGGCCATCGCCGACCTGGGAGACCGCAGCGACGTGCCGCTGGTGCTGGTGACGGGGCTGCTCGGCACCAAGGACGCGGAAGGGTTCCTGCGCAACTTCGTCGGCCTCGCCCGCGCGCTGATCGCGGTGCCGATCGCCGGCCAGATGGCGGCGCGACCCGCCGAGGAGGTGGCGCGGATCGCCACGGAGGCGGGGTTGAACGCGCGCACCGCGCCGAGCATCGAGACGGCGCTCGCGGCGGTGGCCGACATCGCCTTCGAGCGGCCGCCCCGGATCCTGATCTGCGGATCGCTCTATCTCGCCGGCGCGGTGCTGGCCGCCAACGGCACCCCGCCGACCTGACGGGCTTCGGCGAATCGGCGCGAATCGGAGGATTGCCGATTCGCGCGGCTGAGCTATTGTCGACAGTCTTGCGGCGGTCGCGGCGGCGGTTCGTCCACAATTGCACAGCAGCGCCCGGAACGGCACTTCGTCACCGTCAGGTTAACGCCCGACAGACGATCCCCGGTTTCCCCGAACAACGGTGGCGGGCAGTCGAGCCCGGACCGGTGTGGCCTCAGCGCTACATCTTAGCTGTGGAAAATCCCCTAGTTTCGGCAGCGATCGGGCACATGCTGAGGATCACAATGAAAAAGCTTCTGACCACGTTCGCCGCCTTCACGGCACTCACGGCCGCCGCTTCGGCCGCCGACCTTCCGCGTCGCGCCGCTCCGCCGGTGTTCACGCCGGTTCCCGTCTTCACCTGGACGGGCTTCTACGCTGGTTTCAACGCCGGCTACGGCTTCGACGCCGGTTCGACCTCCAACGCCTACGTCCTTCCGGCCGGTTCGGTGATCGGCTCGGCCGGCACCAACGGCGTGCTGCGCCTCAACAACGGCCGTAACGAGACCGAAGGTTTCGTCGGCGGCGGCCAGATCGGCTACAACTACCAGTTCACCCCCGGCTCCGGCCTGGTGGTGGGTGTCGAGGCCGACGCTCAGTACACCGACTTCAACCGTCGCGGCGGCGCCAGCACCTACACCTTCGTGGGCACGAACGGCCTCGCCTTCGCTCCCCCGGCCGCTGCCGTGTTCACCGCCCGTCGTAGCCTCGACTACTTCGGCACCGTCCGCGGCCGTATCGGCTACGCCTTCGACCGCGTCCTGTTCTACGGCACCGGCGGCTTCGCCTACGGCTCCGGCACCACGATCGCCGGCCTCGGCGGCAACGACAGCTTCCGCACCGGCTACGCCGCCGGCGGTGGCGTCGAGTACGCTCTGCCCACCAGCTCGTTCCTGAACTTCTTCCAGTCCTCGGCCGTCACGCTGAAGGTGGAAGCCCTTTACGTGAACCTCGAGCGCAACCGCAACCAGGCGACCGGCATCTTCACGCTGGCCAACAACAGCCTGCTGCTCGGCGAGAACGCCCGTTCGACGGAGTTCGTCGTCGTGCGCGCCGGCGTGAACTACAAGTTCGGCACCTACTAAGCCGTTCAATCCATAAAAACTGGGTCTCGAAACCAGGAGCCCGGCCGCAAGGCCGGGCTCTTTTCGTTTCGGCGGCTCCCCTCGGGCCAAGGACTCCTCGGGCCAAGCACTCGGGCCAAGCACTCGGGCCAAGCAAAAGCCCGACGCGATCGCTCGCGCCGGGCTTTTCTCGATCCGTCCCCCGCGACGTGGCTCGATCCAAACGAGCCGCGTGCGTGAAGACGCCGGGCCTCATGGGTGATGACCCATGAGCCCGTCCGCCAGGATCAGGCGTTGGCGGTCTGCGCCTGGATCCAGCGCGACAGGTCGCCCTTCGGGGCGGCGCCGACCTTCTGATCGACCCGCTCGCCCTTCTTGAAGAGCAGCAGCGTCGGGATCGAGCGGATGCCGTACTGGGCGGCGATGCCGGGGTTCTCGTCCACGTTCACCTTGGCGATCTTCACCCGGCCCTGGAGATCGGTGGCGATCTCTTCGAGGGCCGGCCCGATCTGCCGGCACGGGCCGCACCATTCCGCCCAGAAATCCACCACGACGGGCTCGGCGGACTGGAGGACGTCCTGCGCGAAGCTCGCGTCGGTCACTTTCACCGTCGCCATCGACAAACCCTTTCCATCGCACGGGCGCGGTCACGGTCCGCGACCGCGCGTCGCCCGCTGCTGTGGGCGAGAATTGGCGACGCCGCGCCGGGCGGTCAAGGCATATGGCACCGGCCGCAGCCCTGGCGCGCGCCGGTCTCATGGTCGCGGGCGGGCATCGCGGCCCTCGCCCTTCCGCGCCGCCGCCCCATCTCCCCCGCAGGCGGGGCCGAACACCGCCTGCCGCACGAGGCGGTCGCCGGACCTGCCAGACCCGTCCCCTCCCCCGGAGCGAGGGGCCGCCCGGACCGCCGCAACGCCTGAGGAAACCGCATCGTGACGCCGATCAAGCCGACCCTCCTCGCCACGTTCGCCGTCCTCGGTCTCGGCCTCCCGCCGCTGGCTTTCGCCGAGGAGGCTCCGCCCGCCCGCGTCGGCGGCGAGGCCTTCTCGGCGCCCGCCGGAGACACCGCCGCCGGCCCCGCCGAGACCGGACCCGCGAACGCGCCCTACCGGCCGCTGCTGCCGAACCAGACCCGCGCGCCGATGCCCGCCCAGGCCACGAAGGTCGAGATCGCCACCGTCGCGAAGGGGCTGGCGAGCCCCTGGGCCATGGAGTTCCTGCCGGACGGGCGCATGATCGTCACCGAGAAGGCCGGCAGGATCCGCCTCGTCGCCAAGGACGGCACCCTCGGCCAGCCGGTCGCGGGCGTGCCCAAGGTCGACGCGCGCGGCCAGGGCGGCCTCCTCGACGTGGCGCTGAGCCCCGGCTTCGCCTCCGACCGGACGATCTATGTCAGCTACGCCGAGCCCCGCGAGAAGGGCAACGGCACCACGGTGGCGAAGGCGAAGCTCGTCGAGAGCGGCGGCACGGGCAAGCTCGACGAGTTCAAGGTGATCTTCCGGCAGATGCCGACCTATGACGGCGACAAGCATTTCGGCTCGCGCCTCGTCTTCGCGCCGGACGGCAAGCTGTTCGTCACCGCGGGCGAGCGCTCCGACAAGGCGACGCGCGGACAGGCGCAGGATCTGTCCAGCGGCCTCGGCAAGGTCTTCCGCATCGACACCGACGGCGCCGCGCCGAAGGACAACCCCTTCGCCGGCAGCGACAAGGCGCGCCACGAGATCTGGTCCTACGGCCACCGCAACGTCCAGGGCATCGCGCTGGACGGCCAGGGCCGCGTCTGGACCGTGGAGCACGGCCCGCGCGGCGGCGACGAATTGAACCGGCCGCGCCCCGGCGTGAACTACGGCTGGCCGCTCGTGACCTACGGCATCGAGTATTCCGGCGAGAAGATCGGCGAGGGCGTCACCCAGGCCGGCGGCACCTCGCAGCCCGCCTATTACTGGGACCCGGTGATCGGCCCCTCCAGCCTGGCCTATTACGGCGCCGAGCTGTTTCCCTCCTGGAAGGGCGACTTCATCGTCGGCGGCCTCGTCAGCGAGGGGATCGTGGTGCTCAAGCTCGACGGCGACAAGGTGGTCAGCGAGGAGCGGATCCCGCTTCGGGAGCGCATCCGCGACGTGAAGGTCGGGCCGGACGGCGCGATCTACGCCGTCACCGACGGACCGGACGGCAAGATCCTCAAGCTGACCCCGAAGAAGCAGGAGGGGTGACACCGGCGTGCCTTTGGAAACGACGTCGTCGTTCCAAAGGCGGTGCGGCGCATCGGCGCCGACGCGCAGTCGCGCTTGCCTCGCGCTTTCGAACGGGCCGTTCGAAAGCGCAGCGGTATGAGTGCGAGCCTCACAAGCCCAGCGGCGCGAGCGCGGCGGCGATCTCCGCCTCGCTCAAGCGCCGGATCGTCGGCCCCGAGGTCCAGACCAGCATCGGCACGACGTTGCGGCCGGGATAGATCCGGGCGAGCAGCAGCGCGTAGAGCGCGAGCTGGCCCGCCTCCGCAACCGGCAGGGGCGCGTCCGCCACCGGGGGGCGCCCGGTCTTGAAGTCCGCGAGGCGGACGACGCCCTCCTCCACCGACAGGCGGTCGACGCGGCCGTAGACCGCGCGCTCGACACCTTCCACGACGACCTTGCCCGAGAGCGTCACCTCGGCCCGCGCCCCGGCCGAGAACAGCGGCGCCAGTTCCGGCTCGTCGATCAGCCGCAGGGCCGCCTCGACGATGGCCGCCTGCTTCGGCTTCGGCATGGCCGGGGCGCGGGCATGGACGAAGGCGTCTGCGGCCTGCCCGCGCCGCGCCGGATCGAGCCGGGGCAGGTGCTCCAGCAGCGCATGGACGAGCACGCCGCGCCGGCGCGCGTCGCCATCCGCCTGCCGCCGGGCCGGGGGGGGCCGGGAATCGGCCGCCCGCAGGGCGCCGGAGGGGCTCAGTGGCGGAGGCGGCGCGGCTTCCACCGGGGCGGGCGCATGCAGCCAGGAGGGCACCGCCGCGTCGGACGGGGGCGCCGCCGCGTCCGACGGCGCGGACGCCGCGGCGACGCCGTCCCGCCACAGGGTCGCCGGTCCGTAGGGCAGCTCGACGGCCTCCCCCGGCCAGCCCGACGCCTCCAGCCCGATGCGGATCATCTCGCACCAGCAGCCGGCGGTCTCCTTGGTCGCCCCGCGATAGGGGGCGACCACCAGCCGGTCGGCGGCGCGGGTCATGGCGACGTAGAGGAGCCGGTTGTGCTCCTCGCGGGACCGCGCCTGGATTCTGTCCCGCGCGGCGGCGGTGGCGGGGGAATCCTGCGTCTTCGCCCCGGCCCAGACCGGCGGCAGCGGCACGGCGCCGTCGGCGCCCATCGCCAGGAGCTTGGGATCGTTGCGCCCGAGGGGCTCGCAGCCGTCGAGCAGCACCACGACGGGCGCCTCCAGGCCCTTGGCGCCGTGGACGGTCATCACCCGGACCTCGTCGTGGCCGGTCTCCAGGTCGCGCTTGACCGTGAGCCCTTCGGTGCCCCGCGCCTCGAATCCGCCGATGAAGCCCGAGAGCGAGGGCGCGTCGGTGCCGCTCTCCGCCTCCGCCGCCTTGGCGAGGAAGACGTCGATGGCGTCCCCCGCCTCGCCGCCGAGCCGCGCCACCAGCTTTTCGCGGCCGCCCCCCGGCCCGAGCAGCGTGGCGTAGAACCCGAACGGCCCCTGGCGCGCGGCGAGCGCGATCCAGCCGGAAAGCGCCGCGCGGGCGAGGATCGCGGCCCGATCGCCCGCCTCGGCATGGCGGCCGAGGGCGTCCTCCAGGGTCTCGGACTCCGCGCGCCCGCCCGAGAGCCGCACGAGGTCGTCGTCGCTCAGCCCGACCAGCGGCGTCTTGAGGGCGGTGGCAAGCGTCAGGTCGTCGGCGGGCAGCAGCCCGGCCCGGCCGATGGCGACAAGGTCCATCACCGCGATATGGGCGGCCACGTCCAGCCGGTCCTGCCCCGCCACCGGGACGCCGAGCGCCTTCAGGGCCCGGATCGCCTCCTCGAAGGCGGCGCCGCGCTTGCGCACCAGCAGCAGGATCTCGCCGGGCCGGCGCCTGCGGCCGCCCTCGTCGCCGACATCGATCCAGCGGCGCACGGCGCGCGCCACCTTGCGGGCGGTGACGATGGCCGGCGCGCTGGTCTCGGGCGCGTCGACGGGGGCGGTCCAGGCATCGGGCTCGGCGGCGGCTTGCGGTTCGGCGATGGGCCAGAGCTCGACGATGCCGGGCGCGTCGCCCCGCGCGCTGGCATGAACGGTGCCGACCGCCTCGTCCGCGAAGGAAAGGCCGCCGAAATGCTCCGGGATCGCGAAGGTGGCGTCCACCGCCCGCAGGATGCCGCGCGCCGAACGGAAGGACAGCCGCAGGCTGACATCCTCGAAGGCGAGCCCGGCGGTTTTGGACGCGCGGAGCCACTCCCGCCGCGTCTCCTCGAAGCGGCGCGGCTCGGCCCCCTGGAAGCTGTAGATCGACTGCTTGGGGTCGCCCACGGCGAAGCGCGTGCGCCTGACCTCGCGGGCGCCCGCCCCGGCCGTGAACTCGGCGGTGAGGCTGTCGAGGATCGCCCATTGCTCGGGGTTGGTGTCCTGCGCCTCGTCGATGAGCACATGGTCGATGCCGCGATCGAGCTTGTAGAGCACCCAGGCCGCGTCGACCCGCGCGAGCAGGTCGCGGGTCTTGTGGATCAGGTCGTCGAAATCGAGGGCGCCGATGCGCGCCTTCCGCGCCTCGACCCGGCGGTCGATCTCGGCGGCCAGCGTGAACAGCGCCCGCGTCCGGGCGAGCGCGCGGGCGGCGCCGAGACTCTCGAAGAGCGGTACGAGGCGGTCGCGCTCGGCGAGCAGCGCGGCCTTCACCTCCGGCCCGGCGGCCTTGGTGCCGAGATTCTTTCGCGGATCGCCCTTGTCGGTGAAGAAGGCCCCGCGCAGCGCCTCCACGGCCTCCGGCGGAGCCGCCGGATCGGCCCGGACCAGCGCATCCGCCAGCCCCTCGTCGGTGGCGGCCCCCGTGCGCAGCCGCCCGGCGAGGGCCTTCAGGCCGGGCAAGCCGGAGAGGATGCGCCCGGCGATCTCCGCCTCGTCCTCCCCCGCCCTCAGCCCCAGCGCCGTGCCCAGCGCGGCGAAGGGCGCGGACAGGCCGTCCTGCCGCAGCACGGCGCGGGCGCGCATGGCGCCCCGGATCAGGTCGCGCAGGGTGTCGTCCTGGGCGTCGGGCTGGATCAGCGCATGGGCGGCGAAGATGTCCGGCGCGGCGCCGAGCACGGCATCGGCGAGCGTCGCGTCGGTCTCGCGGGCGAACATCGCGGCGGCCGCGTCGTCGTCGAGCACGCAGAAGCCAGCCGGCACGTTGGCCTCGAACGGGAACATGTGCAGCAGCCGCTCGCAGAGCGCGTGCAGGGTCTCGATCTTGAGCCCGCCCGGCGTCTCGACGGCGCGGGCGAACAGGCGGCGGGCATCGTCCAGCCCCTCGCGGGAGGGCGCCTTGCCGGTGAGCCCCTCGAGATCGGCGGCGAGCGCCGCGTCGCCTTCCGTGACCCAGCGCCCGAGCCGCTCGAACACGCGGGTCGACATGTTGGCGGCGGCGGCCTTGGTGAAGGTCAGGCAGAGGATGCGCCCCGGCGGCGTGCCGGCGAGCAGCAGGCGCACCACCCGGTCGGTGAGGACCTTGGTCTTGCCGGCGCCGGCATTGGCCGAGACCCAGGCCGAGGCGGCCGGATCGGCGGCGCCGCGCTGCGCGGCCTGGGTCGCCTGGTCGACGACGAACCGGGGAGGCGCCTCGCTCATGCCTCGGGCTCCCCCTCGCCGGAGAGCGACCACTCGCGCACCCGCGCGAGATGGTCGTAGGGGCCCTCGTAGCGGATGTATTGCGGGTAGGGCCGCGAGACATAGGCCGCCTCCCCCGTCCGGTAGCGGGCGACGAGGCCGCGCAGCCGCGCCGCATGCTCGGCCACCACCTCGCCGACGCTGCGGGGATCGTCCCTCGGCGGCTTCACGGGCGCGTCCTTGAGGGGCGTGCGGCCGCCCGACGCCTGGACGTAGAGCAGCTCCGGCGTGCCGGCAGGCTTCGGGATGCCCTCGAAGGCACCCGCCATCAGCATCGCCGCCTCCAGGGTGAGCTGCGGCGAGAATCCGGCGAAGACCGCCGGGTTCGTGGGCGGTGCGCCGGTCTTGAAGTCCACGATGCAGGCGCCGCCGTCGCGCCGCCGCTCGATCCGGTCGGCGCGGGCGCGCAGGGTGAAGGGTTCCGTGCCCATGGGAATCGCCCAGCGGCCCGAGACCTCGGCGTGGATACCGGCGATGGCGGGCCGGCGGGCGTCCTCCCAGTCCAGGAAGGCCGCCATCAGCCGCTCGCAGCGCGGCCACCACTCGGCGAAGAGCTCGGGATTCGTCGCCTCGATGCCCGCGAACGCCTCGCGGGCGATGGCGCGGAGCGCGTGTTCCGCGTCCTCCGGCATGCCCTGCGGAAAGCGCTGGGCGAAGCCGCCGAGCACGGCGTGGATCAGGCTGCCGCGCTCGCCCGCCCCCGGCGGGGCGGCGACCCGCTCCAGCGGATCGAGCCCCAGGACATGGCGGGCGAAGATCGCGTAGGGGTCGCGCACCAGGGTCTCGATCTCGGTGACGCTCAGGGATTTCGGAAAGAGCGCCGGGTCGGGCTTGGGCGCCGGCCGGGCGAGACGCGGCTGCGGCCCGTCCGTCCCCCGGTCGAGGGCGGCGGCGCAGGCCGCGAGCCGCCCCCCGGCATCGAGCGCGCCCCGCCAGCGCGCATCCCCGCAGAACGCCTGCATGCGCAGGAGGAAGCGGGAGCGCACCATGGGCGAGCCGCCGCGCTTCACCGCCCGCGTCACCACCGCGTCGCGATGCCCGAGGAGCGCGACGAAATCATGCGCGCTCTGCCCGATCCGCCGCTCGGGCGGGTCGAGGCCGATGCGCGCGCGCATGGGGCGGTTGAGGAAGGCGTCCGTGACCGTCTTCATCGGCCAGACGCCCTCGTCGAGGCCGCCGAGCACCACGCGGTCGGCGGAGATCAGGCGCGCCTCCGTCAGGCCGAGGATGGCGATGCGCGGATGCGGCGCTCCCCCCGCGTTCGTCACGCTGCGCAGGCCGGCGAGCCCGGTGAAGAAGGCCGGATAGTCGGCGAGCGCGCCCCGCATCGGGCCGGACTCGGCGGAAGCGAGGTCGTCGAACAGCGTGTCGAGGCCGTCGAGGGAGGCGTCGGCGGCGGCTTCCGCGTCGTCCGCCGGCCCTTCGAGCAGCGCCTCGCAGGCCGCGCGGTGGGCCTGCGAGAGCCCGAGCAGGTCGCAATCGTCCGGGTCGCAAGGCCCCGGAAACCCCGCGAAAGCGGCCTCCAAGCGGTCGATCAGGCCGGCCGCCAGGTCCCAGTCGAGGTCGGTCAGGCGCCGTTTCGCGCGCGGCACATGCGCCGTGGGGCTGCGGGCCGCACCGAGCGCATCGCGCAGCACCGGAAATCCGGGCGCCAGCGCGGGCCCGCGCAGCACGCCGATCTCGAGGGCGGCGGCCGCGCGCGCCACGTCCCCACGCGGCAGCCCCAGCCGCGTCATCGGATGGGCGAGCAGCGCGATCAGGCGCTCGGCCTGGCGGTTGCCGATGCGGGCGGCGCGCAGCTCCACGGCGAGCTCCGCCGCGAGCCGGGCGAAGCGGCCGGCGAGCGTCACCGGCAGGGGCTGGCCGGCGGCGTCCTCGGCGACGATGCCCCAGCGGCCGAGCTCCGCCGCGACGCGGGCGGCGAGCCCCCGGTCCGGCGTGACGAAGGCCGCCGTGGCCCCCGGCGTCTCCAGGGTCTCGCGCAGCGCCACCGCCGCCACCAGCGCCTCCTCGCGCTCGTCGGCCGCCTCGACCACCGCGAGACCGGCGAGACCGGACGCGGCGAGGGCGTCCCGCTCGGCCGGGTCGATCCGCGCCCAGGCATCGGTGGTCGCGGCCGGCCGCAGGGCCTGCGCGAGCAGCCTCTCGCGGGCCCGCGCCTCCGGCGGGACCTCGCCGAGCGGGATCACGGAGGCGCGCGTGCGGCCGAGATGGCGGGAGCCGAGCAGCCGGTGCAGGATCGCCTGCGGGTGGCCGTGGGCGGTCTCCCCGTCCGTCTCGATGGCGTTCCAGCCGGCATCGTCGAGATCGCGGTCGAGGCCCGGCAGCACGGCGGCCCCGCGCGGCAGGGCGGCGATCGCCCCGATCAGGTCGGCGACGGCCGGGGTGGAGCCGGTGGCGCCCGCGATCACCACGGGATCGCCGGGTGGCGCGCGGCGCAGGCGCTCGACCTCCGCCGTCACCAGCCGGCGCGCCCGGAACACCGGATCGCCGAGGCTGCGCTCGGCCAGCAGCCTCGGCCAGTTCTCGGCGGCGATGCGCAGGAAATCGAGGGTCAGCCCGAAATAGCGCGAGTACTCGGAATCGACGGCGCCGGCGATCTCGTCCCAGGGCACGCCCTCGACGGTGAGCGCGTCCATCAGGCTCTCGAGGTCGCCGGCCAGCGCCACCGCGTCGGCGGGGGAGGCCGGCACGCCGAAGGGCACGCCGTCGGCGATGGGCAGGAGCGCGCGGTCGATCGTCTCGGCCCAGCGGCGGGTCAGGGCCGCCAGCACGAGGCGCCGCTCCAGCGGCGGCATGGAGGGCGCCAGCACGTCCGGCCCCTCGCCGACGAGCGGGCTCGCCGCGAGATCGAGCTCGGCCTCGTCGGCCTCCCCGAGCGGGATCATGCGCGGCAGCAGGGCGGCATGGCCGAGCCGCCCGGCCAGCACCGCCCCGAACGCGCGGGCGACCCGGCGGGTCGGCAGGTAGACGGTGACGGCCGCGAGCCCGAGCGGATCGCTCCCGACCTCCCCCACCAGCCGGCCGGAGAGGAGCGCCTCGGCCAGCACCGGCAGGAAGGGCGCACCGGGCGGGACGGTGAAGAGGCGGGGCTCGCTCATGTTTTTTCGGACTTGGGTCGCGCCGTGCTTATCCGGTCGGATGCGCCCTCACAAATCCGTGCGTCAGGGCTGGCGCGCGCTGAGCCTCACCCGCTCTTCCGCCGCCCGGATCGCCTCGGGGGTGCCCACATGAAGCCACTGGCCGTCGAGGCGCAAGCCGTGAAGGCGCCCGGCGGCGATGGCGCGGTCGAACAGCAGGTTCAGCGAGAACGAGCCCTCTGGGGTGTCCGCGAACAGCGCCGGCGTCATGATCGCGACGCCCGCATAGATGAAGGGCGCGACACGCCTCTCCCCGCGCCGTTCGAGGCGCCCGTCCGCGTCCATCACGAAATCGCCGACGCCCTCGTAGCCGAGGCTGGTGGCGGTGGGGGCGACGAGGAGCAGCATGTCCATGCGCTCAGCCTCCCAGGCCGCGATCAGCCGCGAGAGGTTCGGCGAGGGGCCCTCCAGCCAGAACGAATCCGAGTTGAGCACGACGAAGGCGCCCTCGCCCAGCAGCGGCAGCGCCTTTCTGACGCCGCCGCCGGTCTCCAGCAGCGCCCCGCGCTCGTCCGAGACCGTGACGGAGGGCGCGATTCCGCGCTTGGCGAGATGGCCCTCGATCAGGTCGGCGAGCCAGTGCACGTTGACCACCGCCCGGCCGATGCCGGCCTCGGCGACCCTGTCGAGGGCGTGATCGAGCAGCGCGCGGCCGGCGACCTCCACCAGGGGCTTGGGCACCGTCGCGGTGACGGGGCGCATGCGCTTGCCGAGGCCGGCGGCGAGCACGAAGGCATGCGTGACGGCGGGCTCAACGGCGGGCTTGGCCGGCGTCGGATCGGTCTCGGTCATGGCCGGTCTGGCGCTCCCGGATGCAGCTTTGGGCGCACCCGTGTCGGTGCGGCGGCATCGTGGGGAAGAGGGCCCTCGGGTCAAGCCCGAATTCACTGTTCGACGTTTGTCCGGCTCACACAGGGCAGGCAGCCTGCCGGCTGGGTTGCATTAGCAAAAGATGCCCAATCGCCGTCAGCGAGCAATCCTGGCGAGAATTCAGCCTATTGGTTAAGCGGGGGTATTGACCAGTGTCGCGATTCAGGCGACGATGCCATCAGGCTGGTCAAAATCCAACCTGATATGGCGAAGCCGGGGCTCCCAACCCCGGCTCCATGTCCAATCCGCAAAGCCTTGGTCGGGTTGCGGAGGCGGTCTGGACATGTGCATTTTATGCACGGTCGGACAACTGTCAACTCGGCCAAGGCGCATTTTTGGAGCCTTGAAGTATGCATGACAGTCCCCAAGGACCCTCGCGTCGGCTCTCATTGGAAGACGCAATCACGGTTTGGCTTCGGCGCTGGAATGGCGAGTTCCAGAACCGAATAGCAGCAAGTTATGACGTCAACCCCGGTCGCGTGAATGATGTGCTCAAAGGGCGTCTACACCCCTAGAGCCACTCGCTCGCTCTCCTCCGCCGCAATGCAGCTTAAGGAAGCGTAAGAATGGCGAAGTCCCCTCCGCCGCGCCAGACCTCATCCAAAGTCTCAACCTTGGCTTCGAAAGTACTCTCAGGAAGCGTAACACCAACAAAAGCACAGGTGAAATCCCTGGCCGCGAGTGCGCTTAGCCAAGACCAGACCAAGGGGCAGAAGTCAAAGTAGCGACCTCACAGGATCTACCACTTGGGAAGGCGCGCTAATAATCTGGCGCGCCTTCTCGAATTTAAGATATAAAATTTGCAGGCGGAAATTAACATTTAATTGTATTAGAAAAATCGGGCTCACGGTCAAGCCGTGTTGCCGGCGTCGATGGTGAGCACCGTGCCGGTGAGGTTGCGGCCGCCCTCGCCCATCAGGAAATCGACGGCGTTGGCGATGTCGGCGGGCTCCGCGAGCCGGCGGAGCGCGCTGCGGCGGGCGATGCGGTCGCGGTCCTCCTCGCCGAGGCTCTGGGTCATCTCGGTGTCGATGAAGCCCGGCGCCACCGCGTTCACGGTGATGCCGAGATGGCCGACCTCGCGGGCGAGCGACTTGGTGAAGCCCACCATCGACGCCTTGGTGGCGGCGTAGACCGAGAGCGCGCTGTAGCCGGTGGAGGCGATGATCGAGGACATGTTGACGATGCGCCCGCCCTTGCCGTCGGCCATCATCCCGCGCACCACGAACTTGGTGAGCATGATCGGCGAGAGCACGTTGAGGCGGATCAGCGCCTCCACATGCGGGTTCTGCATGGTGGCGAGCAGCCCCTCGGTGCCGATGGCGGCGTTGTTCACCAGCCCGTAGAGCGGCCCGAACTCCTTGCGGACCTGCCGGACCAGCGGGCCCAGCCCGTCGATGTCGGAGAGGTCGGCCGGGCGGAAGGCGATGGCGCCGCGCTCCGCCGCCCGCGCGGTCTCGGAAGCCGCCAGGAGCGCCTCGCTGTCCTTGCGCGCGACGGCGATCACCGAGAAGCCGGAGCCCGCGAGCCTCTCGGCCATGGCGAGCCCCAGGCCCCGGCTCGCGCCCGTGACGAGAACGTTGCGCATGGTCTCAGGCATGACGCCTCGCGAGCTTTCCGGCGGCGGTGACATCGAGGCTCGGCACGATGCGCAGCATCGCCGGCACCTTGTGCGGGCTCAGCTCCGCACGGCAGGCGGCGAGGATCTCCTTCTTCACCTCGTCGTCCGGGCCAGCATCGTTTGCCGGCTCCAGAACGACGCTCGCCGAGACGATGGCGCCGGTGATCGGGTTGCGGCGGCCCTCGACGAGCGACATGCGCACCCGCGCGTGCCGGTTGATGACCGCCTCGACCTCCTCCGGGTGGACCTTGAGGCCGCCGACATTGATGATGCCGCCGCGCCGCCCGACGAAGTGGTAGCGGCCCGCGCGCTCCTCCACCATGTCGCCGGTATCGACGAAACCGTCCGCGTCCGCGAGCGCCAGCCCGTCCGCGCCGACATAGTCGGACGCCGCGCGGCGCGAGCGGATGCGCAAGCTGCCGTCGACCACCCGCATCTCCACCTCGGCGCCCGCGCGCCCGACGTAATCGGTCGGAAAGCCCTCCAACCCGTCCGTCACCTCGAAGCCGACGCCGGCCTCGGTGGAGGCGTAGGCGTGGCCGACAGAGGCGCCCGGGAACGCCTCGCGCAGGCCGTCGAGCACCGCCTGGTCGGCGATCTCGCCGGAGAGCCGCACGTAGCCCGGCGCCATCGCCGAACGGGCCGGGCTCATCAGCACGCGCCGCCAATGCGAGGGCGTGCCGGAGACATGCGTCGCCCCGTGCCGGCCGAGCCGGTGCAGGTGGTCGGAGATCGCCTCGCCCGCCTGCGAGAGCACCAGCGAGCCCGTCCCAAGAACGCCGCGCAAGAAGATCTGGAGGCCGCCGTAGCGGCGGATATCGTAGAAGGTCGCCCAGACGGGGGACGGCGCGTCCGCGGCCGGCGGCCTGATCGCGGCGGTGAGCCCGGCGAGGTCGTGGCGCACGAGCTTCGGCACGCCGGTGGTGCCCGAGGTCAGCAGCAGCCACTCGGTCGGCCGCTCGAAGGCCGGCTCGCGGGCCGCCGGCACCGGAGGCCAGGCGCAGTCCACGATCGGCAGCGCATCGAGACCGGGGAAGGCCGAGCGCGGCCGGTCGGTGACGAGACGGTCGGCGCGGGCGCGCCCGGCGATCACGGGAAGGTGCTCGGGCGCCAGATCGGGCGGGCAGAGCACGACGGCCTCGGCGAGCCCGTCGAGGGCGATCAGCGCCAGCGCCGCCATGAACTGGTCGCTGGTCGCGAGCAGCACCCGGCGCCCGGCAACGTCGCCGCCGAGGCAGTTCAGGTCGAGCAGGTCCGCGAAGGGGATGGCACGGTCGAGCCCGTGCAGCATCCGCCCCGGCGCGCCCGCGCCTCGAGCGAGCGCCTCGCGCAGGGAGCGCATCTCAGGCCGCGACATCGACCATCGCCGATTCATAGAGGGCGATGAACTCGCCGACCGTGACCGGGAAGACGATCTCGTCCGAGGCCGTGAAGGGATCGACGCCCAGCGCGTCCTCCAGCCGGCTCACCAGGATCGCGAAGCAGAGGGAATCGAGGCCCGACTCGAGCAGCACGAGGTCGTCGCTCATGGGCGCAAGGGCCTTGTCCTGCTCGGCCGCGACCTGAACGATGTTATCGATGACGATGGAGCGTGTCGACATGGCGGGTGATCCTGACGGGCGTCCTGAAATCCGGGAGCCTCGACACTATTCCCGCACCATCACCTCGACAACAGCTTCAACTCGACATGATGAAGGAGAGAATTGGTTGACGAATACGGTAAATCCGTTGCGCCGGCACGCGTCCGCCGCTCGGGCGCCAAGCCGCCGGCAGGCAACGGCAATCGCGATCGCCGCGCGATTCCGGTGACGGGCCCTTAACCAAGGGCTGCCATCCTCGCGGCTCTCCCACGCGGAAGGGGTGTCGTGACCATGGTCATCGCGGGAAGCTCCGGGCGGGATACCCATCCCGAGCGCGACGCCGACGACAAGGCCGCCGCCCCGCGCCTCGGCGCGAACGTGCGCCGGCATCTGGGCCGCAATCTCCGGGGGCTCTACGCCGACAGCCTGGCGACGCCGTTCGGCGAGCGCATCGAGAGCCTGCTGGAGCGCCTGGACCGTCCCAAGCGCTGAGCCGGAGAACCGGGCCCGGCGCCCGTCGTCATCGGGGATATGTCTGCTCGCGAATCACGCCGGCCCCATGGGGCGCGGCGGCGGTCCGCCTTTCGCGCATGGGCCCGTCAGTCGAGAGCGACGGCGACGAGGGAGAAGAAGCCGGCAAGGACGAGGTTTCCGGCGATGATGAGCGCGATCACGGTCATGAATATGCTGCTGCCCGGCGTTGGCGGTGTCGCGGCTCGGGCCAGACCTGCGGCCTGAATGCAAAATCCCCGATTCGCAGGGTGGTTCTAGCGGCAACGAACCTTCAGCGGAGGTAACACAGCGCACCTTTCCCACGGTTGCCGCGCATCAAGGTTGACGGCGATGCAAGCGTGCCACGATCGGCGTGGGGCGGCCCGCCCTGATGGCGATTGACAAGGGCCGGGCACCCCGGCGATGCCGCCCGGCATCCAAGGAGACATCACCCCCATGGCCTTCCGCCCGTCCGCCTACGCCCCTCACGCCCTCGGGATCCTGCGCATCGTCACCGGACTACTCTTCCTGGAGCACGGCACGCAGAAGCTGTTCAATTTCCCGGAGCGGACGATGGCCAAACCAGAGCTGTTCTCTCTGTTCGGCGTCCAGGGCGTCATCGAGATCGTCGGCGGCGCGCTCGTCATCCTCGGGCTGTTCACCCGGCCGGTCGCCTTCCTGCTCTGCGGCAACATGGCGGTGGCCTATTTCATGTTCCATCAGCCGAAGAACTTTTACCCGGCGGTCAACGGGGGCGACGCCTCGATCCTGTTCTGCTTCGTCTTCCTCTACCTGTGCGCCGCCGGGCCGGGCGCCTTCAGCCTCGACCGCAGGGGTTGAGGCGGGGCGTCAGCCCTTCCTCTCCAGCGCCGCGAGACCGGCGGGCCAGGCGTCGCCGCGCAGGCGCCTGACGCCGGGGTCGGGCCGCGCGGCATAGGTGCGCACCCGCGTCGAGCTGCCCCAGGAATCGAAGTTGTAGATCGACCCGACGAGGTTCGCCGCCTCCGGCGACGGAGCGGTGGCGAGCGCCGCGAGGGGCGCCACCAGAGCGGCCGGCGGCAATGCGAGCGGGAGCGCCTCCGACAGGCCGGCGAGATCGGCGACGCAGGCGCGGATGCCGGCATCGATCTCGGCGGCGATCTCGGGCAGGCGCGGATCGGCCCCCCGGCCCGGATCCTCGCGGAAGGCGACCTCCCCCGCCGCGTCGAGATCGCAGCCCACCACCGAGCCGTGCGGCGCGGAGAAGAACAGCTCCACCGCCACCCGGTTGGCGTAGAGCGCGGCGAGCACGCCCTTCGGCAGCACGCGGGGGGTCAGCAGGGCCTCGCGCTCGGAACCGTCCGACGGCGCCTCGTGCAGGCAGAGGTAGTAGCCCTTCACCGACACCTCGGCGAGCGGCTTCAGCGCCCGCTCGAAGGCGGCCTGCGTGCTGCCGCGCCAGCCGACGTCGAAGAGCCCGATGCGCATGCCGTCACGGATGCCGGCCGCCAGCAACTGCGCGTGCAGGCCACGCCGGCAGGCGATGCAGGCGCGCAGAATCCGCCAGCGCAGCACCCGCAGCAGCGCCTCGATCTCCCGTTCGTTATGCCGGCTAAATACCGTATCCGCCGAGAGCCCGAGCCCCGCGAGCGCGGCCTCGTCCGGCAACGCGACGCCGATGCGGCCGAACAGCTCGGCAAGGGTCAGCCCGCGCCCTCCCGAGAGCAGGAAGGGAATGTTCGCCTCGAAATTCCGCTCCGTCATGGCCGCGAGCACGAACAGCACCCGCGAGCCCTTGAAGTAGAGGCTGCGCACGCCGCCCTCCGGCCAGAGCGCGCGGAGCGTGAAGCCGTCGCGCGAGAGCAGGAGCAGCAGGTCGATGCCGTCGGCGCGGGTGCGCTCCTCCAGCCAGCGCAGCAGGGCGAAGCTCGCCGGCCCGCCCGCCGCGTAGCCGTGGCGCCACCAGGGCGAGTGCTCCGGATCGTAGGCGGCGGAGGCGGCCACCCCCGCGACCACGGATTCCGCCGGCCCCGACGCCGCCGGGCGCGGGGCGGGTGGCTGGTACGGCACCGTCGCGACGCCGCGCTCGCTGCCGCGCGCGACGTCGGATTCCGGGTTGTCGCCGATATGGAGGATCGCCCCCGGCGCGACGCCGAGCAGGCGCGCCGCGCGATCGAACAGGGCACCGTCGTCGCGCTTCGTCGCTTGCGCGTCGGAGGAGACGATCACGCGCTCCACCGCGATGCCGTGGCGCGCGCACAGTTCCGAGAAGAACGCCTTCGGCAGATACATGTCCGAGAGCAGGATGCAGCGCTTGCCCATCCCCCGGCAGGCATCGAGCACGGCGACCACCTGCGGGTTCGGCCGCAGCACCAGCAGCTCGATCTCCCATTCCGACGCCTTCAGCACCGCCGCCGGCACGCCGAGATCGGGCAGGCAGGCATAGATGCCGGCGAGGTCGATCTCGCGGCGGCCTTGTGCCCGCATCGCCTTGAAGGCGGCGGTCTGCGCGGCGATGCGGGCCTTGCGAAAGCCGGGCAGCCCATGGCGCGCGCCGACGAGGTCGAACACGTCCTCGGGGCTCGCCACGAGCCGCAGGAACAGCGTGTCGAACACGTCGAAGGAGACGACCTCCGCCGCCGCGATTTTTTCGCGCAGCGTCTCGAGCAGGGCCACGCTCACGCGGGGCACGGGCGGAAGAGGCCGCTGTTCGGCTGGAGGTTCGGGTTGTGGAACGGGTCGCGGGCGAGGTGGCGCGGATGCAGGGCGAAGAGCCGGTGCCGGTCGCGCAGCAGCCGCGCCTGCTTCTCGCGGTCCCGCTCGTCCGAGCCGCGGCTCGCGGATTCGTGGTGGACCAACCGCGCCGCCTGGCAAACCACGTTGTAGAGCCCGGCCTCGTGCAGGCGCAGGCACAGGTCCACGTCGTTATAGGCGACCGGCAGGCTCTCGTCGAAGCCGCCGACCCGCTCGAACTTTCCGCGCTCCACGGCGAGGCAGGCGCCGGTGACGGCGAGCCAGTCGTAGTCGAGGGTATCGCGGCCGAAATCGGCGGGTTTTCCGCCGTCGCGCCGGTAGAAGGCATGGCCGGGCCCGTCGAGGAGGTTCACCACGCCGCAATGCTGGATGGTGCCGTCCGGGAAATGCAGGCGCGCGCCCACCGCGCCCACATGCGGGCGCTGCGCGTAGCCGATCAGCCGCTCCAGCCAGTCCGGCGTCACCACCTCGGTGTCGTCGTTGAGGAAGAGCAGGATCTCGCCCCGCGTCGCCGCCGCGCCGAGATTGTTGATGGCCGAATAGTTGAACGGGCGCGGGTCGGAGATCACCGAGACCTTTTCGCGCTTCGCCAGCCTGGCGAGGGCGGCCCGTGTGGCGGGCTCCTCGCTGCCGTTGTCGAGGACGGCGATCTCGATAGTGGCATAGGTGCTGCGCGTCAGGATCGAGTCGATGCAGGCGGCGAGCAGCGCGTGGTTGTCGCGCGTCGGGATCACGATGGAGACGAGCGGCTCGCCCACGGGAGCGTAGTTCACCCGGAACTGCCCCGGCAGGGAGGCCACCGCCTCGACCCTCCCGGAAATCCCGCAGCGGCTCAGCGCATCCTCCTTTAGCCGGCGAACAGATTCGTGCGCGTAGGGCTTGGCCGCCATGGTCGAGGCGAGCGAGGCGGGCAGCGTGCGCCAGTGGTAGAGCACCTTCGGGACATGGGCGATCCTTTGCGTGCGCTCGCTGACGCGCAGAGCCAGATCGTAGTCCTGCGCCCCCTCGTAGCCCGCGCGAAGCCCGCCGACCTCCTCCACCAGCGCGCGGCGCATGGCCGTGACGTGGCAGGTATACATGATGCTCATCAGGGCATCGGGCGACCAGTCCGGCTTGAAGAAGGGCGAGGAGAAGCGGCCCTCCGCATCGATCTTGTCCTCGTCGGAATAGACATAGTCGGCCCCCGTCCGGTCGATGGCGAGCGCCAGCTCGTAGAGGCAATCCGGCGTCAGCGCGTCGTCATGGTCGAGGAAGACGACGTAGTCGCCGCTCGCCTGGGCGAGGGCGGCGTTGGTGGTCGCGGCGATGCCGCGGTTCTCCGGCGAGAAGATCACCTCGATCCGGGGGTGCGCGATCGCCTCCAGCCCGGCCCGGGTCTCCGGGTCGGTGCTGCGGTCGTCGACGAGGATCAGCTCCCAGTCGGGATACCACTGCGCGATCACCGAGGAGACCGCCGCCTCGAGGAAGCGGCGCTCCACATCGTAGACCGGCGTCAGGATCGAGAAGCGCGGCCGCGCGCCGAGCCCGCGCAGCGCCCCGTCCCAGTCCTCGGGCCGGCGCGGCGGCAGGTAGGTATAGCCCCGCGCCTTGCGGGCGAAGCGGTAGCCGGTGCCGTCGAACGCCACCCCGCCGAAGGGGCGCGGGCGCAAGGCGCGCGCGAGGAAGCGCGGCAGGAGGCGCAACGCGGGCGCCCCCTCAGAGCTTCCCCGCCGCGCCGAAGGCCGCGAGGATGCGCGCCCAGGAGCGGGTGCCCTTGTGGAAGCTCGCGAGCTCGTACTTCTCGTTCGGCGCATGGATGCGGTCGTCGTCCAGGCCGAACCCGATGAGCAGGGTGTTGCGGTCGAGAAGCCGCTTGAAGTCGCCCACGATGGGGATCGAGCCGCCGGCCCCCACGGTGACGGGCGGCACGCCCCACTCCTCGGCGAGCGCGCCCTTGGCGATGGCGAGCTCCGGCATGTCGAAGGGCAGCGCGATGGCGCGCGAGCCCTTGTAGGTGATCACCTCGACCTTGCAGTCGGCCGGCACGCGCTCGCGCACGAAGGCCTCGAAGGTCCGGGCCAGCACCTGCGGATCCTGGTCGTCCACGAGCCGGAACGATACCTTGGCGCTGGCGGTAGAGGCGATGACCGTCTTGGTGCCCTCGCCCGTGTAGCCGCCGATGATGCCGTTGACGTCGCAGGCCGGGCGCGACTGCACCTGCTCGATGATCATCCTGCCGCGCTCTCCGGCCGGCTCCTTCAGGCCGATGGGCCCCAGGAACTTCTCGGCGCTGAGATCGAGCCCGCGCCACTGCGCCAGAAGGTCCTCCGGCGGCTCGCGCACGCCCTCGTAGAAGCCCGGCAGCGTCACCCTGCCCTCGGCGTCGTGGAGGTCGGCGATGATCTTCGAGAGGACGTGGATCGGGTTGCGCGCGGCGCCGCCGAAGAACCCCGAATGCAGGTCGCGCGAAGCGCAGGTGACCTTCACCTCGAAATAGGCGAGCCCGCGCAGCGAGGTGGTGATCGCCGGCGTCGAGGGGTTCCACATGCTGGTGTCGCAGACGAGCACGATGTCGGCGCCCAGCCTGTCGCGATTGGCCGCGACCCATTCGGGCAGCCCCTGCGAACCGTTCTCCTCGGCGCCCTCGATCAGGATGGTGACGCCGCAGGGCAGCTCCCCGGCCATGGCCTTCCAGGCCCGGCAGGCCTCGATGAAGGTCATCACTTGGCCCTTGTCGTCGGAGGCGCCGCGCCCGACGATCCGCTTGGCGCCGTTCGCATCCGTGGCGATGCGCGGCTCGAAGGGCGGCGTCTCCCACTGGTCCAGCGGGTCGACGGGCTGCACGTCGTAATGGCCGTAGAACAGCAGATGCGGCGTGCCGGGCTTCGGCGCGCTGGCCAGCACCACCGGGTGCAGCGAGGTCTCCTCGACGGTGGTCTCGAAGCCGAGGGCCGTCAGCGTGCCCTCGAGCCACGCGGCGGCCTCCCGGCAATGGGTGGCGAAGGCCGGGTCCGTCGAGATCGAGGGGATGCGCAGGAACGTGAACAGCCGCTCCAGGGCGTTGTCGAGATCGGCGTCGATGTCGTTCAGGATCGGGTCGAGGTCTGCCATCGCGCGTCCTTCGGGCTTGCCGTGTCGCATCTCGCGTCAGCGTTAGCCGAGGCTGGCCCGGAACGGAAACCCCGAACGCATCCGCGACGGCCCGTTCCTGCGGTGGACACCCATGCGCGCCGCGCGGCAGATAGGGTGACGCCATCCCCCCCGGCACGGACTGCGACATGGGCGCCTTGGGTTTTCTTCTGGTCTTTCTCGGCGCCGGCCTCGGCGGCATGGCGCGGCACGCCGTCGGCATGGCGGCCATGCGGCTGGGCTCGTCCTTTCCCATCGGCACCATGGGCATCAATATCGCCGGCTCCGTCGCCATGGGCCTGTTCGCCGGCTGGTTCGCCCAGCGCGACGCCACCCAGGCATGGCGCCTGTTCGTCGCGGTGGGGATCCTGGGCGGCTTCACCACCTTCTCCTCCTATTCCCTCGACGCCGTGCTGCTGCTGGAGCGCGGCGAGACGGGGGCGGCCTTCCTCTACGTCGTCGGCTCGGTTGCGCTCGGCATCGGCGGCCTCTTCGCCGGCCTGCTCGCCATGCGCGCGCTGCTCTGACCATGGAGGATTCGGGCCTGTCCTGGCGCGTCTGGGCGATCCTGTCGGCGGGTTTCGCGGCGCTGACCGCGATCCTCGCGAAGCTCGGCGTCGCGGGCGTCCCCTCCGACGTCGCGACCCTGGTGCGCACGGTGGTGATCCTGGCCTTCGCCGCAGCCATCGTCGCCGCGACCGGGCAGGGCGCGGCGCTGGCCTCCATCGGCGGGCGGTCCCTCCTCTTCCTGGTGCTCTCGGGGCTCGCCACGGGCGCCTCCTGGCTCTGCTACTTCCGGGCGCTGTCGCTGGGCGATGCCGGCCGGGTCGCGCCCATCGACAAGCTGAGCGTGGTGTTCGTGGCGGTCTTCGCCGCGCTCTTCCTCGGCGAGACGCTCTCGCCGGCGGGCTGGCTCGGCGTCGGGCTGATCGCCGGTGGCGCCGTCCTCGTCGCCGTCTCGGGCTGAGCCATGGCCGGATCTCGCGCGCTCGCGGCAGCCGCCCTCCTGGCGGCCACCCTCCCGGCCCGAGCGGACGGACCTTTCATCGACGCCGCGACCCGCGTGCCGGGGCTCGCCGTCGAGATGCGCTACGCCGGCAGCGACAACTTCGTCGGCCGCCCCATCGCAGGCTACGAGGCGCCGCGCTGCCTGCTGACCCCGCAGGCCGCCGCCGCCCTCTCGAAGGCCGCGACGGCGCTCGCCCGCGAAGGCCTGGGGCTCAAGGTGTTCGACTGCTACCGGCCCCTGCGCGCGGTGGCGGATTTCGCCGCCTGGGCCCGCGACCCGGCCGATACCAAGATGCGCAAGGCCTATTACCCGGATGTCGACAAGCGCGACCTGTTCCGCCTCGGCTACATCGCCGAACGCTCGGCCCATTCGCGCGGCTCCACCGTGGACCTGACCCTGGTGCGCCGCGTCGACGGGGGCGAGCTCGACATGGGCACGCCCTTCGACCGCTTCTCCCCCGATTCCGCTCCCGCCTCGACGGCCGTCGCGCCCGAAGCGCGGGCGAATCGGCGACGCCTGAGGGCCGCCATGGAGGGCGCGGGCTTCTCCCCCTACGCCGCCGAATGGTGGCACTTCACCCTGCGGCGCGAGCCGTTCCCGAACCGGGCCTTCGACCTGCCGGTGCGGTGAGCGCCATCCGCAACCCGCCCCGAGACCGGATCTTTTTCAGGAAAAATCGAACCGCTCCAAAGTATGAATGCCGACATTTCAAGACAAAGGCGATTTATACTCGTTCCAATATTTCAATTTCTGCTTGCATCCTCTGCCGATGACGGCGATGACCTGCTCGAGGGCGGCCCGCGAGGCCGCGATCGCTTCGGAGGACGGCAGGCATGGCCGGAATTCTCGACGTGATCCGAACCTGCGCGCGGCTCGCGTGGTGGGACGGTTCCAGCATCGACCTGCGGCTGCATCGCCTGGGCGATCTCGCCTTCGGCCGGGAGCCGGAGAGGGTGCCCGTGCGGGTGCGGGCCATCGGAGAGCGGGCATGAGCGCGGGCACCACGGTGGGCGAGCGCGCGCGGCGCGAACGCGAGCGCGACGCCCTGGCGCGCAACCAGGAGGCGATGGAGCTCGCCCTGACCAAGGCGTTCTGGCGCGGCCTCGCCGACCGGCCGATGCCGCCGATGGCGGCGTTGGAGATCGCGGCGCGGGTGGTCGGCGCGCTCTACCGGCAGGTGGCGGACGCCCACCAGGGGCCCCATGCCTGCGGCTGCGGCTGGGAACCGGAGCCGGACGGCGACCTCATCGTGCTGGAGGCGAACCTCGCCGCCGCGCTGCTCGGGCCGCCGCGCCGCGATCTCGCGCGCATGCCCGCCGTCGGCCACGCCTGACGCGTCTCGGAACCCCCGCCCGCCCAGGCGTGTTCGCGCTTCGACGACCCATGACACGGTTCGAGAGGCGACATGAGCGAGATCACCTACCACATCGTCGAGCATGACGGCGGCTACGCCTACAAGGTCGGCGACGTCTTCTCCGAGACCTTCCCGAGCCGGGCCGAGGCGCTTCAGGCCGCCCAGGCGGCCGCCGCCGAGCAGCAGGTGCCGGGCTCCACCGAGGGCATCCGCTACCAGGACGGCAAGGGCGGCTGGCACGACGAGACCGCGCGCGGCGACGACCGGCCCGTGGCCAAGGTCGAGGACTGAGTCCCCGTCCGGCGGCGCGCCGCACCACCCGGCGCGTCGTCGGAACTTGGCCGCTCGCCACGGTCTTCCCCGTTCACACAACGAGAGGAAGACCGCCATGAAACTCCATGTCCTGGTCGCCGCCGGGCTCTTCGCCGCGACGCCCGTGCTGGCCCAATCCATCGGCGAGAAGACCGGCGTCAATTCGCTGATCGGCATCGCGCCGAAAACGGCCGATTTCGTCAAGGAAGTCGCGGTGAGCGACATGTTCGAGATCAAGTCCAGCGAACTCGCGGCCGAGCGCGCCGACGAGGCCACCAAGACCTTCGCCAAGCAGATGATCGCCGATCACCGCAAGACGTCGGGTGAACTCAAGGGCCTGGTCGAGAGCGGCAAGGTCCAGGCCGCCCTGCCGGCGGAGCTCGACAGCGCCCACCAGAAGAAGCTCGACACGCTGGCCGGGCTGAAGGGCGGCGACTTCACCAAGCAGTATCACAGCGATCAGGTGAAGGCGCACAAGGACGCCGTGGACCTGTTCAAGCGCTACGGCGACGGCGGCGAGAACGCCGACCTCAAGGCGTGGGCGGCCAAGACCCGGCCGGCGCTAGAAGGCCACCTGAAGATGGCCGAGGACCTCGACAAGTAGCAGGCGAGCGCTGCCGCGCCGGCCCTCAGCCTTCCTCGATGGAATCCACCCTGTCGGGATAGAAGGCGAGATGGCCGGCGATGGCCGCCACCGCCGGATGGGGCGTCTCGTAGCTCCAGGCGGCGTCCGCGCGCCGGACGCCGCCGACGCTCAGGTGATGGTAGCTCGCCGTGCCCTTGTAGGGACAGACACTGGTGCGCTCGCTCGGCGCGAGGAACGCGGCGTCGATATCGGCGCGCGGGATGTAGAGGACGACGGGGTAGCTCGCCTCCTTCAGCGCCAGGGCCGAGCGGGTCTCGGCGACGATCGCCCCGTTCAGCCGGACCCGAACGGGACGCGGATGCGGCGTGATCGCGATGGGATGGTCGGGGCCGGGTTCCTTCACGGCTTGCCTCCGGTGTCGGGGGAGAGTTCGGCGGTGCCGAGCGCATCCGCCAGGCGCGCCTTGGCGCTGCCGGGACGGAGCGGCTTCTGCTGGCTCTCGTGCGGGGCCCAGCCCGACAGCCAGAGGATCTCGAAGGTGGCGCGCACCCGCCCGTCCGGGTCGGAGAAGTGCTCCGCGTAGAAGGAGGCCGCGCGCAGCAGCGTCTCACGGCGTAGCGGCGTGCGGCGGCGCTCGGCGAGCGCGTTGGTCATGCCCATGGCGCGCAGGTCCCGCATCAGCGCGAAGGGGTCGGCATAGCGGACCGTGAGCGTCTCGGTGTCGGTGACGGGCAGCGCGAAGCCGGCGCGCTGCAAGAGCGCCCCGATCTCGCGCACCTCGGCGAAGGGGGCGACGCGCGGGCTGATGCCGCCCTCGACCTCCGCTTCCGCCTCGGCGAAGCTGCGGCGCAGCTCGGTCAGGCTGCGGCCGCCGAGCAGGCAGGCGACGAAGAGCCCGTCGGGCTTGAGGGCGCGGCGCACCTGCACCAGCGTGCCCGGCAGGTCGTTGACCTGATGGAGCGCGAGCAGCGACACGGCGAGGTCGACGCTTCCCGGCCGGACCGGCAGCACCTCGGGATCGGCCACCGCCAGGGCGTGCCCGCCCATGGGCTCCGGCGCCGGGGCGAGACGCAGCACCCGCTCGCTGCGCCCGGAGGCGAGGAGCCGGGCGGCGGCATCGGGCGCGGGGGTGGCGAGATCGAGGGCGACGGGGAAGCGTCGCAGCACGGCCGACAGGCGGTCGTCGAGATCCTCGACGGCGCGCTCCAGCAGGAAACCCGCATAGCCGGCCCTGCGCGCCCGCACGAGACGGGAGCGGGCGAGCGTCGTGTCGAAGAGAGGAGGGGGCCGGTCCATATCCGTCAGACATGGCGCCTACGGCCGCCGGATGCCAGCGCCCCGCCATCGCGCGCCGCCATGGACAACACGATTTCGGGAGCCCGGAACGGGAATCGTCGCCGGCCGTTGCAGCTCCACGCCGGACATGAGCCTTTGCCGGACTGGGAGATTGGTGAAATGAAACGGATCGTCCTCTGCGCCGCGACGGCGCTCACCGTCCTCGCCCTCTCCACGGGCGCCGAGGCGAAGGGCTGCATCAAGGGCGCCGTCGTCGGCGGCATCGCCGGGCACATGGCCGGGCATGGCGTCGTCGGAGCGGCGGCCGGCTGCGCGATCGGCCGCCACCAGGCCAACAAGGCCGACCGGGAGAAGCAGGCCCAGCCGCCGCAGCAGCAGACCGCGCACTGAGCGGAGCGCGCCTTCTCTTCGCGGGCGCCCTGTCGAGAGCCCTCGGCGGGGCGCTGGGGCTCGTCTATCCACCCTCCTGCGTCGCCTGCGGCGCCGCCACGGTGGAGGCGAACGCGCTCTGCCCGGCCTGCTGGGCGGGGATGCGCCATATCGCGGCGCCCTTCTGCCCGCGCTACGGCACGCCCTTCGCCGTCGATCTCGGTGTCGGCACGCTGCTCTCCGCCCGCGCCATCGCCGATCCGCCGGCCTTTTCGCGCGGGCGGGCGGTGGCGCTCTACGACGGCGTCGCGCGCGAGCTCGTTCACAAACTCAAATACGGCGACCGGCTCGACCTCGCCGGCATCATGGGCCGGATGATGGCCGCGAGCGGCCGCGACCTGATCGCGGAGGCCGATTGCGTGGTGCCGGTGCCGCTGCACCGCTGGCGCCTGTGGCGGCGGCGGTTCAACCAGGCCGCGCTTCTTGCGCGGACGGTCGCTCGGGCCGAAGGCAAGCCGCTGGAGCTGCGCGCCCTGTCGCGCGTCAAGGCGACGCGCTCACAGGTGGGCCTCACCCGTGCCGCGCGGGCCCGCAACCTCCAGGGGGCGTTCAAGGTGCCGGACGCGGCCCGCCCTCGCGTCGCCGGCCGGAAGATCCTGCTCGTGGACGACGTCTCCACCACGGGCGCGACGGGCAATGCAGCGGCCCGCGCCCTGCTCCGCGCGGGGGCGGCCTCCGTCGATCTCCTCACCTTCGCGCTGGTGGCCGAGGAGATCGGCTGATCCCCTCGGCCGATCGCTTCGTGCCCGTCCGCGTCAGCGGATCTCCTCATGCCAGGTACGGCCGTCGCGCTCGATCAGGGCGATGGAGGCCGTGGGGCCCCAGCTTCCGGCCGCGTAGGGGCGCGGCGGCTCAGGCCGGTCGCTCCACGCCTTGATTAGGCTGTCCGCCCAGGCCCAGGCCGCCTCGACCTCGTCGCGGCGCATGAACAGCGTGGCGTTGCCGCGCACCACGTCCATGAGCAGGCGCTCGTAGGCATCCGGGTAGCGCTGCTTGAAGGTCTCCTCGAAGGAGATGTCGAGGTTGGTCGGGCGCAGGCGCATGCCACCGGGGCCGGGGTCCTTGGTCATCACCTCGAGCTTCATGCCCTCCTGCGGCTGGAGGCGGATGACGAGCCGGTTCGGCTCGCGCCCGAAGGCCTCGCTCGGAAAGATCGAGAAGGGCGAGGCGCGGAACTGCACCACGATCTCGGAGAGTTTTTGGGGCATGCGCTTGCCGGTGCGCAGGTAGAACGGCACCCCGGCCCAGCGCCAGGACTGCACCTCGACCTTCAGCGCCACGAAGGTCTCCGTGCGGCTCGGGGTGCCGAGGTCCTTGAGGTAGCCCTCGACGGGTTTTCCGTCGACGGCCCCGGCGCCGTACTGGCCGCGCACGGTGACGGCCTGCACGTCCTGCGCGGTGATGGGTTTCAGCGCCCGCAGCACCTTCAGCTTCTCGTCGCGCACGGAATTGGCGTCGAGGTTGAGCGGGCTCTCCATGGCGGTGAGGCAGAGGAGTTGCAGGATGTGGTTCTGCAACATGTCGCGCAGGGCGCCGGAGGTGTCGTAGTAGCCCGCCCGGCTCTCGACGCCGACGGTCTCGGCCACCGTGATCTGGACGTGGTCGATGACGTCCGCCGTCCAGAGCCGGTCGAAGATGGTGTTGGCGAAGCGCAGCGCCAGCAGGTTCTGGACCGTCTCCTTGCCGAGATAATGGTCGATGCGGAAGATCTGCTCCTCGGGGAAGACCTCGCCCACGGCGTCGTTGATGGCCTTGGCGGACTTGAGGTCCTTGCCGATGGGCTTTTCCAGCACGACGCGGGACTTCTCGCCGATGAGCCCGTGCTTGGACAGGTTGCGGCAGATCGAGCCGTAGAGGTCGGGCGAGGTGGCGAGGTAGTAGGGCCGCACCTGATCCGGCCGCTCGGCGAGCTTCTGCGCGAGATCGGTCCAGCCGTCCTCGCCGGCCCCGTCCACGGCGACGTAGTCGAGATGGTCGAGGAAGGCGGTGAGCGATTCCTCGGAGAGGTCGTCGGCCGGCACGAAGCGCTTGAGCGCATCGCGCGCCCGCTCGCGAAAAGCCTCCGCCGAGAGCTCCGAGCGCGAGGCGCCGATGATCCGGCTGGTGCCGGGGATCTGCCCGTCCTTGAACCGGTAATACAGGGCCGGGAGCAGCTTGCGGGTGGTCAGGTCTCCGGTGGCGCCGAACACGACGCAGTCGAAGGAGGCGACGGGAATGATGGTGGCCAAGGACGACTCCGGGTGTCTGACGGTGAAGGTCCGGCGGCGCGCCGCAGGCTCAAGTGTTTAAGCCCCTCGCAAGGGCTTCGCCACCCGGCGGCGCGCCGTGCCGTCGGCCGGGCGGAAACGCGGGTCCACGATTGGCCATGCGCGCGGATCGATCAGATCGCGGATCTGGAGCAGGCCGTCCCGGAAGGGGGTGGCCGCCTCGGGCAGGGCGATGCTGGTCGCGTCGGGGCGATGCGGCGCGGGGCGATTCGTCCGCTTGCGGGGTCGTCGGGTATCTATCTCAAGCCTCGGCGTGCTTGCGGAGCGCTGCCAGTGCCGCGCCGAGCGATCATGCGCCGGAGATACCGGAGCCCCCCCGGAGAGGACGGAGAACCCGCCTCGTACGGTCTACGGTCGATGCGTTAAGCGACGCGCGCCTCCCTCCCCCCACTGCGCAGGGCTATCGCACATGAGTAAAGAGATTGAAGAGATAGTCTTTGCTCCACGCGGCGTGCTTCATCTTCTTGCGGATGGGCAGGTCGGACGGGTGTGACGCCAAGATGTTGCGCGCGAGGCGGC